>DASVOF010000018.1:0-36109 GCA_036383495.1 Sphingobium sp. | reverse complement strand
GCAATCGGACTTTCCCTTTCACGCCCACAGCCTGGAAAAGCGTTGGACTGTCACCGCGAATACGCCGCGCTTCCTTGCGCTCCAGTCTTCGACCTACAGCTATACCGGCGGGGCGCACGGGATGACCGGCTATAATGCGTTGCTGTGGGACAAGGCGCGTCAGCGAGAGACCAGCCTGGAGGCGGTCATGACCTCACCGGCGGCTTTTGCGACAGCCATTCATGATCGCTTCTGCGCCGGGCTGGACAAGGCGCGCGCCAAAAAACGCGGCGTGCCGGTCGCGCGCGGCGATGATCCTTTCTCGGAATGCATCGACCCGATGAAGGAAGTGCTGACGCCCAGATCGACAGACGGAAAGCTGATCGACGGCGTAACCGTCGTCATAGGCCCCTATAGCGCGGGGCCCTATGCCGAGGGGAGCTATGAGGTGCTGCTGCCCGTTGACGCAGCCATGCGCCGGGCGATCAAGACCGAATGTCAGGACGCCTTCGTCAGCGGCTGACGGAGAGACTTAGAGCATCGTGTGTTAAATCGGGATCAATTTCCCTCCCGTTCGCCCTGAGCTTGTCGAAGGGCCTTTCTTCTCTTCAAGGAAGCGGGGCTTCGACAGGCTCAGCCCGAACGGAGGTGGGTGATCCCGATTTAACGCTTCCTGCTTTAGGCGCTGACCGGCACGCCGTAGAGATCGTGCTCGTCGGCGTCTTCAATCAGCACGTCGAAGATATCGCCCTGCTTACGTCCCTCACCGACATCCCGCAGGAAGACATTGCCGTCGATCTCCGGCGCGTCGGCCTGGCTGCGCGCGGTTGCGCCTATGGAACCGTCCTCGTCCGCTTCGCCGACCTCGTCCAGAATGACGGGCATGACACGGCCCACCTTCGCGGCGAGCTTCGCTGCGCTGATGGCGGCGGTCTTTTCCATGATCCGCTGGTAACGCTCTTCCTTCAGCTCCTCCGGCACGGCGCCGGGCAGTTCATTGGCCGCCGCGCCCTCCACGGGCTCGAAGCGGAAAGCCCCGACGCGGTCCAACTGCGCTTCGTCCAGCCAGTCGAGGAGATATTGGAAGTCCTGCTCCGTCTCGCCGGGAAAACCGACGACGAAGGAAGACCGGATCGTGATGTCCGGGCAGATGTCCCGCCATTTCCGGATGCGATCGAGCACCTTGGCTTCATTGGCTGGCCGCTTCATCGCCTTCAGCACATTGGGGGATGCATGCTGGAAAGGAATGTCGAGATAGGGCGTCAGCAATCCGTCGGCCATCAGCGGGATGACCTGATCCACATGCGGATAGGGATAGACATAATGCAGCCGGACCCATGGCGGCGTTCCGTCCGCCATGCGCAACTGCCCCAGTTCGCGCGCCAGATCGGTCATGTGCGCACGCACCTCCCGGCCTTTCCAGCTGCGCGCCTCGTGCCGGGTATCGACGCCATAAGCTGACGTATCCTGGCTGATGATCAGCAGTTCCTTCGTGCCGGCATGCACCAGCTTTTCCGCTTCGCGGAGCACGGCGTCGATGCGCCGCGACACCAGGTCGCCCCGGATCGAAGGGATGATGCAGAAGGAGCAGCGATGGTTGCAGCCTTCCGAAATCTTCAGATAGCTGTAATGGCGCGGCGTCAGTTTCAGCCCGCCTTCGGGCACCAGGTCGACAAAGGCGTTGGGGACCGGCGGCGATGCTTCATGCACCGCATTGACCACCGCCTCATATTGATGCGCGCCGGTGACGGCCAGCACCTGCGGGAATTTTTGGCGAATCAGTTCCGCTTCATTGCCCATGCAGCCGGTGACGATGACACGGCCATTTTCCGCGATCGCCTCGCCAATGGCCTCCAGCGATTCTTCCTTCGCCGAGTCGAGAAAGCCGCAAGTGTTCACCAGCACGACGTCCGCGCCGGCATAGTCTGCGGACATCTGATAGCCGTCGGACCGCAATTTGGTCAGGATGCGTTCGCTGTCGACCAGCGCCTTGGGACAGCCCAGCGACACCATGCCGACCTTCGGCGGTTCGGGTATTTTAGTTGCCATGATCAGGGCGCACATAGGGATTTTCGCGCCAAATGTCACGGGGGACGCGGAAATCCGCATTTATGGCCTGAAAACCGCGCCTTATGCATCGGCCGTTAATCAATCTGGGTTAAGGATGAGGATATCGAAAGGGGAAGTGAATGACGATAGCGACCAGGACCAGCGTTCTGCGTAGACAACATGACGCGGCCATGGCGATTGCCCAGGAAACGGGAAGGAATGCGGCGCGTTTCGCGGATGCTCCCCGGCGCGAGGACGCTTACGCGCTCACCCTTTCGCTCGCCCGGCTCACCGGGCTGCTGCATATCCATTTCGCGCAGGAAGATCGGTTGCTCTATCCCCAGTTGATGGCGGTCGAAACGGGCGACGTCGCCGAAGTAGCGCAGCGCTTCTTCAAGGAAATGGGCCCGATCAGCGCCTATTATGCCGATGTCACCACCCGCTGGAGTTCCGTCGATGCGTTGATGGCTGAACCGCAGCGCTTTGCCAGGGAAGTGACGGAGCTGTTCGCCGCGCTGGGCCAACGTATCCGGCGCGAGAATCAAGAACTATATCCATTGGCCGAGGCGTTGTGGGCCAATAGCGGCTTGGCCTCCGCGCGCTGATCAGCGCCCCGCGCGGGCGGTCAGAGACCGAATATCTGCGCCGTCGCCCTCAGCGCGCTGTCCTGCGTCAGGTCATAATGAAGCGGGGTCACCGTCACATAGCCTTCGGCTATGGCTGCAAGGTCGCTTCCTTCGGGAACCGCCGAACTGCTGCCCAGGCCGAACCAGTAATAGCGATAGCCGCGCGGATCGGTTCCTTCGATGATCCGCGTCCGGTCGACATCGTGAAAGCCCTGCCGCACGACGCGGATGCCCTTCACCGCCTCCGGTTCGATGGCCGGGAAATTGACGTTGAACAGCATGCGCGGACTGGCCGGCATGGCGATGAGTGGGCGGAGCACCCTTTCTCCCCAAGCCCGCGCGGCGGCGAAGGGCACCGCGTCGCCCATGCCCTCACGCGCATAGACCTGGCTGAGGGCGATCGACTTCACGCCTGAAATCGCGCCCTCCATGGCCGCCGCAACCGTGCCCGAATAGGTAACGTCCTCGGCCAGATTGGCGCCCCGGTTCACGCCCGACAGAATGAGGTCCGGCTTGCAATCCTTCATCAGGTGGCCGACCGCCATCATCACCGCGTCGGTGGGCGTGCCGGTGACGCTGTAACGCCGGGGGCCATGCTCCCGTATCCGCAACGGACGGGTGAGCGTAAGGCTGTGACCTGCGCCGGACTGCTCCTCCGTCGGCGCGACAATCCAGATGTCGTCGGACAGCGTCCGGGCGATCTCCTCCAGCACCTCAAGCCCCGGAGCATGAACGCCGTCGTCATTGGTGAGGAGGATGCGCATGTCGTCCTATCGCGTTTGGGGCTGGAGCCGGGTCACCCCGCCCATATAGGGGGCCAATATTTCAGGAACGATGACGCTGCCGTCCTCCTGCTGATAATTTTCCAGCACCGCGACAAGAGTGCGGCCCACGGCCAGACCCGATCCATTGAGAGTATGCAGGAAGCGCGTCTGCTTCTCGCCCTCCGGCTTGTAACGCGCGTTCATCCGCCGGGCCTGAAAATCGCCGCAGTTGGAGATCGAGCTGATCTCGCGATAGGTTTGCTGGCTTGGCAGCCAGACCTCCAGGTCCCACGTCTTGCGCGCGCCAAAGCCCATGTCGCCGGTGCACAGCAGCATCTTGCGATAGGGCAGGTCCAGCGCCTGGAGGATGCCCTCTGCGGCGGCGCACATGCGTTCATGCTCAGCTTCGGATTCTTCCGGCTTGCAGATGGCGACCAGTTCGACCTTTTCGAACTGATGCTGGCGGATGAACCCGCGCGTGTCGCGGCCCGCCGAACCCGCCTCCGACCGGAAGCAGGGGGTGAGGGCGGTGAAGCGCAGCGGCAGGCTATCTGTCGCCACGATCTGTTCACGCACCAGATTGGTCAGGCTGACTTCGGCGGTGGGGATCAGCCAGCGCCCGTCGGTCGTCCGGAAAAGGTCATCGGCGAACTTGGGCAGCTGGCCGGTGCCGAACAGCGCTTCATCCCGAACCAGCAGCGGCGGGTTGACTTCCTCATAGCCGTTCTCGCCCGACTGACGGTCGAGCATGAACTGGGCGAGCGCCCGGTGCAGTCGCGCCATCTGCCCGCGCAACGCTGTGAAGCGTGCGCCCGACAGCGCTGCGCCGCCCTCGAAGTCCAGCCCCAGCGCGGGACCGAAATCGGCGTGATCCTGCGGCGTGAAGGTGAACTGCCGTGGTTCGCCCCAGCGGCTTATCTCGACATTGGCCGCCTCATCCTCGCCATCCGGCACATCTTCGGCTGGCAGATTGGGTATGGCCGCCAGAATCGTGGTCAGCGCCTCGCTGATCTGGCGGTCCTCAGTTTCAAGCGACGGCATTTCGCGCTTGATCGTTCCGACCTCGATTTTTAGCGTCTCGGCTTTGGCTAAATCCTTGGCCCCGATGGCTAGCCCGATCGACTTAGCAGCCGTATTGGCCTGAGCTTGGTTTTGCTGAAGCTTCGTCTTGATCGCACGACTACGCTCGTCGAGCGTCAGTATCTCGGCGCTCAGCGGTGCGGCGCCGCGCCGGGCCAGGCCAGCGTCGAAAGTTGCAGGGTTTTCGCGGATGAAGCGGATGTCATGCATGGGCCAGCCCTATGCCGTTCTGCGCTCAGCCGCGCAACCCTGCGCGGCGTCGTCCGTTGATAGGGCAAGAACTAAGGAAAGGAACCAGATGATGTGGATCGATCATGGTGCAATGGTGCTGGTTGCCGATGGGCGCAAGATGTTGCTTTTCCGAAACAAGGGCGATCGGAACCTTCCCAATCTGGAAGCGGAGACGGTGAGATTGCAGGACAATCCTTATGACCGCGATCAGGCGTCGGATGCGCCGGGGCGCGCCATCAACTCGGTAGGCAGCCACCGCAGTTCAATGGAGCGGACCGATTTTCATGAGTTGGAAGAAGCGCGCTTCGCTGTGGAAGCGGCCGAGCTTCTCAAGCGCCGGGCTTTCTCCAATGATTTCGAAAAGCTGATCGTCGTCGCCCCTCCGGGCGCACTGGGCGAAATGCGCAAACATTATCACAAGGAGGTGCAGAGCCGCCTCGTGGGAGAGATCGCCAAGGATCTGGCCAATCACCCGGTTCCGGAAATCGAGCGGATCATTGCGCAGAGTTGATGACTTTGTCGCCAGCCTTGAACGAAAAAGGGCGGCCCAGTGAGGCCGCCCTTCTTTCATTCCCTGACCCTGGATCAGGCCGTGCCTTGCGCCTTCCGTTCGGCGTAGCGGCGTCGGGCCACCAGCGCCGCTGCGGCTGCGCCAAAGAGCAGGACCATCGGCGGGGCGGGGACGTCCGTGCCGCCGCTGCTGCTGGACGTGCCGCCCGAGCTGCTCGACGACGAACTGCTGGAAGAAGACGAAGAGGAGGAGGAAGACGACGAGCTGGTGGTTCCGAAGCTCGACGATCCGCCCGATGAACTGGAGGAGGAGCCGCCGGAGGAACTGGAAGAACTGCCGCCGCTGCTCCCGCTCGATCCATGAGGCTTGCCGCCCGAACTGCTGGAGGACGAGCTGGAGGATGAGGAGGAAGAGCTTGAGCTTGAGCTGGAACTCGAGCTGGACGAGCTGCTGGTGACGTTGCCGCTTGAAGTCGAGACATTGCCACTCGACGTGGACACGCCTCCAGTGGAGGTCGAGACGCCGCCTGTCGAAGTCGACACCCCACCCGTCGAGGTCGAGACACCGCCCGTCGACGTCGAAACCCCACCGGTCGATGTCGATACGCCGCCCGTCGTTGAACTGGTCGAGCTGCTGATGCCGCCGGTCGAACTGCTGGTCGATGAGATGACCACCGATCCGCCGCTGCTGCCGCCCCCGCTGCCGCCGAAGAATCCTCCGATAAAGCCGCCGCCGCCGAATCCGCCGCCGCCCGCCATCACGATCGGCGCGGCCCCGCCGCCCGACATCACCGGCATTTCCGCAGCCGGCAGGGGAATGGGCGGAGACTGCGTCGTCACCGTCACTGTTTGCGGAGCGCAGGACGTCACCGTCTTCACGACCTTGCGCTTCACCGTCTGGACGGCATAGCGCTTCCTCGGCGCTGCCTTCACGCTCTTGGTGCTGTGGACCACCGCAGGTCGCGCGCTTTCAGCAACGTGAACCGCGCCGCCGCCAATGAGCGCCCCTCCGCAGGTGCAGGCGCATAATTTAGCCAGTGCCATCCGTACCGACATAGGGGTCCACTCTTATCTCTTTTAAAGCTCCATGGTCGGCTACAGGTTGTTTCCAGTAACGACCAAAGTGCTGGTTTCTTCGTCTATCAAGGCAAAAGAAACCGTTAACTTCAATGCTGTTAACCGTGAATAGCGGGTTCAAGTCGAGGAAAATACTAACCAAACATCAATTCCTATGGTTAACGTCCCATTGTGGAACGGCGCGCCGCCTGGCCGTGAATTTCCCTTGATGAGGCTTGGTCGCCATGAGCGAGGGGCGGGACTCGCGGGATAATGGGATTTTCCTGCGCGGACGTTCCTGTTTGAGGATGCGGATCTTCGAATGGGCGCTTGCCTGTTTGAGGATGCGGATCTTCGAATGGGCGCTTGTGTCGTCTCGCGACGCTGGCTATTAGGCCCCCTCAACCATAAGTCACGGGCTCCGGGGAACTTTTAGCGCCGGGGCCTCTCGAGTCGGAGAGCCAGATGGCATCGGTCCTTAATTCCGATAAAGACGGCCAAAATCCGCCGAAATCGGCTGTAATACTTCCCGCCGACTATCGTCCTTCGCCCGACGAAGAATTTATGAACCCTCAGCAGCTTGAATATTTTCGACAGCGCTTGTGGGATTGGAAGAAACAGATTCTCACCGAAGCGGAGGGCACGCTCGCCGTGTTGCAGAATGAGCCGCTGCGCGAACCCGACCTGAACGACCGCGCCTCGAGCGAAACGGACTGGTCGATCGAACTGCGAACCCGCGATCGTCAGCGCAAGCTTATTTCCAAGATCGACGCCGCGCTGCGTCGCATCGACGAAGGCGAATATGGCTATTGCGAAGTGACAGGCGAACCGATTTCACTCGGTCGTCTTGAGGCTCGGCCGATCGCCACGATGACCGTCGAGGCGCAGGAGCGTCACGAGCGGCAGGAAAAGGTCTCTCGCGACGATTAACGTTTTTTCCACGGATCCATGACAATGTTCCGGAAAATAACGGGGCATTGTAAGGGTTTGGACATGGATAGCGAACAGGGAATGGCGGAACGGGGGCCGACTCGGTCGGGCCCACGGGACAGCCTGTTTCTGCTCACCAGCCTCAACTCGCACGAAGGCATTCCCCTGGGACGCGCGCGTGTCCGGAACCTGTCGGCCACCGGATTGATGGCTGATTGCGAACGGCGGGTGCCGGCGGGCTCCAAAATATTGCTGGAACTTCGCGGCATCGGTCGGATCAGCGGCAGCGTCGTGTGGGCGCGCGATGACAAGATCGGCGTCGCATTCGATCAAGAGATCGACCCGCAACTGGCCCGCAAGTCTGTAACCGCTGGAGCGCAGAGCAAGACTGCTTCAACTTACATGAGTTTGCATCAACTTAGCCGGTGATGCTCGGCAAGAGCAGGATAGCGGACAAAAATAACTATATCTATATATAGCATCTGGGACGTCCTGCTGTCGTCCCTGCGCCATTTCGATTTTCGGAATCAGAAGGGCCGGATCGGTGTTTGACCGCCGGTCCGCGCCCTTTCTGTCAGTGCCGCAATTCAGTTCTGCGTCAACATTTCTTCTTTCAGCCGCAGCTTCTGCTTCTTGAGCGAGGCCACGAGGATCGCGTCTGGCATGGGACGACTCGTCTCCGCCTTAATCCTGGCATCAAGCCCTGCATGCTTGGCCGAAAGCGCTGAAATGTGGCTATTTTCCATGACATTCTCCTAATGAGGGTGATGGACGAGCGAATAAATCACGATTCCCTTGTTTTGTCTTTTGCTGATTCGCGCTTTGCGACAGTTTGCATTGAAAATTGCGATGGTCCGATGAGGCTCGCCGGGCTATCAGGGCGAGACCGTCTGGAATTGGCTGAGAAAGCGGGTGTGGGTGAGCCGGGAAGACATCATGCGACGGCTGGAAATGCTGCGAATCGATCATCGCGATCTCGATAGCGCGATCGCGGCGCTGGTCGGCAGCGGCACGGGCGATCAGATGCAGGTCGCCCGCCTGAAGAAGCGCAAGCTGCGGCTGCGCGATGAGATCGCGTTGCTGGAAGACGCGTTGGTCCCCGACATCATCGCCTGACAGGATTTGGAGATATAGTGGTTAACGGCGGTTCAACCGACCCTGAATGAGACAATCGAGCGCGAAACGCCCCTATCGGGCCTGACAAGAAGGGCTATTTATGTCACTGATTGGTCATGTATCCCGCCGTCTCCCTTGACCGTGGCCTGCATCGACGACTGGTCGACGGCCTCTATCTCGAAGCCATGCTGATGGCTGATGAGGCGCGCGCCTATTTCGACCTGCGGGAAACGACGGAACAGGAACTGGGCGATCCGCTCCGCCGCGTTTCCTTCGCCTGCGAATCGCTCAAGGTCACGACCCGGCTGATGCACATCATCGCCTGGCTGCTCAGCCAGCGGGCCTGGCAGCGCGGAGAGATTAGCGACGCAGACCTGTCTGATGAAAAATACCGGCTCGGCCGGGCGACCAACACCGATCCGGCCGTTGCTGGAACCTTTCCGTTCGCGGCGCGCGCCTTGATCGAAGGAAGCCAGGATATTTACGATCGGGTCGCTCGGTTGCAGGACCGGATGGACCGCATGACGCGCCCGCGCGCGCAGGTGGAAAGCAGTCCGGCGCGCGCCCTGATGGATCGGTTGAACACGGCCTTCTGAACGCTCGTCGGTTGCACGGATGCGACCGATGGCATTCATGAGCTGATCATCTGGGCTGGCGCATCATTTCCTTTTTCGGCTAGACCCTTGATATGAACACCGGTTTGCGGACCCGCCGCCGCATTTCAGGCCTTCCGCAAGCCGCATGGCTTCTCTTCGCGTCGCCGCTGCTGCTGCTGACGCAGACAACGCATGCGCAGGTGGCCGTCCCGCCGGAAGATCAGGACAAGCCGCTCGACGCGATGCCGGATTTCGGCGTGGACTGGCCGGATATGGAGCAGCCTGACACTGTGCGTCCGCTTCCCGTGGACCCTGTCGCACAAGCCTTGCCCGAAGAACCGCAGGAGGCTTCCGCCGAAGCGACGGTCGAGACGGCTGAGGATGTCGGGGAATTCGCGGATTCCGGCGAGGAGAGGCGATATTCGGTTACCCTCAACGGCATTGATCAGATAGCCGATGCGCAATTCACAACCCGCTTCAATGAACTGTCCACCTTGCATGAGGGAGAGGGTAAGCCGGCCAATCTGGCGCAGATCAACCGCCGTATGAAGGAAGACAGCGAACTGCTGGATCGGTTACTGCGGGCCAAGGGCTATTACGCCGCGCGCATCCGCAGCGCGATCGCCGCGCCGCCGCCGGGCAGCGACCGCCTGGCCGTGGCTTTCGAGATCGCGCCGGGCGCGCGTTACCTGTTGTCCGCCGTCGATCTGGAGGGACTGGCCGCGGTGGGGACACGCGAGCCGACGTTGCGCGCCGCCTTTCCCGTCAAACCCGGCGATCCCGTCGACGCCGACGCCGTTCTGGCCGGGCAGGCGTCGCTGTCGCTGGCCCTTGCGGAAAACGGCTATCCCTTTGCGACCGTGGGTGAGCCGGAAGTGCGCATCGATCATGAGGAGCGCAAGGGTGATTTGGACATCGTCGTCAATCCCGGCGCTTACCGGACGTTCGGGACGATCCTGCTCAGCGACGACGAATTGTTCAGCGCCCGCCATGTCCAGCGCATCGCCCGCTTCCACCCGGGCGATCCCTATATGGCGTCGGATGTTGAGGATCTGCGCCGCGCCATCGTCGCCACCGGCCTGGTGTCGTCCGTCAGCCTGACGCCCAAGGATGCGGGCGATGGCGAGCATGTGAACCTGCTGGTCGACGCGCGCCCCGCGCCGCTGCGCACCATTGCGGGGGAATTGGGCTATGGCACGGGCGAAGGTTATCGCGCGGAGGTCAGCTGGCAGCATCGCAACCTCTTTCCGCCCGAAGGCGCAGTTACGGTGCGCGGTGTGTTGGGAACGCAGGAACAGACCGCCTCCTTCACCTATCGTCGCAACAATTTCCGCAAGCGCGACAATGTGCTGACCGGCTTGGTTTCGGTCAGCAACATCAAGCGGGACGCCTATGACGCGCGGACCATCACATTGTCGGGTTCGCTGGAACGGCAAACGAACATCCTGTTCCAGAAGAAGTGGGTCTGGCGCGTCGGCGGCGAACTCATCGCATCGGATGAAAAGGACGCGTTCAGCGGCGGCAATCGTCGCACCTTCCTGATCGGCGCGGTTCCGCTGAGCCTCACTTATGACGGCAGCGACGACCTGCTGAACCCCAGCAATGGTTTCCGGCTCGGCGGTCGCATCAGTCCCGAACTGTCGTTCCAGAACAGCCCGTTCGGCTATGCCCGCGTTCAGCTTGACGGCAGCATCTATCAGCCGGTGAGCGACAAGGTGGTTGTCGCCGCGCGGGCGCGTCTGGGCACCATTTTGGGCTCGACCGTTGATCGCATCGCGCCCTCCCGGCGCTTCTATGCGGGGGGCGGGGCGTCGGTGCGGGGATATGCCTATCAGGCGATCGGTCCGCGCGACGGCAACAATGATCCGATTGGGGGCAAGAGCCTGGCCGAATTTTCGCTGGAGTCGCGTGTGCGTTTTGGCAATTTCGGCGTGGTGCCGTTCATAGACGCGGGCAATATCTCGACCAGCTTCGTGCCGCGTTTCCACGATCTGCGCATCGGCGCGGGTATGGGGCTGCGCTATTACAGCAACTTCGGCCCCATACGGATCGATGTCGGCACGCCGCTCAATCCGCAAAAGGGCGATCCCAAGGTCGCCGTCTACGTGTCGCTGGGGCAGGCTTTCTAATGGCGGAAGGTCCGTCCGAAGGCGTTCGGCCGCGCCGCCACCGCGCCTGGGATGGCCCTTGGCAGCGCTGGGCGGTGGGGACTCTGGCCGCGCTGCTGGTCATCGTCGCAGGCGCGTTGGCCTGGCTCGACACATCGTCCGGTCACCGTTTTCTCGTGTCGCGCATCGCCAGGGTCAGCCCGCCTTCCGGTTTGCGTATCCATGTCGATCATATCGACGGCAGCATCTATCGCCGCGCCGTTCTGCATGGCCTTACCCTGTCCGATCCCAAAGGCGCGTTCCTCGACGCGCCGCGCGTGGAGCTGGATTGGTGGCCCTTCGCCTGGCTGTCCAACCGGCTCGATATTGATCGGCTGGCGATCCCGGCGGCGACGCTGCACAAGCTGCCTCGGCTGAATCCCAGCCGACGGGAAGGGCCGATCCTTCCCGGCTTCGACATCCGCCTGATGCAGTTATCGGTCGGCCGCCTGACGATCGACAAGGGCGTCACGGGCCGCGTCCAGCATGCGACCATCTTGGGGGATGCCGATATTCGCGGCGGTCGCGCGGTTATCGACCTCTCCGCCCGGGCGCTTGATGGCCAGGATGCGCTCAACCTCGCTCTCGACAGCAGGCCGGACGATGATCGGTTCGACCTGGACGCCACCGTGAATGCTCCTGCGGGCGGCGTGCTGGCGGCAATGGCGGGATTGCGGCAGGACGCGAACCTGCGCATTCACGGCAAGGGCAGCTGGACCCGATGGGATGGGCGGCTGGCGGCCACGCTGGATGGAGATCCCGCCGTGGACCTCGCGCTGGCGGCGCGCAGCGGGACCTATTCGGCGACGGGTTCCATCGAGATGTTCGCGCAGGCCGATCGCGGCCTCGCCAAACGTCTCTTTTCTCCCCGCCTTGCGTTGCAGGCCAAAGGATCGCTGAACAATCGTGTGATCGACGGCGCATTGTCGCTGCGGTCCCCGGCGGTCCTGCTCAGCGCCAAGGGGGCGATCGACCTTCGCAATAACGCGTTCGACAATCTGCTGGTCGACGTGAAGCTCGCCCGGCCGCAGGCGCTGCTCAAATCCATGCATGGCCGCGACATCGCCGCGCGTATTCGCGTGGACGGCCCGCTCGCAGCCTTTGGCTACGAATATTTGTTGAGCGCCAGGCAGCTCGCCTTCGACCGCACGATCATCCACGATGTTCGGGCCGACGGCAAAGGCCGCAAGGCGAAGGACGGACCGACGCTCATCCCGGTTCATTTGCGTGCGCGTAGGCTGGATGGGCAGGGCGAACTGGTCGAAGGCATCGTCCGCAATTTCGTGCTGGACGGCGTGTTGCAGATGAACGGGCAGCAGATCATCAGCAATCCGATGGCGGTCCGCTCGAACAAGCTGAACGCCAAGCTGGTCATGCTGGCGGACCTCAAGAGCGGCCGTTACGACTTTGGACTGGATGGCCAGATCCGGGGCCTCGCTGTGCGCGGGCTTGGCATAATCGACCTGACTTCCAAATTGAGGGCGCTGCCTGGCCCCAAGGGAGCATTCAGTCTGAGCGGCAACGCGATGGCGCGGCTGCGGCGGCTCGACAACAGTTTCCTGCGCTCGCTTGGCGGCGGGTTGCCGATCTTGCGGAGCGGCTTGTCGTTGCATCCCGACGGGCAACTCGCCTTCACCAATTTGCGGGTGGAGGCCCCGCTGCTCACGCTGGAAGCCAATGGCTATCGTCGGCGTGACCGCACTTTCCATTTTGAAGGAAGCGGGCGCCACAAGCAATATGGCCCCTTGCAACTGACGCTCGACGGTCTGATCGAGCGGCCAACCATCGACCTGCTGCTCCAGCGACCGCTCGACGCGCTGGGCGCGACGGATGTGCGGGCGCATCTGGTCCCCGACGGGACGGGCTACAGCTTTACCGCGCAGGGAGGATCGACGCTCGGGCCCTTCACTGGCGACGGCGCGATCCTGTTGCCGCCCGGAGGCCAGACCGTGGTTCGGGTGGCGCGTCTCGCGGTGTCCAACGTCATCGCCAGCGGCGACCTGCGCCCGGTGACTGGCGGTCTCGACGGACGGCTTGATACCACGGGGCCGGTGACAGGCAGCATCGCCTTTACGCCCGTCAATGGCGTCCAGCAGCTGGTCCTGAAACTGGACGCCGCCGATGCCCGTTTTGAGGGGCCTGCGACCATCGCGGTTCGACGCGGCAAGCTGGACGCGGCGATTCTGCTCGATCCATCGGGCACTTCGGTCAAAGGCGCATTGCAGGCGCGCGGCTTGCAAATAGGGGGCGTCTCGGTGGGGCGAATGGCCGCCAATGCGGAACTGGTGGGTGGGCGAGGCACGGTGCGCGCCAGCCTGTCGGGCCAGCGGGGCCGCCTGTTCGATCTTCAGGGCGAAGCGCAGGTCGAACCGGATCGTGTCCGCCTCTCGGCCAGCGGCACCGTTGACAAGCGCCCGATCCGCCTCACGCGCGCCGCACTCTTCACGCGCAGCCAGGATGGTTGGTGTCTGTCACCCGCGACGATCAGCTATGCGGGCGGTTCGCTCCAGCTTGGCGGGGAATTGAATGGCGCGACCACCAGCATTGAAGGTTGGGTGCAGAAGCTGCCGCTTTCCCTTCTCGACATCGCCTCTGACGATCTGGGACTAGGGGGCGCGGCCACGGGTTCGCTCAGCTATGTGCACACTCGCGGCGGCATGCCGACGGGCAGAGCGGAACTGCGCGTGCGCGGCCTCACCCGATCCGGCCTCTCGCTGAGTTCGCGTCCGGTCGATGCGGGCGTCAATCTCGTGCTCTCCCAGGATCGTCTCGCAACCCGCATGGTCTTCATGGCCGATGGCCAGACGATCGGCCGCGTCCAGGCTCTGCTGACGCCGCTCGGCACGGGAGGCGGGCTGGTGGAGCGGCTCAATCGCGCGCCGCTGTTTGCGCAACTACGCTTCGGGGGGACGGCGGACACGCTCTGGCGACTGACGGGCGTGGAGATCGTGGATATTTCCGGACCGGTCAGCGTATCCGCCGACGCAAGGGGGACGCTGGGCGCTCCGGTCATTGCCGGCTCGCTCGCGACCGATAACGCGTCGATCAACAGCGCTGTCACCGGCATGCGTCTGCATGGCGTCAAGGCGCGCGGTCGCTTCTCCGGCGCGCAACTCGTCATGACCAGCTTCGCGGCCACCGCCCAAAATGGCGGATCGGTGACGGGCGAGGGCAGCTTCACCTTTGCGGGCATCGCCGGCGTGGGCATGGACCTGCGTTTGCAGGCGGAAAATGCGGCGCTGCTTGAACGCGATGACATCGCAGCGGTCGTCACGGGGCCGATCACCCTGCGGTCGGACGGCGTCGGTGGCACGATCGGCGGCGACCTGATCCTCAACCGCAGCCGCTTCACGCTGGGACGTGCTGCGGCGGTCGCGCAAATTCCGGAACTGCGCGTCATCGAGATCAACCGCAACGGCGAAAAGATCGAGCAGCCGCGCAGGAATGTCCCCTGGGCGCTGGCGATAAAGGCGCGTGCGCGCAACCGGCTGACTGTCACGGGGCTTGGCCTGGACAGCGAATGGCGCGCCGATCTCGACATTGGCGGCAATGTCGCCAGCCCCGCCATTTCAGGCACGGCGCAGCTGGTGCGCGGGGGCTATACCTTCGCCGGCCGCCGGTTCGAACTGCGCGAAGGCAAGATCCAGTTTGATGGACGCACGCCGGTCAACCCCACGTTGGACATCGACGCCGAAGCGGATGTGAACGACCTCACCGCCACTATCCATGTCGGCGGCACCGGGCTCAAGCCGGACATCAGCTTCACCAGCGTGCCCGCCTTGCCGCAGGACGAGCTTCTGTCCCGCATTCTTTTCGGAACGTCGATCACCAATCTTTCCGCGCCCGAGGCGCTTCAGCTGGCGTCCGCCGTGGGATCGTTGCAGGGCGGCGGCGGGCTCGATCCGATAAACGCGGTGCGCAAGGCTGCGGGTCTCGACCGCTTGCGGATCATCGCCGCCGATCCGACACAGGGGCAGGGCACGTCGATCGCGGCGGGCAAATATCTGACGCGCAAGACCTATGTCGAACTGATCACCGATGGTCAGGGCTATTCCGCCACGCGGATCGAATATCAGGTAACGCGCTGGCTCTCGCTGTTGGGAGCTATCTCGACGCTTGGTCGTCAGAGCGCGAATGTCCGCATTTCGAAGGATTATTAAACCTTCTCGTCGCGATAACCGTGATATTTATACAACATTTTCCGCTGTTTATCTGTGGTTAATGCAACCTATCGGCGCTCCCGTGACTTCCCTGTCCTCCCCGTTGGGAGACAGTTTGATGAACGGAGTATCCGATATGCGAAAGATAATGGCCGCAACTTTTCTGGCCGGTTCGGCCGTGGCGAGCCCGGCGCTGGCGCAGGACGCCGGCTCCACTTTTACCGGCCCCCGCGTCGAAGCGATATTGGGCTATGACCATGTCGGCGCCGGGAGCAGCGTCGATAACGACAATGACCGGGACGACGAGTCGATCGACGGCCTGCTCTATGGCGTCGGCGCGGGGTATGACGTGAACCTCGGCAGCGCCGTCGTGGGCGTTGAAGGTGAGTTCACCGATTCCACCGCAAAGAGCGACCGTAACGCTTTCACCGATCAGTTCGGCTTTGGCCGCGTCAGCCAGGGCCGCGACCTGTATATCGGCGCGCGCGCTGGTATCCTCGCCAGCCCGAACACGCTGGTTTACGTGAAGGGCGGTTACACCAATACGAAGCTGAACGTGCTGGCGGGCGATACCGACGAGACGACCGACACTTCGTTCAAGCTCGACGGCTGGCGCGTTGGCGGCGGCGTGGAACGCGCGCTTAATCAGAACACGTTCGCCAAGGTGGAATATCGCTATTCCAAATATGATAGCGCCCATATCGACTTCATGGACGGCGCCACGAGCAGCGAGTTCGACATCGACACGGACCGCCATCAGGTGGTCGCTAGCTTGGGCTGGCGCTTCTGATTTTGCAGCGAGGGGATTGGCGCATGCCGGTCCCCTCTCTCTCACTTTACAGTGTGGCTTCGATTTCCCGGACGGCGAGGTCGGGATTTTCCGCAAGGCTGATCGGCCTGCCGACGACAAGGATTGAGGCTCCCCGGTCCAGCGCTTCGCGTGGCGTAACGGCGCGCTTCTGATCGCCCATAGCGCCACCTGCGGGGCGCACGCCCGGCACCACGAAATAGCCGTCGGGCCATGCGCGCTTGGCCAGCGCAACCTCATCGCCGGAGCAGACTATGCCGTCGAGGCCAGCGCTACGCGCCAGATCAGCGAGCCGCGTCACTTGATCTTCGGCCTTTCCGCCGACGCCGATGTCGATCAGGTCGCCATTGTCCAGGCTGGTCAGAACGGTGACGGCCACGACTTTCGTATTCACGCCCGCCGCCGCCTTCGCATCCTCCAGCATCGCCCGGCCGCCCGCGGCATGAACCGTCAGGATCGCCGGTTCCAGACCGTGCAGCGCCTGCACCGCCTTGGCCACCGTATTGGGAATGTCGTGCAGCTTCAGGTCGAGGAAGATCGGAAGGTCGAACTTCATCATTTCCCTGACGCCATGATGGCCATGCGCGCAGAAAAATTCGAGCCCTAGCTTCAAGCCGCCGACATGGCCGCGTACCCTTCGGGCCAAATCCTGGGCCTTGGTCAGGTCGGGCGTATCGATGGCGACATAGATAGGACTGCTCATGCTGTTCCTGTTGAGGAGAGGGAAGGGGCGAGTGCTGGAGCACTTTCGGTGGTGATGACGGGCGTTGGCGCAGGAGCGCTGACCGTGGTGGCCGCGACCAGCGCGCGTTCGGTGCTTTCCAGCTTGCGCTTCATGCTCCAGCGCGTGGCGCGCGCCATGATCCAGAAGGGGAGCGCGCCCATCAGGAAGGCGCCCACCAGCAAGACGGGCAATTTGGTTTCCATAACCATGTCGCCCCAGAGGCGAACGGTAACGGGCACATAATTCGCCATGCAGAAAAAGGCGAGGGCTACGGCGATGACGACCCAGAAGGCAGTCCGCAGGAATTGCATCGGCATGTCCTCAAGCGGCTAAATGAGAATAGCTTAGGCCATTTTGGCGCAGTTCGGAAGCGCTTCGTCCTATTTCCCACCTGCATGCGCGATGGAGGGTTTCCTTTGCGCTGCTGCGTTCATGCACGGAACACTTGCCCGTAACCAGGCATTTTTCCCTTCGGCAAGGAGGTGCGGAAAAGGCAACGCTTGTGCGGATTCGCGGCAGACATTGCCTGACTATTGATGATTGGAACTTTGTTGCATAGGTTCCCTGCATCATGACGAAGCCCACCCAAGACGCGCCCGAGCCGGGCGCCCAGAACCCCGAAGTCGGCAACCCATCCAGCCAGACCCCCGCCGCGCGAAAATCCGGCGGCAAGGGTGTCTGGGTGGGGACCGCCGTGGGGGTCGGATCGGCCGCCATCGTGGCGGCCTTGCTCTACGCCAACAAGAAGCGCGGCTGACCCGCATCGCAAAAAGGAGGCGGCATGGCCTTCGTTCCATGCCGCCTCGCGACGCGACCCGTTAGGGGTAGTATTTTCCTGTCGTCATGACGGGAAATCTCGTTGTTTCAACTCGCGCCCGCACTCAGATAAGTGATCAGCTCCGGCTTGCTGACGGAGATGCTCTTGTCCGCGTCGGCAGTGGCGAAGGCGCCGTCCGCCCAAGCCGTGATCTCGGCTGGGGCCAGCGTCTTGCCGGTCGTCTTCATTTCCTGTTGCTTCAGGGCGACCATCCACCGCTCAAATTCGGGCTTGTCGAGCTGATCGTCATTATTCGCATCATAAGCGGGAAATTCGCTGTTCACGATCGAGGCCACTGAGTCCGTTGTTTCCTGGGCTGACCCCGCAGACGGAGCGGCGGCGTCCTGCGCGGTCGCCGGCGCTGCGATCAATAATAGGGACGACAATAAAAGCCTGCGGATCATGCATGTATCCTCAACATACGAGCCCTTGAAGGATCGGTCCTTCATTCGGATTTTCTGTTATGATACATGTGAAATCCATAAGTTTCCTGAACGATTGTTCATGTTTAACCGCTCATCTTGCAAGATCAGTCGGTTCGTCTTGAGCATATCCAATTATCACGACGGAAGGTTGGGGAAGAGCGCCAATGGGTTGGGCTGGCCGGCGCGATTTGCCCTTCCAGGGTGGGCCTGCTAGGCGGCCCGCGACCTTTCCACCAGCAATCAGGATTCGCCAGATGGTCCCGCGCTACGCCCGCCCCCAGATGACCGCCCTTTGGGAACCGGAGGCGCGCTTCCGCATCTGGTTCGAGATCGAGGCGCATGCGACCGAGGCGCTGGGCGAACTGGGCGTCGTCCCCAAGTCCGCCGCCAAGGCGCTGTGGGACTGGTGGGCGACCAACCCCGCGATCGACGTCGCCGCGATCGACGCGATCGAGGCGGTCACCAAGCATGACGTCATCGCCTTCCTCACCTGGGTGGCGGAGCAGGTGGGCGATGAAGCCCGCTTCATGCATCAGGGCATGACGTCGAGCGACGTGCTGGACACCTGCCTTGCCGTGCAGCTCGCCCGCGCCGCCGACATATTGATCGACGACCTCGACAAGCTGCTCGAAGTCATCAAGCGGCGCGCGTTCGAGCATAAGCTGACCCCGACGATCGGCCGCAGCCACGGCATCCATGCCGAACCCGTGACTTTCGGCCTGAAGATGGCGGAAGCCTATGCCGAATTCAGCCGCTGCCGCGCGCGTCTGGTCGCCGCTCGCGAGGAGGTCGCCACCTGCGCCATTTCGGGTGCGGTCGGCACCTTCGCCAATATCGACCCGCGCGTCGAGGAGCATGTGGCGCAGAAGCTGGGCCTGGCCATCGAGCCGGTTTCTACGCAGGTCATCCCGCGCGACCGCCACGCCATGTTCTTCGCGACGCTGGGCGTCATCGCGTCATCGATCGAGCGCCTCGCCGTTGAGGTCCGCCACCTTCAGCGCACCGAAGTACTGGAAGCGGAGGAATATTTCTCGCCCGGCCAGAAGGGTTCGTCGGCGATGCCGCACAAGCGCAACCCGGTGCTGACCGAAAATCTCACCGGCCTTGCCCGTATGGTGCGCAGCTACGCCATGCCGGCGATGGAGAATGTCGCCCTGTGGCATGAGCGCGACATCAGCCATTCGTCGGTCGAACGCTATATCGGTCCGGACGCCACCATCACGCTGGACTTCGCGCTGGGCCGCCTGACCGGCGTCATCGACAAGCTGCTCGTCTATCCTGAGCGGATGATGAAGAATCTCGACAAGATGGGCGGGCTCGTCCACTCGCAGCGTGTGCTGCTGGCGCTGACGCAGGCGGGCGCGAGCCGTGAGGACAGCTATCGCTATGTCCAGCGCAACGCCATGAAGGTGTGGGAGTCGGACGGTCAGCTGTCGCTGCTCGAACTGCTCAAGGCCGATCCGGATGTTGCGGCGGCGCTGACAGCCCAGCAGATCGAGGAGAAGTTCGACCTCGGCTATCATTTCAAGCAGGTCGACACGATTTTCCGGCGGGTGTTCGGCGAAGCCTGAACATTCCACCTAGAAGTGACACGACAAGGGCGCGGGAACGCGCCCTTTTTCGTGCGCGCAATCGGGTCTCGGATTGGCGCGCGCGAGCGGTTATCATCCGGTCATGAGCATGGAACCGCCCTTCGCGAATTTCGCGCCGCGCGTGCGCGAGCCCACGCCGCTACGCCGGGCGATTACCGCCGCCTATCGACGGGCAGAGCCCGCCTGCGTCATCCCCTTGATCGAGGCGGCGACGGCGCCCGACGGGCTTCGCGGCGATATTCGGGAGACGGCCCGGAGGCTGGTCGAGAGGCTGAGGGCGCGGCCTCGCGGTGGCGGGGTGGAGGCGCTGGTGAGGGAATATGCGCTGTCCAGTCAGGAAGGGGTGGCGCTGATGTGCCTCGCCGAAGCGCTGCTGCGTATTCCCGACGACGCGACGCGGGACGCGTTGATCCGCGACAAGATCGCCGACGGGGACTGGGGCGGCCATCTGGGCGGCGACAGGTCGTTGTTCGTCAACGCCGCGACATGGGGGCTGGTGGTCACGGGCAAGCTGGTCGGCAGCGTCGATGATCGCGGGCTGGGCGCGGCGCTCACTCGCCTGATCGCCCGCGCGGGCGAGCCGGTGATCCGCCGCGCCGTCGATCTGGCGATGCGGATGATGGGCGAGCAGTTCGTCATGGGCGAGACGATCGACGAGGCTTTGCACCGCGCCCGCGAAAGGGAGGGCAAAGGCTTTCGATACAGCTACGACATGCTGGGCGAGGCTGCGACGACCGCCGCCGATGCCGCGCGCTACCATGGCGACTATGCCCGCGCCATCCATGCCATCGGTAAGGCGTCAGAGGGGCAGGGCGTCTATGACGGGCCGGGCATTTCGATCAAATTGTCCGCGCTTCACCCGCGCTATTCCCGCGCGCAGGCGGACCGGGTCAAGCAGGAGTTGCTGGCCCGTGTGCGGGAACTGGCCCTGCTGGCGAAGGGCTATGATATCGGCCTCAACATCGACGCGGAGGAAGCGGACCGGCTGGAACTGTCGCTCGACCTGCTGGAAAGCCTCGCCCTCGATCCCGAACTGGCCGGGTGGGACGGGCTGGGCTTCGTGGTGCAGGCCTATGGCAAGCGCTGCCCCTTCGTCATCGACTGGATCGTCGATCTCGCCCGGCGGACGGGAAGGCGGATCATGGTCAGGTTGGTCAAGGGCGCCTATTGGGACGCGGAGATCAAACGTGCGCAGGTGGACGGGCTGGCCGACTTTCCGGTCTATACGCGCAAGGTCCATACCGACGTCGCCTATATCGCGTGCGCGCGAAAGCTGCTGGCGGCAGAGGACGCCGTCTTTCCGCAATTCGCCACCCATAATGCTCAAACGCTGGCGACCATCCATCATCTCGCCGGGCCGGATTTCGCCGTCGGCAGATATGAATATCAATGCCTGCACGGCATGGGCGAGCCGCTTTACGAGCAGGTCGTCGGCAAGCTGCACCGGCCTTGCCGCATCTATGCGCCGGTCGGCACACATGAGACGTTGCTGGCCTATCTGGTCCGGCGGCTGCTGGAAAATGGCGCTAATTCCTCCTTCGTGAACAGGATCGCCGATCCGGCTGTGTCGATCGACGAGATGATCGCCGACCCCGTCGACATCGTTCGCGCCATGCGGCGTCCCGGTGAGGGGCATGACCGGATTGCCCTGCCTTCGTCGCTCTATCCGGATCGCCGCAATTCCGCAGGCATCGACCTTACGCATGAAGATGCGCTGGAGAGACTGACCGCCGCACTGCGGGAAAGCGCGGCCATGTCCTGGACGGCGGGGGCGGGCGAAGGCCGATCGCGGCCAGTGGTCAACCCTGCGGATCACCGGGATTGCGTCGGCATGGTGTGGGAAGCCTCTCCCGAACAGGCGTGCGAAGCGGTTGTCCGGGCCTCGAGCAGTGAGTGGGGCCATGTGCCGACGGGCGATCGGGCAGCCATGCTGGAGCGCGCCGCAGACGCCATGCAGGCGCGGATGCCCCTGCTGCTGGGGCTGATCGTGCGTGAGGCGGGCAAGTCCCTACCTAACGCGATCGGGGAGGTGCGCGAGGCGATCGACTTCCTGCGCTATTATGCGGGTCAGGCGCGTGAGACGCTGGGACCGCGGCAGGAGCCGCTCGGGCCGGTCGTGTGCATCAGCCCGTGGAATTTTCCGCTGGCGATCTTTACCGGACAGGTGGCGGCGGCATTGGCGGCGGGCAATCCCGTGCTAGCCAAGCCCGCAGAGGAAACCCCGCTGATCGCCGCCGAGGCGGTGCGGCTGCTGCATCAGGCGGGGGCGCCTGCCGATGCGCTGCAACTGGTTCCGGGGGATGGGACCATCGGGGCCGCGCTGGTGGAGGCGCCGCAGACGGCGGCGGTTCTGTTCACCGGTTCCACGCAGGTTGCGAAGTCGATCCAGCGGCAACTCGCGCCGCGCCTTTCTTCCAGAGGCAAGCCTATCCCGCTGGTGGCGGAGACGGGCGGGCAGAATGCGATGATCGTCGATTCTTCGGCGCTGGCCGAACAGGTGGTCGCCGATGTGATCGCGTCGGCATTCGACAGCGCGGGTCAGCGCTGTTCGGCGCTACGCATCCTCTGCCTTCAGGACGAGATTGCGGACCGGACGCTGGCGATGCTCAAGGGCGCGCTCAAGGAGTTGCGGGTCGGGCGGACGGACCGGCTGGCGGTCGACATCGGCCCCGTCATTACCGCCGAGGCGAAGGCGGGGATCGACGCGCATATCGCCGCTATGCGCGCGTTGGGCCGTCCTGTCGAGCAGCTGGATCCGCCTGCCGGGACGGCGCATGGAACCTTCGTCCCGCCGACTATCGTGGAGATAGAGAGCATCGCCGATGTGCAGCGCGAGGTGTTCGGGCCGGTGTTGCATGTCATCCGCTATCGGCGGGAGGAGATCGGCGCATTGGTCGATGCGATCAACGCGACGGGCTATGGATTGACCTTCGGCTTGCATACCCGGCTGGACGAGACGATCGCGCGGGTGACGCAGCGGATAAGGGCGGGGAATCTCTATGTGAACCGCAATGTCATCGGCGCGGTGGTGGGCGTGCAGCCCTTTGGCGGCCGGGAACTGTCAGGAACCGGGCCCAAGGCGGGCGGGCCGCTATATCTGGGGCGGCTGGTCACTGTTCCTCCCGATCTGGAGCGGGATTCCGGGCAGGCCGATCCGGCGCTGTGCGACTTTGCCGACTGGCTGGATGGAATGGGTGAGAATGAGGCCGCCATGATGGCGCGGCGGCAGGGGGAGAGATCGGCGTTGGGGCTTGAGCGGGAGCTTGCCGGGCCGGTGGGCGAACGGAACGTCTATACGCTGCATCCGCGTGGGCTGGTGTTGCTGAAGCCCGCGACCCGCCATGGCCTGTTCCGGCAGATGGCGGCGGTGCTGGCGACGGGCAATCAGGGCGTGATTGAAGACATGCCCGTCCCGTCAGGACTGCCGCAGCGCGTCGCGGATCGCTTTGCCGGCAAGGCCGATGGCGCTGTCGGCGCGGCGCTGGTGGAAGGGGACAGCGAGCGAATCGTGGCCGTCGCCAAGGCGCTGGCGGAGAGGCCCGGCGCGGTCGCGCCCATCTATGTGTCGGACGAGCGTCCGGCCGGATATCCGCTGATATGGCTGCTGGAGGAAGTGTCGACGTCGATCAACACGACCGCTGCGGGCGGCAACGCCAGTTTAATGATGATTGGTTGACCAAGTCGGCCCGGGTACCCAAATTGGTGGGCAAAAGTAATTGGTCGGGGAGAGAGGATTCGAACCTCCGGCCCCTGCCTCCCGAAGACAGTGCTCTACCAGGCTGAGCTACTCCCCGACCGTCGGCGGCTCCGCTGTAGACGGCGCCGCTGGGCAGGCCGCAGCCTATAGAGGCGGCTTTTCAGGCTGGCAAGCGGCTGGGCATGCTTTTTTTGATGCGGTCATAGCAGGCCAGCCTCGCGGAAGCTGAAGCGGCGCTGTCCGGCGTGGATGACATGGTCGGCCAGCTTCATTTCCATCGGGCGGAGCCGGCGCGAAAGCGTGCGGGAGAGATGGATGTCGCCCCAGCGCGGAGTGGGGAAAGGATCGTCCGCGCGCCGCTGTTCGATGACGAGCCACTGGCTGTCGAGGTGGAGCAGATGGCTGACGATGTCCCGCCATTCGCCGCCGCCGTCCAACCGCCCGAGCGGGCGCCAATGTTCGTCGAGGGCGAGCAGGTGCATGGTTTCCGTGGCTGTCATGGGCGGATGATGTTTGATCGCGGCTTTCTCGCCATCCTCAACATCGTCCGATCCGGATCGGAAGGCGGGTAATTTGCTCCGAAGCGATTGGATCGCGCTTTCCGCTCGGCTACATGCGAGGGAGCCCCGCAAGCGGAATCGGCCGCATCAGGAAAGTGACCGTCTTTGACCAATATGATCCCGCATTATGAGCAGCAATATCTCGACCTGATGCGCCGGATATGGACGGAGGGGGACGAGCGCGTCGATCGGACGGGCGTGGGCACGCGGTCTATCCTGGGGGCGAGCATGCGCTTTTCGCTGGCGGATGAGGCCGTGCCGCTGCTGACTACGAAGCGGGTCTATTGGAAGGTCGCGGCGCGGGAGATGCTGTGGTTCCTGAGCGGCGACACCAATATCCGGGAGTTGGTGCGGCAGGGCGTGCATATCTGGACGGACTGGCCGCTGGATGCCTATTGCCGGGCGACGGGGGAAGCGATCGATCGCGACACGTTCGAGGCGCGGATCATCGAGGATGCAGCGTTCGCGGCGCGTTGGGGCGATCTGGGGCCGGTCTATGGGGCGCAGTGGGTGAACTGGCCGCGCTATGAGCCGGCGGGCGACGGGCTCTACCGGCGGGCGGAGAAGGGGCATAACCAGATTGCCGAACTGGTGGAGGGGATCAGGCGCAATCCGGGGTCGCGGCGCTTGTTGTTCACCGGGTGGAATGTGGCGGAGGTCGCGCAGATGGCGCTGCCGCCTTGTCATATGACCTATCAGTTTCAGGTGGCGAACGGGAAGCTTAACGGGCTGCTGTTCCAGCGGAGTTGTGACTTGGGGCTGGGCTTTGCGTTCAACATTTTCGGGCTGACGATGATCACGCGGATGTTGGCGCAGCAATGCGATCTGGAGCCGGGCGAGGTCGTTTGGCATGGGGGTGACGTGCACCTTTACCTGAACCATGCCGAGCTTGTGGAGGAGCAGATCAGCCGGACGCCGGAGGGCGCGCCGAAGCTGCGGATCAAAAGGCGGCCGGAGAGCATTTTCGACTACCGGATCGAGGATTTCGAGGTGGTCGACTATGCGCCGCAGAAGCATATTGCGGCGCCGGTGGCGGTTTGAAATCGAGAGGTAAATAGCGAAATGCTGGAACTCTTGCCTTTTGGGGGTGTTGTAATATAATAATTACATTGAGTAATATTGTTGCGATGCACAAGAGGAGGCGGGATGGGCGACCGGGTCGATTCGGGCGCTGCGGAGGGCCAGGGCGGACGCGATAGTCCAGCGGCGGGGCGCAACCTGCCGCCGATGCGGCTGCATGTGCCGGAGCCCCGGTTCCGGCCGGGAGATACCGCCGATTTTGCTGATTTCGACATTCCCCCGGCGGGCGCGGCGTATCGTCCGGACGAGGCGGCGGAGCCCGGCTCCATGCGGGACATGGCCTATGGGCTGGTGCGTGTGCTGGATGAAGAGGGCGCGGCGGTCGGGTCTTGGGACCCGAAGCTGACGCCCGAGACGCTGCTCAAGATGTTGCGCGCCATGGCGCTGACACGGGCTTTCGATGCGCGCATGTTCCGGGCGCAGCGGCAGGGCAAGACCAGCTTCTACATGAAATCGACGGGCGAAGAGGCGGTGTCGATCGGCGCGGCGGCGGCGCTAGCGAGCGATGACATGTGCTTTCCGAGCTACCGCCAGCAGGGGATATTGATCGCGCGCGGCTGGCCGATCGTCGACATGATGAACCAGATCTATTCGAACAAGGGCGATCGGCTGAAAGGCCGCCAGTTGCCCATCATGTATTCGGCAAGGAAAGCGAGCTTCTTCTCGATCTCCGGCAATTTGACGACCCAATATCCGCAGGCCGTGGGATGGGCGATGGCGAGCGCGGCCAAGGGCGACACGCGGATTGCGGCGACATGGTGCGGAGAAGGGTCGACGGCGGAGGGCGACTTTCATTCGGCCTGCACCTTCGCCAGCGTCTATCGCGCGCCGGTCATCATGAATGTTGTTAATAATCAATGGGCTATAAGTAGCTTTTCTGGTTTCGCTGGAGCGGAAGCGACGACCTTCGCGGCGCGGGCGATCGGCTATGGGATTGCTGGGCTGCGGGTCGATGGGAATGACGCGCTGGCCGTCTATGCGGCGACGCGCTGGGCGGCGGATCGGGCGCGGGCCAATGGCGGGCCGACGCTGATCGAACATTTCACCTATCGGGTGGAGGGGCACAGCACGTCGGACGATCCGGGCGCCTATCGGTCCGCCGATGAGGGGAGTCATTGGCCGCTGGGCGATCCGATCGCGCGGCTGAAGCAACATTGCATCGGGATCGGCGTCTGGGATGAAGATCGGCAGGCGGCGATGGACAGGGAACTGGCCGAGATCGTGCGCGACGCCGCGCGGGAGGCGGAGAAGAACGGGATTTTGGGGCACGGGCTGCATCATCCGATGGAGACGATGTTCGAGGATGTGTTCGAGGATATGCCCTGGCATTTGCGCGAGCAGCGGCGACAGATGCTGGATGAAGCGAAGGCGGCCGGGTTGTGAGGGGGGTGCGGAAAATTCCTCTCCCCTTGGGGAGAGGATATCCGGAGTTTGCCGGCTTGCCGGCTAGCGGAGGTTGGAGAGGGGGAGTGCTTGGCGCAATGCCCCCTCTCCCAGCTTCGACTAGGCAGCAAGCTGCCAAGTCTGCGCAACCCTCTCCCCTGAAGGGGCGAGGGGAATGAGTGACCTCCAGCAGATGACCATGATCCAGGCGATCAATTCGGCGCTGGACGTCATGATGGAGCGCGACCCGAATGTCGTCGTGATGGGCGAGGATGTCGGGTTTTTCGGCGGCGTCTTTCGCGCGACGGCGGGGTTGCAGAAGAAATATGGGAAGAACCGGGTATTCGACACGCCGATCACCGAATGCGGGATCATCGGCGTGGCGGTCGGCATGGGGGCTTATGGGCTGCGGCCGGTGCCGGAAATCCAGTTCGCCGACTATATCTATCCGGCGCTCGACCAGTTGGTGAGCGAAGCGGCGCGGCTGCGATACCGTTCGGCGGGGGAGTTCATCGCGCCGATGACGGTGCGGTCGCCCTTTGGCGGCGGCATTTTCGGGGGGCAGACGCACAGCCAGAGCCCCGAGGGCATATTCACCCATGTGTCGGGGGTGAAGACGGTGATCCCGTCCACGCCCTATGACGCCAAGGGGCTCCTGATCGCGGCGATAGAGGATAATGACCCTACCATCTTCTTTGAGCCCAAGCGCATCTATAATGGGCCGTTCGATGGCCATTATGACCGCCCGGCGAAAAGCTGGACCGGGCATCCGGGGGCCATGGTGCCGACCGGCTATTATCGCGTGCCGCTGGGGCAGGCGCGGACCGTGCGGGAGGGGGAGGCGCTGACTATCCTCTGCTACGGCACGATGGAGCATGTGGTCGAGAGCACCGTCAACGAGATGGGCGTGGACGCCGAGATCATCGACCTGCGGACGCTGGTGCCGCTGGATATCGACGCGATCGAGGCGTCTGTGCGCAAGACCGGGCGCTGCATGATCGTGCATGAAGCGACACGGACCAGCGGGTTCGGCGCGGAATTGTCCGCACTGGTGCAGGAAAGGTGCTTCTATCACCTGGAAGCGCCGATCGAGCGGGTGACGGGGTTCGACACGCCCTATCCGCACAGTCTGGAATGGGCCTATTTTCCGGGGCCGGTGCGCATCCGCGAGGCCATCATCAAGATCATGAGGGATTGAGCGGCATGGCTCTGTTCACGTTCAGGCTGCCGGATATCGGCGAGGGCATTGCCGAGGCGGAGATCGTCGGCTGGCATGTGAAGGTCGGCGACCGGGTCGAGGAGGACCAGCCGATCGCGGACATGATGACCGACAAGGCGACGGTGGAGATGGAAAGCCCGGTGGCGGGCACGGTCGTGCGGCTGGCGGGCGAGCCGGGCGAACAGGTGGCGATCGGTGCGATGCTGGTGGAGATCGAGACGGGGGAGGGGGAGGTTGAGGCGCTGTTGGCCAGTGAAGGCGCATCAACTTCCGTTCGCCCTGAGCCTGTCGAAGGGCTTTCTTTTTCTGTCCCCGACGCGAAAGGAGAAGGAGAGGGCTTCGACAGGCTCAGCCCGAACGGGGGTGGGGTAGCTGATCCAAGCGGGGATGGGGGTAGCCCGAGCGATGGAGGGGTTGGTGCTTCTGGGTCCGGGGAGAAGATACTCGCCTCCCCCGCCGTGCGGGCGCGGGCGAAGGAGTTGGGCGTCGATCTGCGCCAAGTGAAGGCGAGCGGCGACCGGGTGCGGCATGCCGATCTGGATGCCTTCCTGCTCTATGGCGCGGAGCAGGGTTATCGGCCTGCGGGGCGGTCGGCGGGGCGGGCGGACGAGACGGTCAAGGTCATCGGCCTGCGGCGGCGGATCGCGGAGAATATGGCGGCTTCCAAGCGGCATATCCCGCATTTCTCCTATGTCGAGGAAATCGACGTCACGGCGTTGGAGGAGACGCGCGAGCAGTTGAACGCGGGGCGGGGGGAGAAGCCCAAGCTTACCCTGCTGCCGTTGCTGATCGTGGCGGTGTGTCGCGCCTTGCCGGACTTCCCGATGCTGAACGCGCGCTATGATGATGAGGCGGGCGTGGTGACGCGGTTCGGGGCGGTGCATATGGGCATTGCGACGCAGACCGACGCGGGGCTGATGGTGCCGGTGATCCGGGATGCGCAGGATCGGAATGTGTGGCAGCTGGCGGGGGAGATCAGGCGGCTGGCGGAGGCGGCTCGGGCGGGGAAGGCGACTTCGGAGGAGCTTTCGGGATCGACGATCACGCTGACGTCGCTGGGGCCGCTGGGCGGGGTGGCGACGACGCCGGTCATCAACCGGCCGGAAGTGGCGATCATCGGGCCTAACCGGATTGTGGAGCGGCCGGTGTTCCGGGGGCGGGAGGTGGTTCCGGCCAAGTTGATGAACCTGTCGATCAGTTGCGACCATCGGGTGGTGGATGGCTGGGATGCGGCGAGTTTCGTGCAGGCGGTGAAGAGACTGCTGGAGACGCCGGTGTTGTTGTTTGTGGAATGAGGTTATCGAGCCCGCTTCGTCATCCCAGCGAAGGCTGGGATCTCAGGCGATAGGGCACGGCCTGGCCTCACGAGATGCCAGCTTTCGCTGGCATGACGGCTTCCGGTTTAGCGCACGGTCGCCCTGTAGCTGAGGCGGCCGCTTTCGCCGGGAGAGATTTGTGAGGGGATGGTCCAGCGGACGTGGGTCACGTCGGCGGGCGCGGCGCGGCGGGTTCCGCCGAGCGGGGTGGGGAGCCAAAGCTCCTCCAGACGGCCCCAGCTTTGGCCGCCGTCGATCGAGACCTGGGCTGTGGGATCAGGCGGCGACAGGCGGGTTCCGGGCGGCACCGGGCGTGTGACGGCGACGCCGCGCAGTGGCTGGCTGCCCTGATTACGCCAGTTGACGACGAAGATCAGTTGATCGCCCGGTTCCGTGCGGCTGGCGCTGGCGAGGATGCGGCGCGGTCGGCCGTTGATGTCGGTGCGCACGCGCTCGACGAAGGTCTGCGTTTCCATGCGGAGATCCTGCCGCGCCATGGCGGCTTGTGGCGTTGTCACCCCCGCCAGCGCGCAGGGAAGCAGCCGCCACATGCAATTTCGGAACCTCATGCAAAACCCCGTTGATCCTGTTGAGGCCGGGCATAGGCTCCAAGCGGCGAAGATTTGGTTAAGCGGCCGTTCGCCATGGCGTGGCTGCGACGACGGCGAATGGGTTTGACGCGCCGGGCCGCGCCGGTGCACAGCATGGACAGGCGGCAGGGAAAGATCATCGGTGACAGTGCACGAACAGCATGAGATCAGCCGGCGGCGCGACCGGTTGTTGGCGTCGATCGCGCTGACGTCGGGGATCGGGCTGATGTTGGCGCTGCCCTTCGCATTGCGGGAGGGGGCGGAATTCTTCCTGCCGCTGACCGCCGCGCTGGTGATCGCGATCGCGCTGGCGCCGTTCCTGGAGTGGATGGAGAGGCGGCGCGTGCCTTCGGGGGTCGCGGCGCTGTTTGCCGTCATCGCCTTCCTGGTGGTGGCGAATACGGCGCTGGTGCTGATCGTGGTGCCGGCGACGGACTGGTTCCGGTTGTTGCCCGCGCGGTTGCCGAACATTCAGAACAACCTGGCCCCGCTCATCGATTTCTATTCGCAGCTCCAGCGCTTCGCCGATGAAACGCTCCAGATGCTGGCGACGGGGCCGGGCGCGGCGGCGGCGCAGACCGCGGCGGTGGATGCGCCGCGATCGCTGCTGCAATTGGCGGCGACATCCGCGCCTTCCGCGATCATCCAGATGGTGTTCGCGCTGCTCGTCATCTATTTCTTCCTGGCTGGCTGGACCCGGCTGCGGCGGCGGACGATCAACAGCCGGGGCAGCTTCGACGGGGCGATGGCGGTCGCGCGGGTGATCCAGAATGTGGTCGACGCGACATCGGCCTATGTGCTGACCATCGCGACGATCAACCTGTGCCTCGGCCTCGCCGTGGCGGTGTCGCTGTGGCTGATCGGCATGCCTTCGCCGCTGATGTGGGGCGGCATCGTCGCGCTGCTCAACTTCATCCCCTATTTCGGGCCGATGCTGGCGGCGGTGCTGCTGGCGCTCGGCGGCCTCATGGTGTTCGACGATGTGTGGAAGGCGCTGTTGCCCGCCGCGTTGCAGATCGGGTTTCACCTGGTCGAGGCCAACGCCATCACGCCGACCGTGCTGGGGCGACGGCTGACGATGAATCCGCTGCTGATATTGGTGTCGCTGACCTTTTGGGGATGGGTGTGGGGGACGGTCGGCGCGCTGCTGGCGGTGCCGCTGTTGATCATCATCCAGACCGTGATCGCGGCCGCCGGCATGCCCGATATAGCGGGCTTCCTGTTCGAGCACGGCACGTTGACCATGCGCGCCCGCAAAGAAAATGATGAAACGCAAGAAAGTGGTGAAAGAGCCGGTTGACAGGTCCGGCCCACCCGCATAGATGCCCGCCCACACCGAACGCGGGTGTAGCTCAGTTGGTTAGAGCGCCGGCCTGTCACGCCGGAGGTCGCGGGTTCGAGCCCCGTCACTCGCGCCACTCTTTCGATAGGGTGGGTTAGGCCCAGAGGCCGGTATTTCCTTAATTTATAAGCCGTTATGCCAGCGTCGGCTGGCGTCTCGTGAGGCTATGCTGCGCCCTCGCGCCTGAGATCCCAGCATGCGCTGGGATGACGGATGTTGGGTGTGGTGGGTCGGGGCGGATAGACTCCACCGGGCTGACGTAAATCGGTGAACTCAGTCCCGCCGCCAGCGCCCGGTCTCCATCCAGGCGAGCAGGCGTCGCAAGGGCACCAGCCAGATCCAGATCAGCCCGAGGAAGATGTAGACGAGGACCTGCACGATCATCGGCAAGCCGCCGATGGGGCCCGACAGGCTGCCCACCAGCACGGCCCAGAGCGCGATGAGCGCGAGGATGATGAACATACCCACGGGCTTGCGCCAGCTGGGCTGGTAGGGATCGGGCCGGCGCTCGATGGTCATGCGTCTGTTCCCTCGATCAGTTCGACTTCGGTGAGGATGATGTGCAGCGGCAGGTCCCATGGATCGGCGGGCAGAGCGTCATGTTCCTGCACCGACCAGCCCACGCCCACGCGCAGCGCGTCGGGATAGCGGGCGAAGGCGCGGTCATAATAGCCGCCGCCCTGACCCAGGCGGTTCATCGCGCGGTCGAAGCCCAGCAGGGGCGCGATGATGATGTCGGGCGTGACCGGGGCCCCGCTCGGTTCGGGATGGCTGGTGTTGTAGAGGCCGGGGAAAAGCTGATCCTCCGGGTTCCAGCCGAGGAAGTCCATGCCGCCGAGGCGATCGAGCACGCGGGGGAGGGCGATGGTCTTGCCCATGGCCTGCAACTGCGGAGCGAGGCGCTGGGCGGGGGCTTCGTCGTCGAGCCCGAAATAGAGCGCGACCGTCCGGGCGTCGTCCAGGCGGCGGGCGAGGGGCGAGGGCAGCATCTTGAAGGCGAGGCGGTGCGCGAGCGGATCGAGCGAGGCGACGAACGCGCGGCGGCGCTGGCGGGCGAGGGTGCGCAGGGCGGTCTTGTCGGGTTCGTCGGTCATGCGGAGGCGGTTTAGCCCTGTTTGAACAAGGTGGCACTATTTTGTTGCCGAGGACAGCACCGTGCTCCTGCGAAGGCAGGAGCCCAGTTCAAACGGCGGGACTGGGCTCCTGCCTTCGCAGGAGCACGGTGGGAAAAGCGGGAGCACTGCCGGAAAAGTCGCAAGTTCAGGAAAGGGTGACGGGACCGCCTTGGCCGTTTGCTGGAATATCCTCTGACGCCTCAACGTCAGGTGGGGACCATGTAGATCGGGCCTGAGCCCGCCCAGGGACAGCCCCCTTGGATGTGATTATCGCCTCAGGGATGTTCGCTAAAGCTCGTACGAGGCAGTACCCGTCCCGTCCAATCTAGGCGTCCGGCCCCGGCGGGGCAAGCCTGTCGCGCAGCTTTTCTATGCGGGCGGCCAGCGTTTCGATCGCGCGGGCGGCGGGGTCGTCATCTTCCTCCTCCAGCGCCAACTGCTGCTGCCGGCCGATCGCCTCGCGCTTCAGGTCGTTGAGTTCGTCGGCGAGGAAGAGGGCGGCGAACAGGAGCGTGCGCACTTCGGTCAGGCCGGGCGTGTTCTGCTGGGCCAGGCGCGCCTTGCGCTCGATCAGGCTGGCGAGATGGGTGAGATGCGCTTCCTCCCCGTCGCGGCAGCGTATGTCATATTGGCGGCTGGCGATGTGCAAGGTCGTTTCAGCCACGCGCCTGATCCTTTAGTTCAGTGATAAGTTCGTCCAGCGACGCCAGCGCGGCGCGCGCGGCGCTGGCGTCGATGCCATCGGGGGAAGAAGCCGGACCTGCGGCCAGAACGCCGTCCATCTCCTGTTCGAGCCGGCTGATCGCACGTTCCAGCGTGCCGATTGCCTGCATCATGCGGTCACTTGCCATGACAGAGGCATAGACAAAGTTTTCGCCGTGCAAAAGCCGTCATTGGGCGGCTCGCCGCGCCTCAAGGGCCTGCCATGGTTGACGCCTTGTGTGCAACGCGACAAAGGGGACCCGATTTCGACTCGTCGGCCTGACAGGGGGCCGCTTTCAAGCAGGAAAGACGCCAGCTTCGATGACCGTTTCCGAAAAGTCGCTCGCCAGCGCCATCAGGGCGCTTTCCATGGACGCTGTGCAGGCCGCAAATAGCGGCCATCCGGGCATGCCGATGGGCATGGCGGACGTCGCGACGGTGTTGTTCAGCGATTATCTGAAGTTCGATCCGACCCAGCCGAAATGGGCCGACCGCGACCGTTTCGTGCTGTCGGCGGGCCATGGGTCGATGCTGATTTATTCGCTGCTGCACCTTTCGGGTTACGCCCGTCCGACCATCGAGGATATCCGTAATTTCCGCCAGCTGCACAGCCCCTGCGCCGGCCATCCGGAGAATTTCGAGCTGGCGGGCGTGGAAGCGACCACCGGCCCGCTGGGTTCGGGTCTGGCCACGGCGGTTGGCATGGCGATCGCCGAACGGCACCTGAACACGCAGTTCGGGAACGATCTGGTCGATCACCGCACCTGGGTGATCGCGGGTGACGGCTGCCTGATGGAAGGCATCAACCATGAGGCGATCGGCCTTGCGGGCCACCTGAACCTTGGCCGCCTGATCGTGCTGTGGGACGACAACAAGATCACCATCGACGGGTCGGTCGACCTGTCGAGCAGCGAGGATGTGCGCGCGCGTTACGCCGCCACCGGCTGGCATGTCGTGTCGTGCGACGGTCATGACGTGGCCGACGTGCGCCGGGCTCTGGACGAAGCGATCGCCGATCCGCGTCCGTCGCTGGTCGCGTGCGCCACCAAGATCGGCTATGGCGCGCCCAACAAGGCGGGCACGTCGGGCGTCCATGGCTCCGCGCTGGGCGAGGCCGAAGTTGCCGCCGCTCGCGAATTTCTGGGCTGGACGGCTGAACCCTTCGTCATTCCCGAAGACGTCGCTGCCGCCTGGCGGGCGATCGGCGCGAAGGGCGCTGGCGTTCGCGCGGAATGGGAAGGCCGTCTTTCGGGCGCGGCGCAGAAGGCCGAATTCGAGCGCCGCATGGCGGGCGAGCTGCCCGCCGATTTCTCGCTCAACGCCTATATCGACACGCTGATCGCCAATCCGCAGAAGGTCGCGACCCGCAAGGCGAGCGAACTGGCGCTGGGCGCGATCAACGATCTGCTGCCCGAAACGCTGGGCGGTTCGGCGGACCTGACCGGCTCCAACAACACCAAGACCAAGTCGACCGGGCCGCTGACGAAGGACGATTATTCGGGCCGCTATGTCTATTACGGCATTCGCGAGTTCGGCATGGCCTGCGCGATGAACGGCATGGCGCTGCATGGCGGCGTCCTGCCCTATGGCGGCACCTTCCTGGTCTTTTCCGACTATATGCGCGGCGGCATCCGCCTCGCCGCGCTCCAGCAGCAGCGCGTCATCCATGTGCTGACGCATGATTCCATCGGCCTTGGCGAGGATGGTCCGACCCACCAGCCGATCGAACATGTCATGTCGCTGCGCATGATCCCGAACCTCGACGTCTATCGCCCGGCCGACATTGTCGAGACGGCGGAGTGCTGGGAACTGGCGCTGAAGGACCAGAACGGCCCGTCGGTGCTGGCGCTGACGCGGCAGAACCTGCCCCAGCTGCGGACCGAGAAGGCGGGCGAGAATCTCTGCGCGAAGGGCGGCTATCGCCTGCGCGCCGCGAAGGCGGACCGCAAGGTCGTGCTGATCGCGACGGGTTCGGAAGTCGAGATCGCGGTCGCGACTGCCACTTTGCTGGAAGATCAGGGCATTGGCGCGGATGTCGTGTCGATGCCCAGCTGGGCGCATTTCGAGGCGCAGCCGCAGGCGTATAAGGATGATCTCCTTCCGCACCATGTGCTGCGCGTGTCGATTGAGGCAGGGACGACCTTCGGCTGGGAACGCTATGTCGGCATCGCGGGTCTGCGGTTCGGCATCGACGGTTTCGGCGCGTCGGCTCCGGCGGAGGATCTTTACGACCATTTCGGCCTGACGGCCGCCAAGATCGCGCCGCAGGTGGCGGCCGCTCTGGATCATTGAGAAACATCTACCCATCAGGAGGCTAGTGCAGTGGCGACTAAGGTAGCAATTAACGGTTTCGGACGTATCGGGCGCCTGGTCGCGCGCGCAATTTTGGAGCGCAACGACCATGATCTGGAGCTGGTGAGCATCAACGACCTGGGCGATGCCAAGGCCAATGCCCTGTTGTTCAAGCGTGACAGCGTTCACGGTCCTTTCGCCGGCGACGTGCAGGTCGACGGGGACGCGATCGTCATCAACGGCAAGCGCATCGCCGTCACCGCCGAGCGTGACCCGGCCAAGCTGCCCCACGCGGCGCAGGGCGTCGAGATCGCGCTGGAGTGCACCGGCTTTTTCGCTGATCGGGAATCGGCTTCGAAGCATCTGTCGGCGGGTGCCAAGCGCGTCGTCATCTCCGCCCCGGCCAAGGGCGTGGACAAGACCGTCGTGTTCGGCGTCAATCATGAGACGCTGACGGCTGAGGACGTCGTCATCTCCAACGCGTCGTGCACCACCAACTGCCTCGCGCCGCTCGCCAAGGTGCTGAACGACGCCATCGGCATCGAGCGCGGCCTGATGACCACGATCCACAGCTACACCAACGATCAGAAGATCCTCGACCAGATTCACAGCGATGCGCGCCGTTCGCGCGCCGCCGCCATGTCGATGATCCCGACGACCACGGGCGCCGCCCGCGCGGTGGGCGAGGTTCTGCCTGAACTCAAGGGCAAGCTGGACGGTTCGGCGATCCGCGTGCCGACCCCGAACGTCTCGGTGGTCGACCTCACCTTCACGCCCAAGCGCGACACGAGCGTAGAGGAAGTGAACAAACTGCTGAAGGCTGCTTCGGAATCCGGTCCGCTGAAGGGCGTGCTGGCCTATACCGACGAGCCGCTGGTTTCGATCGACTTCAACGGCGATCCGGCCAGTTCGACCGTCGACAGCCTGGAAACCGCGGTCATCGACGGCAAGCTGGTGCGCGTACTCAGCTGGTACGACAATGAATGGGGCTTCTCCAACCGCATGGTCGACACGACCGGCGTGGTTGCGGGGCTGCTGTAAAAAATAAAAACCGTTCGTGCCGAGTAGGGGCTGAGCTTGTCGAAGCCCCGTATCGAAGCATCTGCCTCAACACCCTTCGATACGCCACTTCGACAAGCTCAGTGGCTACTCAGGGCGAACGGATTCTTGAAGGGGCGAAGGAGAACTTCATGAAAGCCTTCA
>DASVOF010000017.1:0-24453 GCA_036383495.1 Sphingobium sp. | reverse complement strand
GCCTCGCCCCTGTGGATCGATGCGCTGGTCGATGCTGCGCAACAATGGAGCGCCGATGTGGTTGGCGGCGCGGTGCTGCGGGAGATGGACAGCGCGGTCGCGCCATGGGCCGCGCGGCACCCGCTGTTGCAGGCGAAGCGGCGCGGCAGGTCCGGGCCTGTCGCTCTGGTCGACAGCACGGCCAATGTGCTGATCGCCGCCCCCGCCCTGCGCGCCATGGGCGACCGCCCGTTCGATGATCGCATGGCGCTGACCGGAGGGTCGGACAAGCAGTTGTTCAGCCGCATGGCGCGCAAGGGATGCCGCTTCGCCTGGGCGGAGGATGCGCTTGTCACCGAGCTTATCCCCGCTAGCCGGGTGACGGCGAGATGGCTGCTGATGCGCGGTTATCGCCTGGGCATGACGGACATGATGGTCGAGCGGTTCCACAGGGGGCGGCTGCGCACATTGTTGGGCGAAGCGCCGCGCATAGCCGCCGGCTTCGTCGTCGGGACATTGGGCGCCCTCGCCACGCTCGACCGGGGCAAGCGCATCGTGCGGCTCGGCAAGCTCTACCGCGCCATCGGCAAGATCGCTGGCCTGGCGGGCATCCACTATGAAGAATATCGAAAGGTGCACGGCGCATGAATGATGCAGCCCCCTTCTTTTCCGTCGTCATCCCGCTCTACAACCGCGCCGACATCGTCAGGGACACGATCCGGTCGGTGCAGGCGCAGGACTGGCGGGATTTCGAGATCATCGTCATCGACGATGGATCGCGGGATGATCCAGCCCCTGTCATCGAGGCCCTCGGCGATCCGCGCGTCCGCTATGTCCGGCAGGAAAATGCGGGAGGCGGAGCGGCGCGCAATCGGGGAATAGAGGAAGCGCGAGGGCGCTACATCGCTTTTCTGGACTCCGACGATCTGTTCCTGCCCGGCAAGCTTTCCATCATGGCGAAGGCGTTGGCGGGCGATGACGACCGGACGGTGCTCTATTCCCGGATGAAGGTGGACCGGGGCGTCGACCGCTACTGGATCAGGCCCGAGCGCGGCATCCGCGACGGCGAGGATGTGGGCGAATATCTCTTCTGCGCCAACCAGTTCATGCAGACTTCCACGATGGTGGTGCCGACAATATTGGCGCAGCGGGTGCTGTTCGATCCCGCGCTGAAGAAGGGGCAGGATCTGGACTTCTGCGTCCGGCTGCAAGGCGCTGGCGCGCGGTTCCGGATGATCGAGCAGGCCTTGACCGTGTGGCTGGACGCCAGCGAGGCCGGGCGCACATCCTATGTGCGGGGCTATGAAACATCGCTCGATTGGCTCGAGCGCTGCGGCCATCTGCTGACCAATCGGGCGCGGCGGGGATATCGGGCGACGGTGCTCGCCTATCATATGGCGCCGATCCGGCCGCTGGTGGCGCTTCGCGATCTTCTCGTCGGGATGGTCGCGGGAGGTGTGCCCGCCAGGGTCGTCGCCCGCCAGCTGCTGCGATCCTACCTGCCAAAGCCGCTCTACAGGTCGCTGGTCAACGGCTTCGTCCTCCGCTTTGGCAAGGCCGAAGCGGCGCATAGTGGGGCTCGATCGTGATGAGCGCCTGGCAACCTCCATCCAAACTTCAGGCGGCAGTGACGCAGCCGCTCTTCTCCGTCATCATCCCCACCTATCAGCGCCGGGACGCCGTGGTTTCAGCGGTGCTGTCCGCGCTGGAACAGACGATCGCCATCATCGAGGTGATCGTGGTCATCGACGGGTCGACCGACGGCACCGAGATCGCGCTGCGGGCGATCAACGACCCGCGCCTGACCATCGTCGTGCAGGAAAACCGCGGGGCTTCCGCCGCGCGCAATGCGGGGATCGATCATGCCCGCGGGCGCTATATCGCGTTCCTCGATTGCGACGACAGGTTCCTGCCGCATCATCTGGCTGACCTGCTGCCGCTGCTGGAGGAAAGCGAGGAGATCGTCGCTTATGGGCAGGTATTGGCCGACCGGGGACAGGGCCGCAATTTCCTGAAACCGCCGCGAGCGATAGCGCGGGACGAACGGGTCGACCGCTATCTGATGTGCGATCGCGGCTTCATCCAGACGAGCAGCGTGGCGCTGGGTCGGGGGCTGGCGGAAAAGGTGCGTTATCGCGAGGACGTGCAATTTGGCGATGATACCGACTTCGCGCTCCGCCTGTCGCTGGCCGGGGCGCAGTTCGTGATGACCGAAAGGCCGGGAACGATCTGGGCCGATCGTCAGGCGGAGGACCGGTTGTCGCAGGTGCGCGGAAATATCGGCAGCCTCGCTTGGCTGAAGGACCTGCGCCCCCACATCTCGGCGCGCGCTTTCTCCGGCTATATGGGCTGGCACGCGGCGAAGAGCATCTGGCCGACCAGCCACAGCCGGGCGATGCGCTACTATCTTGGGGCGCTGCTGCGGGGGGCTTACGGGCCTCGGCTGGCAGGCGCGGTGCTGATGCAGATCGTGCTGCCCGACGCGGTCTATCGGCGAATGTGCGACCGGTGGATCGACTTCACCGGGATGCTGGGCTGGCGGAGGCAACGGCTATGAAGCGGCGCGAATTTCTGGCTGGCGCTGCGGCGCTGGCGGCCTGCTCCCCCTACCCGCCTAGCGTGGCGCGAAGCGTGTCGCGCGAGGGCCTTGCCGCCCATGCCCGGCGGTCGGGACGCTATTTCGGCGCGGCGGTGAAATCGCGGTTGCTGCGCGAGGATGCAGCTTTCCGGGCTGCCATCGCGCGCGAATGCGATATGATCGTGCAGGAATATGAGCTGAAGCGCGGCACTACGGAGCCCAGGCCCGGCCAATATGATTTCAGCGGCGCGGACCAGATCATCGATTTCGCGCAGGCGCATCGGATGCGCGCGCGGGGCCATGCGCTGGTCTGGTATGCGGCGAACCCGCCCTGGCTGGAGCCGGCGCTAATAGCCGCCGACGTCCCCGAACGGCAGCACCTGATGACCAGCTATATCGACGTCGCCATGCGTCGCTATGCAGGCCGGATCGCCGAATGGGACGTGGTCAATGAGGCGGTCGAGCCCAATCAGGGGCGCGCCGACGGCATGCGCATGGACAGCATGTGGATGAAGGCGCTGGGCGAGGATTATATCGACATCGCCTTTCACACCGCGCGCGAGACGGACGGGCGGGCGACGCTGTTCCTGACCGATTATGGGCTGGAGCATGACTCGCCCCGATGCGAGCGCCGCCGGACCGCGATGCTCAAGCTGCTGGACCGGCTCATGGCGCGGGGCGTGCCCGTGGATGCGGTGGGCATTCAGGGGCATTTGAAACCCTATAAGGAACCGTTCAACGAGCGGCAGTTCGCCAACTTCCTGGCGACGCTGAGCGGATATGGGCTGAAACTGTCGATCACCGAGTTCGACATCGCTGATCGGGGCGGCCCGCCCAGCCCCGACAAGCGCGACCGCGAAGTGGCGTCGGTCGCAAAGGCTTTCCTGGACGTGGCGCTCGACAATCCGGCGATGGGATCGATCCTGTGCTGGGGCTTGTCCGACCGCTATTCCTGGCTGTCCAACTTCCCCGAATATAAATGGCCCGACGGGCAGCTTTCGCGGGGGCTCCCGCTCGATGGGAAGATGACGCGCAAGCCGCTCTGGGACGCGATCGCCGCCGCGTTCGACGCCGCGCCTTCACGGGGGAGGTTCGCGTCATGAGGATTTCGTCGCTCACCGGGTTGCGCGGGGTCGCGGCCGTTTCCGTGCTCCTCTATCATATTCCGCATCAGCCGGCCTTTGCGCATTTCGCGATACCGCTATTCTCGCGCGCCTATCTGGCGGTCGACCTGTTCTTCATCCTGAGCGGCTTCGTGATCTCCTACGGCTATCATGACCGCGTGGTGAAGAATCTGGGAACGGCGAGCTATGTCGATTTCCTGATCAACCGGATGGCGCGAGTGTGGCCGCTGCACTTCATCGTGACGCTGGTGTTCGGGCTGCGCATCCTGCTCAACGTGTCGGGAAACCAGTCGATCGACCTGAACGCCGCCAATGTCGTCAGCAACCTGTTCATGGTGCAGAGCTGGGGATGGGGCACGGCTCCGATCGCAGGCAATAGCTGGTCGGTGAGCACCGAGGTCGCCGCCTACCTGATCTATCCCCTCATAGCGATCATCGCCTTTTCGCGATGGACCTGGGCGCAAGCGGCGGTTTGCCTTGGGCTGCTGCTTCTGGTGGCGTCCTCCGGGCTCGGATCGAGCGGGCCGATGGACGTCAATGACAGCGACAGCGTGCTGACCCTGCTGCGCTGCGTTGCGGGCTTTTCGCTGGGCGTGCTGACCTATCGCTGGAAGGACAGCTTAAGGCCGCTGCTCGATCGGCGGGGCGGCTTTGCGGCGATCTGCGGGCTGATGGCGCTGACATTATTGCTGCCGCGCGCCGACGTGCTGGTGGTGTGCCTGATGCCCGCGCTGGTGCTGAGCTGCTATTATGACGGCGCGGCGGCGCGAGCGATGATGGCCAATCCGGTGAGCTTTCACCTTGGGCTGATCAGCTATTCGATTTACCTTTGGCATCCGTTGGTGCGCGACGTGGCGGCCCGAGCAATGGGCGTGGCGCAGCGGCATGGAATAGTCGGGTTCGACTGGCTGTTCGTGGCGGGGATGCTGGTTGCGACCTGGCTGATTTGCTGGGTGAGCTATTTGCTGATCGAGGTGCGCGGACATCAATTGTTCAAGTGGCTCCAGCACGGACGGCGCGCGCGGCGAGCTGCTGTGGAGGCCGCCGCCTGATGAGCGAGGGCAAAGCGATCTGGATCGCCATTCCGACCTATCGTCGGCCCGAACAGCTGCGTCATCTGCTGGAGGCGCTGGCGAGGACGGTGCAGCGGAACGACGTCATGCTGCTGGTGGCGGACAATGATGCAGACGCGCGCGAAGGCGCTACGGTCGTGGAGGCGTTGCAGCGCGAAGGCTACGCCCTGCCCGTCACGCTGTCGCCGGTCCCCGAACCCGGACTGTGCGCCGTCCGCAACGCCATATGCACGGCGGCGCTGGCCGATCCGGACATGCGCTTCATCGCGATGATCGACGATGACGAATGGCCGCAGCCCGGATGGCTCGACGCTTTGCTCGCCTGTCAGGCGCGGGCCGGCGCGGATGTCGTCGCGGGGCCTGTCGATTATCATTTCGTGGGCAAGCCGCCGCGTTGGGCGCGCGAGACGCTCGTCTTCCGGGCCGAGCAACGGAACTGGGGCGCTACCGACATGCTGTGGGCGAGCAACAACCTGCTCGTGAGCCGTCGCGCGCTGGGCATGGTGGACGAGCCCTGGTTCGATCCCCGCTTCAACCGCAGCGGCGGGGAGGATCTGGATTTCCTCGCGCGGTTGCGGGAAGCGGGCGCCCGGTTCGGCTGGGCTCCGGAGGCGCGCGTGAGCGAATGGGTCCCGGCGGAGCGGGCGCGGCTTTCCTGGGTGTTGAAGCGGATGTGGCGGATCGGCTTTACCGAAACGCTCGCGCGGCGGAAGCAGCGGCCCGGCCCGATCGGGCAAGCGACGCTGCTGGCGCGGACGCTGACCATATTGGCGGTGCGGACGGCGGGCCTCGCCGCGCTCCTGCTGCCCGGCGCGCGTCGCGTGGACATCGCCGGGCAGTGGATCAAATGCTGGGGACGCCTCTATGCCCTGTCGGGCGGCGCCCACAGCCATTATGGCGCGCTGTAGACGCGAAAGCTCTTGATGATCATGTCGCCTGATCCGTCGGCATAGGCGCCGCCGCTCTTCACCGCGACGTCCATGATCGGATACCAGCGATGGCCCCGGAACGGGTTCACCAACTGGTAGGTCTCCACACCATCGACAAACCAGGTGATATAGTCGCGCTGGATGTCCACGGCGAAGCGGTGGAATCCCTGGGAATAGCCCTCGATCCCATAAGCCTGCTGGGTCTGGAGCGTGACGCCGCGCTGGAAGCTGCGCACGCCGTTCGAACCGCCATGGATGGTCTGTGCTACGTGGCGGTCGAAATCCCAATAGCTCTGATAGCCGAACCCTTCATAGACATCGATTTCAGGCGGCCAACCGCTGGTCGAAATCAACCAGAAGGCGGGCCAGGAGCCACGGCGATCGGGCATCTTGGCTTCCCATTCATACTGACCATAGCCGATCTGCGACGCGAGGAGGTTGCGGCCGTCGAGCACTGACGCGCCATAATACCAGTTGCGCCCCTCGTAATAGATTGGCGTCTCCAGCTTTTGACTGTGCAGCACAAGGCCCTGCGAGCCCCAGTAGACAGGCCCTTCGATACCCTGGAACAGCGTTGAGTCGAGATATAGACCCGTTTCGCCATTGGCGGTCTGGGTCCGGCCATGGGACAGGGACGTCGCCCAGCGATCCCAGCCGCCATCGGGCGAGCGCTTGTGCGTCTCCTTCTTTAGTTCGAACTGGAGCCCACCTGTAGATGCAAAGCTGCGCGGCTCCCGGAAGCTGCCGCTGGATTTGGCCGTGGCCGCAACACTGTTAGTCGCCGTGATGGTCGCGGACGATTGACCCTGTAGCCCGCCCCACGGCGCTTCGCGCAGCTTCAGCTGGAAATTCTGGCCTTCGGTGGCGCTGATGATCGGCACGGCCACGGTCTGCGTCAGCGGATCGCCGGGACGGAAGATCGCCACCGTGTCGACCGTCTGGTAATTGTAGCCCGACAAGGCGCGCTGCGCTCCCGAACCATTGTTGGTGATGATCCGGGCGATGACCGTGTTCGGCGTGGGCCGGTCGAGGGTCACGGGCACATAGGCGACGCTCGCCCCCGGCCGGAACGTGGCGTTCTCTAGCGACAGCGTCGCCTTATCCGGCAATTTCGTGCCGTTTGCGAAATCAAAATCGGAAAATTCGGATGTGATGGTGGAAGTGAAGCTGGCCGGAGCCGATGTCGTCGAAGACGTCGCGGCGATTGTTCCACTGCTGGATAGAGTCGTGGTCGATCCGGTTGATATATTCGTCGACGTCGACACGCCTGATAATATTGTCGCCGCTCCGGCGGCTACAATGCACATGATCGACAATCCGACCCCAATCATGGAGCCAGTCGGTTTGATATTCATTTTGCGAACCCCGCGCTGTTTAAGCGTCTTCAGGGTCCTATAGGAAGGTTAACAATGACTTTGGGTCAAGAACGCCTCGTCGCAAAACTGCTCGTTTTGAGACGAGGCGAGACTATTCCTAAACTGTGTTACTCCGCCGCCTCAACCAGAGCTTCAGGCTGCGGAGCGATACCGCGGCCGACGCTGACATAGGCGAAGCCAGCCCCTTCGGCGACTTCAGGCCGGTAGATGTTGCGCAGGTCGACAAGGCCGTCGCCGCTCATCACCGAACGCAGGCGAGGCAGGTCGAGCGCGCGCAGCGCGTCCCATTCGGTGACGAGGACAACCGCCGCCGCCCCCTCCGCCGCCGCATAGGGACTGGCGCAGAATTCGACATCCTTCATCATCGTGCGCGCAGCATCCATGCCTTCTGGATCATAGGCCCTCACCTGCGCCCCGCCATCCTGCAACGCCTGGATGATGGAGAGCGACGGCGCGTCGCGCATGTCGTCGGTATTGGGTTTGAAGGTCAGCCCCAGCACACCGATCGTCTTGCCGCGCACCGAACCGTTGCACACCGCCATCACCTTGCGCGCCATGGCCCGCTTGCGGCTTTCGTTGATCGCGACTGTGGTTTCGATAAGGCGGATGGGCGCGCCGGCATCCTCCGCCGTCTTGACCAGCGCCAGCGTGTCCTTGGGAAAGCAGGAGCCGCCATAGCCCGGCCCGGCGTGGAGGAATTTGGACCCGATGCGATTGTCCAGGCCAATGCCGCGCGCGACCTGCTGCACGTCCGCCCCGACCTGCTCGCACAGGTCCGCCATCTCGTTGATATAGGTGATCTTCATCGCCAGGAATGCGTTGGCGGCGTATTTGATCAGTTCGCTCGTGCGGCGGCCGGTGAACTGGATCGGCGCCTGGTTGAGGTAGAGCGGACGATAGACTTCCTCCATCACCGGGCGAGCGCGATCATCCTCGATGCCGACGACGATGCGGTCGGGACGCTTGAAGTCCTGAATCGCCGCGCCTTCGCGCAGGAACTCGGGATTGGATGCGACCGCGAACTGCGCCGCCGGGTTGGTTTCGCGGATGATGCGTTCAACCTCATCGCCGGTGCCGACGGGGACGGTCGACTTGGTGACGATGACGGTGAAGCCGCTAAGGGCTGAGGCGATCTCACGGGACGCGTCATAGACGTAGCTGAGGTCCGCATGACCATCGCCCCGACGAGCGGGCGTGCCAACGGCGATGAACACAACGTCGGCCTGCGCGACGGAGGCCGCAAGATCGGTGGTGAAGGTCAGCCGGCCCGCCTGGACGTTGCGGGCGATCAACTCGGCAAGGCCGGGCTCATAGATCGGTACGCCGCCGTCGCGCAGCAGGGCGATCTTGCGCTCATCCTTGTCCACGCAAATGATGTCGTGGCCAAAATCCGCGAGACAGGCTCCCGAAACCAGTCCGACATAACCCGATCCGGTCATCACGATCCGCATCCGCACTTCTCCTTCTTCTAGCGGCTGTCCAGCCCATGGCCGACCGACCGTGAAAGGACGCACGAACCCACGCCGGAAAACCCGGATGAGACGGCGCTCTCCCTTCGCGATGGGCCAGATATCAGGCGATCAAGCCCGACTTCCACATGCTTGGCCGAAGCCGGTGATTGATGCAGCGCAACATAGCGCCAGCCGCACCGCCGGCGCAACGCAGCCCGCCGCTTGCATGCAACATATGGGCGTGGATCAGGCGCTTAAGGAGCGACGTGCTCGTTGATGGACTGGAACGCGAGCCCTTCAATCGCCGTTCAGCATTGGGTAGCTAAGGACCTGATCTCATACAGCTAGCAAGGAAAGAGGATCGCCGATGTTATCCAGAGCCGCCGCCATCGCCGCCACCCTGTTGTTCGCGCCTCCCGCAATCGCCCAGGCGGGCGACGCGGCCAAGGGCAAGGCGGTGTTCGCCCGCTGCGCCGCCTGCCACTCGCTGGAGGCGGGACAGCGGCGGATCGGCCCTTCCCTCAATGGATTGTTCGGACGCACTTCGGGGACATCCGCCAGCTTTGCCTATTCGCCTGCAATGAAGAGCGCCAAGATTCGTTGGGATGCGAAGTCCCTCGACGCATTCCTGGCCAAACCGTCGACCAAGGCGCCCGGCAACAAGATGGTGTTCCCTGGACTCGCCAACCCTGCCGACAGGGCAAACCTGATCGCCTATCTGGCGAGCGCAACGAAAAAGAAGTGAACCGAAACGCGCACTGAAGCGGACCGCCAGCGTCAAATCCCGCCAGCCACCACCGGCCAGCCGCCTTGCTCCAGCGCCGCGCTCAAATCCGCCACGCAGTGGTCCAGCGCCGCAGCGTCGGTCGCGCGGATCACGAAGTTTGCGCCCGTCCTGCCTTCGCGGAAGAAGGGATAGCTGCCGATCTGGCAGCCATCATGGGCGCGCTCGATCGTCGCCAGCAGTTCCGCGATTTCGCTTTCCGCCACCCAGCAGCCGATGGACGCCGACAATAGCGGCAAGCCCCCCTCCAGCGTGCCGGTGAGGCTTTCGAGCATGCCCGCCGTGATATGCGGGACGCCCGCCATGATGAAGATGTTGCCGTGGCGGATCCCCGGAGCGCCCGACATGCGGTTTTCGATCAGGCTCGCGCCCGCCGGCACGCGCGCCATGCGCAGCCGCGCGTCGGTAAGGCCGCCGCGCCCCTGATAATAGCCCGTCAGCATCGCCCGCGCGTCCGGATGCACCTCTACCGCCACGCCCAGCGCGCGGGCGATCGCGTCGACGGTGATGTCGTCATGGGTCGGGCCGATGCCGCCGGTGGTGAACAGATAGTCGTTCCGGGCGCGCAGCGTGTTCACCGCCTCCACGATCGCGTCGCTTTCGTCCGCGACCACCCGCACTTCGCGCAACCGGATGCCCTGCACGTTGAGCCAGGCGGCGACCTGCGACACATTCTTGTCCTGGGTGCGCCCGGACAGGATTTCGTCTCCGATCACGATCAGCGCGGCCGTCCAGATGCGTTCAGGCCATATGCGTTCAGAAGCAGGCATTGGGCGGCCATAGCCTGCGGCGGCGGCGATGCCTAGTCCGGCGCTAACCGGCGCTCGCATTATCCATTTGCCCAGCCTATAATCCAGAGCATGACCGAATATATGACGATGACGGCGGATGCGCCGATTTCCCGATCGACCGCGATCAAGCTTTATGACGCGGCGGCTTTCGAAGGCATGCGCAAGGCCGGACGGCTGGCCGCGGAGATACTCGACGCGCTGGTCCCCCATGTCGTCCCCGGCGTCACCACCGGCGAGTTGGACGACATCGTCCGCCGGATGACGCTGGACGGCGGCGGCGTGCCCGCAACGCTCGGCTATCGCGGCTACACGCACAGCTGCTGCATCTCGCTCAACAATGTCATCTGCCATGGCATTCCGGGCGAGCAGAAGCTGAAGGATGGCGATATCCTCAACATCGACGTCACCCCGCTGGTGGATGGCTGGCATGGCGATACGAGCCGGATGTATATTGTGGGCGAGGCCCCCATCAAGGCGCGGCGACTGGTCGAGGTGACCTATGAATGCCTGATGCTGGGCATCGAGCAGGCGAAGCCCGGCAATCATCTGGGCGACATCGGCTTTGCGATCCAGCGCCATGCCGAAAAGCACCGCTATGGCGTGGTGCGCGACTTTTGCGGCCATGGCCTGGGCCGCGTGTTCCATGACAGTCCGGAGGTCGTGCATGTCGGGCGGCCGGGCACCGGGCCGGAGCTTAAACCCGGCATGTTCTTCACGATCGAGCCGATGATCAACATCGGCAAGGCCGGCATAAAGATGCTGGAGGATGGCTGGACCGCGACGACGCGCGACCGGACGCTGTCGGCGCAGTTCGAACATAGTATCGGCATCACCGAAACGGGCTGCGAGATCTTCACGAAGAGCCCTGCCGGGCTCGACGCGCCGCCTTACGCGGTCCGATAGCGCCCCCTGCTTAAAAAAGAGGCATGCCTATGGGATATTGCCCGGAATCCGGGCAATATGGACAAAGATTACCGCATCGCCGAAAGCGAGTTCTAGCGATTCGCCATTTGGCACAGTAATTGAGTGTAGGAAGAGACGGCGCGTGTCTGGGGGCATGATGATCGTCACTGAATGACAAGGGAAGGTGGGCCTCCCGCCAGCCCACGCGCGTTTGACTTGGGAATGTTGTGATGAAAAAGATCGAAGCGATCATCAAGCCGTTCAAGCTCGACGAAGTGAAGGAAGCGCTGCACGAAGTCGGCGTGTCCGGCATCACGGTCACCGAAGCGAAGGGCTTTGGCCGGCAGAAGGGGCACACCGAACTGTATCGCGGCGCCGAATATGTCGTCGACTTCCTGCCGAAGGTGAAGCTGGAGGTCGTCGTCGACGACTCTATGGCCGACCGGGTGGTGGAGGCGATCTCCGCAGCGGCGCAGACGGGCCGCATCGGCGACGGCAAAATCTTCATCTCAGCGATTGAAGGCGCGGTCCGCATCCGCACGGGCGAGCGGGACAGCGACGCCATCTGATCTTTTTTGACGTCCACATTTTCCGGCGGCTCCGCGGGGGCCGGCGAACTGCAACATCCACTACCCCTTCGGGGGGGTATTTTTAAGAGAAGGGCAACGGCACATGGCTAATACGCCAAAAGACATCCTGAAGATGATCGAGGAAAAGGAGATCGAGTGGGTCGATCTGCGCTTCACCGATCCCAAGGGCAAGTGGCAGCACCTGACCATGGTTTCGACCGTTCTGGGCGAAGATGAGCTGACCCAGGGCCTGATGTTCGACGGTTCGTCGATCGAAGGCTGGAAGGCGATCAACGAGTCGGACATGATCCTGAAGCCCGACCTGGACGCCGTCTATGTCGATCCGTTCAGCGCGACCCCGATGATGATCCTGTTCTGCGACATCGTCGAGCCCGACACCGGCGAACTCTATGCCCGCGACCCGCGCTCGACCGCGAAGCGCGCTGAGTCCTTCGTCAAGTCGGCTGGTTTCGGCGACACCGTCTATGTCGGCCCGGAAGCCGAATTCTTCATGTTCGACGACGTCCGCTTCAATTCGGACTATAACGAGTCCTTCTACAAGATCGACGACATCGAACTGCCGACCAACACCGGCAAGGAATATGAAGGCGGCAACCTCGCCCACCGTCCGCGCGCCAAGGGCGGTTACTTCCCCGTCGCGCCGGTCGACCCGGCCACCGACATCCGCGCCGAGATGGTCACCACCATGCTCGAAATGGGCCTGCCCTGCGACAAGCACCACCATGAAGTCGCCGCGGCTCAGCACGAACTCGGCCTGACCTTCGGCACGCTGGTCCAGACCGCCGACCGCATGCAGATCTACAAATATGTGGTTCAGATGGTCGCCCAGGCCTATGGCAAGACCGCGACCTTCATGCCCAAGCCGATCGCGCAGGACAATGGGTCGGGCATGCACACCCACATGTCGATCTGGGACGGCGGCAAGCCGCTGTTCGCGGGCGAAGGCTATGCCGGTCTGTCCGACATGTGCCTGTACTTCATCGGCGGCGTCATCAAGCACGCCAAGGCCCTGAACGCCTTCACCAACCCGACCACCAACAGCTACAAGCGTCTGGTGCCGGGCTTCGAAGCGCCGGTGCTGCTGGCCTATTCGGCTCGCAACCGTTCGGCTTCGTGCCGTATCCCCTACGGCGCGGGCGCCAAGGCGAAGCGCGTCGAATTCCGCTTCCCCGACGCGATGGCCAACCCCTATCTGTGCTATGCCGCGCTGCTGATGGCGGGCCTCGACGGCATCGAGAACAAGATCCATCCGGGCGCCGCGATGGACAAGAACCTCTATGACCTGCCGCCCGAAGAACTGAGCCAGGTGCCGACCGTTTGCGCTTCACTGCGCGAAGCGCTCAACAGCCTGGAAGCCGACTACGAGTTCCTGCTGAAGGGCGACGTGTTCACCAAGGACCAGATCGAAGCCTATATCGAACTGAAGTGGCCCGAAGTGTACCGCTGGGAAATGGCCCCCTCGCCGGTCGAATTCGACATGTATTACAGTTCCTGATTTTTCGGGAACTGACGGGATTGAGGCCCGGTCGCGCGAGCGGCCGGGCCTTTTTCTTTGATGCCTCGGCGGGGAATGGACAACGTCACCCTAAACTTTCTTCAAGGTTCAATTCTCCGGATCGAGAAGGCTTTCGGACCGAATGGATGCCGAAACTTGCTCAGCATGACGTGGGAGTATGGACCGCCCCTGACGAGAATAGCTGCTTGAAATGATTGTTCGGGCTACCAATGCTCAACACAGTTCTGAGCATCACGCTTATATAGAGTGTTGCCACTCTTGCCATTGCAATATGGCAGCGAAATAATCGGCGTATGAATAACGCAATGACATGGCTGGAAGCCCACGAGAATCTGGCGGGGTGGGCGCAATTCTTTGGCGCGATCATCGCCTTGGCAGTGACCTATTTAACAGCCTTCGCACCACACTGGCAACGCAAACGACAGCTGCGCAATGCCAGTAAAAGGCTCCTTGCGCACGGCTATGAAACCTTAGAAAGTTTTCACCGCACGTCGGCCCATTTCTTGCCCCAAGCAATCAACCTGAAGGCAGCGGCTTTGATGATAAGAAGCGTCATCAACGAAATGAATAAATTCCCGATATACGAACTAGATGATCAAGGAAATCATTCGGTAGCGCGACGCCTTGTGGCGATAAGCGTTACATTAGAAGGAACATGCTTACTTTTAGATGATCTGTCCGCCCGTTTAGGAAACGATCAGATGTCCGAAGATGACCGCAATTTTATGAGAGAATGGATTGGAGAACGTTTGGAAGCAGTAACTGCACTTTTGACTGGTGCTCCGCTTCAACGTCCCAATCCTTTGGATTTCATTCATGGCGAGGTCAAACCCTTATAAAGGCCACGCTCGGTCAAAAATCCGAAGGACTTATCAATCCAGCTGACCGGAAGGCACACGAATTGAATGTCGGTTTACATGCCTCGAAGGTTCGCCGATTACACTGGTGGTCAGCGCATGACCTACCCCAAATCTGGAATCGAAGCCCCAAACAGCAAGACCGGCTCGCCCGCAGCGGACAGCGCGATGTCGCCGCCGGCATGGGTCACCAAACCGCGGACCATCCATGCCGCCGCCGTGCGGGACGCCAGGCTCTCTTCCGGCAGTGTGCCAGCCAGCGCGGCGCGCAGGTCCGGGTCGAGGACCAGCTTGGGCCCTTCCGCCCGCACCACGATTTCGGTGATGCCCGACCGCCGTTCCGCGCCGATATCGAGTTGCCCGCCGCGCACCAGGGCGTCGCCCGCGATCAGGGCGAGGTTCAGCAGCACCTTCACCGGCAGCTTTTCGAGCATATCCTCGTCCACCAGCCAGCCGACCTTCACGCGGCCCGACTGGGCGAACATGCCCTCGATCGCCACGCGCGCCTCATGGGTGGGCACCGCGTCGCCGAAGCCGCCGGCCGATCCGAAGGCGAGGCGGAAGAATTTGAGCTTGTTCGCGGAGGTCCGGGCGCTGTCCGCCAACAGATCGAGGCAGCGCTGGCGCATGTCGGCGTCGGTCTCGTCCGCCATCAGCTCCAGGCCATTGTTGAGCGCGCCGACGGGGCTCAGCAGATCGTGGCACAAGCGCGAGCAGAGCAGGCTGGCGAATTCGATGCTGTCGGTCGGATTGATCATTTAGTGTCGCTGCCGCTGGAAAGTGAAGGAGGAAGGGGATCAACGGCTAATGCGCCGCCCCGCCCCGTGATGCAAGCCCGGCCTGCCGCCTTTCCTTCACATGATATCGAGCGGAACGGGCGCGAATCGCACCCTGCCGCCCTCGCCCGGCCCGGCGATCCAGAGCCGCGCCGCACCGGTTCCCACGATCAGCCAGAGGCTGCCGTCAGGCGCTGCGGCGGCGGCGTCCGTGGCCGAAGGGGCGGCATGGCCGCTGGGATGCGAGTGATAATGGCCGATGATTGCGGGGCCGCCCGAGCGCGCGGCGCGGTAGGCGGCGATGAGCGTGGCGGGGTCCAGTTCGAAATGGCGCGCCGGATCAAGCGCCACGTTGGCGGCGGGACGGATGTCGGTGATCCGCCCCTCTCCGCCGAGCAGGAGGCCGCAGACCTCATGGCTGTCGGCGGCCGCGAGGGACATGATTTGTTCCAGCAACGAACTTGTAATCCCGACCCTCATCTATACATGCTTAGCCAATGGGTCCGGGGGTTTCCATCATTGAAGCGACGATCGGCGAGGCGCAGGCGGGGCTGCGGCTCGACAAGGCGCTCGCCGACCTGTTGCCGGACCTTTCGCGCGAGCGATTGAAGGCGCTGATCGTCGAAGGGCAGGTTACAGCGGCGGGAAAATCGCTCAATCCCTCGATGAAGGTCGCGCTTGGGCAAGCTTTCGCCATCACCGTGCCCGCCCCTGTCGCGGCTGAGGCCGCGCCGCAGGATATTCCCCTGACCATCGTCTATGAGGATGCCGACCTGATCGTCATCGACAAGCCGGCGGGGTTGGTCGTTCATCCGGCGGCGGGGAATCTGGACGGGACTCTGGTCAACGCATTGTTGCACCATTGCCGGGGCGAGCTGTCCGGTATCGGCGGCGTGGCGCGTCCGGGCATCGTTCATCGCATCGACAAGGATACTTCCGGGCTTCTGGTCGTTGCTAAATCAGATCGGGCTCATGAAGGGCTGGCCCAGCAGTTCAAGGCGCACAGCATCGACCGGCTCTATGCCGCCATCGTTTATGGCGTGCCGCAACCGTCCGCCGGCACAGTGGATACTTGGATCGGCCGATCGGACGCTGATCGAAAGAAAATGGCGGTTCATCGGGAAGGACGGGGCAAGCATGCGGTGACGCATTATCGCCTGATCCAGCGGTTGCGAGGGGCGGCGCTGGTGGAATGCAGTCTTGAAACAGGCCGCACCCATCAGGTCCGGGTGCACATGGCGCATTTGGGGCACCCCTTGATTGGCGACCCGGTTTACGGTAGAGAAAGAAAAGGTTTCAAAACGATACTGGAAACGCTGGGTTTCAAAAGGCAGGCATTGCACGCCAAAAGGCTGGGGTTCATACATCCCGTAACGGAGCAAAAACTCAGCTTTGACAGTGCACTGCCCACCGACATGCAGGAACTGTTAAGCCAGCTTCTCGTATAGGTTTTGACAAGTTTGCGACGGTGCGTCGGACGCCTCTTCTGGGTCCCACCGCGCATGAAAGGGAAAGGTGAAGCGACATGGCTGCTAAAAGCAATGTCCCCGCGGTGCCGACGCTGGGCGGTGAAGCCAGCCTCAACCGCTATCTTTCGGAAATCCGCAAATTTCCGATTCTGAAGCCCGAGCAGGAATATATGCTCGCCAAGCGTTACGCCGAACATCAGGATCCTGACGCGGCGGCGCAGCTGGTGACGTCGCACCTGCGCCTGGTGGCGAAGATCGCCATGGGCTATCGCGGCTATGGCCTGCCGGTCAGCGAGCTGATCAGCGAAGGCAATATCGGCCTGATGCAGGGCGTGAAGAAGTTCGAGCCCGATCGCGGATTCCGCCTGGCGACCTACGCCATGTGGTGGATCCGCGCGTCGATCCAGGAATTCATCCTGCGGTCCTGGTCCCTGGTGAAAATGGGCACCACCGCCGCGCAGAAGAAGTTGTTTTTCAACCTGCGCCGGTTGAAGAATAATATCGAAGCGTTCGAGGATGGCGACCTGCATCCCGATGACGTGGCCAAGATCGCCACCCATCTGGGCGTCACGACGGAGGACGTCGTTTCCATGAATCGCCGCATGGCGATGGGCGGCGACACGTCTCTCAACGTGCCGATGCGCGAAGATGGCGAAGGCCAGTGGCAGGACTGGCTGGCCGACACCGATCCGTTGCAGGACGAGCGCGTCGCGGACGAGCAGGAAAAGACGCTGCGTCACGACATGCTGGTCGAGGCGATGGACGACCTCAACGATCGGGAAAAGCATATCCTGGCCGAGCGGCGTCTGGCCGAAGAGCCCAAGACGCTCGAGGAACTGAGCCAGGTCTATGGCGTGTCGCGCGAGCGGGTGCGCCAGATCGAGGTTCGGGCGTTCGAGAAACTGCAAAAGGCGATGATGCGGATCGCCGGCGACCGGATCGGCAAGATGGCGCGCTTCGCCGTCGCCTAACCAGGTGCGGAAGTTAAAGGAAGGCCCCGGAGCGATCCGGGGCTTTTCTTTTATTTACAGGCGATCGCCGCGCGCGCGGGTAGGAACTTGAACGGAGCCGCGATGGCGCTAGGACGGGCGGATGAGCGCCAAATCTCCCTCCTCTCCCCGCTCCCGCTGGACGCGCTTCCTCATCCGGATTGTCGGCGGGTTCATCATCCTATCGCTGCTGATGGTGCTGATCTACCGTTTCGTGCCGCCGCCGGTGACGCTGACCATGTTGTTCGATCCCCATGGCATCACCAAGGATTGGGTGAGCCTGGACGAGATCGACCCGAATATGGCGCGCGCGGCCATCGCGGCGGAGGACAGCCGTTTCTGTAGCCATCACGGCTTCGACGCGGTCGCGATTGCGCAGGCGATGCGGCACAATGCCAGCAGCGGACGCATCCGGGGCGGGTCCACCATCACGCAGCAGACGGCGAAGAATGTCTTTCTCATCCAGGGCGGCGGCTTCATCCGCAAGGGGTTCGAAGCCTGGTTCTCCATGCTGATCGAAGCGATGTGGGGCAAGCGGCGGATCATGGAAGTCTATCTGAACGTCGCGGAGACGGGGATCGGCACCTATGGCGTGCAAGCCGGGGCGATCCGCTATTTTCACCACGGCGCTGGGCATCTGACCCGCGCGGAAGCGGCGCGGATCGCGGCGGTTCTGCCGCTACCCAAGAAGCGCGCGGCGATCGCGCCGCAGGGGTTCACCCGGCGTTATGGGAACAGCATCACCAGCCGGATCGGCGTGGTGCAGCGGGATGGGTTGGATAGCTGTGTGAGGTGAGATGTTGGGAGATGGTTTGGGGGATGTGGACATCTCAATGAAACCGTCACCCCAGCGAAAGCTGGGGCCTCAGGCCATGTCGCGCCACCTCCTGAGATTCCAGCTTTCGCTGGAATGACGGAAATGGTCATACCAACCACCACCCCACCGTCAGATGCACACGAAAAACCCCGCCGGACTGATCCGGCGGAGCTTTTTCAATCGCGAATGACAGCGATCAGATCAGGCCGCGTCTTCGGCCCGCTTGTCCTTTTCGCTGAACACGCGGATCGGTTCCTTTGTGCCGGCGACGACATCCTTGTCGACGACGACTTCGCCGACGCCTTCCATCGATGGCAGGTCGAACATCGTGTCGAGCAGGATCGATTCCAGGATCGAGCGCAGGCCGCGCGCGCCGGTTTTGCGTTCGATGGCCTTCTTCGCGATCGCGGTCAGCGCGTCGTCGGTGAAGCTGAGTTCGACATTCTCCATGTCGAACAGCTTCTGATACTGCTTCACCAGTGCATTTTTGGGCTCGATCAGGATCTTGACCAGCGCGGTCACGTCCAGATCCTCCAGCGTGGCGATGACAGGCAGACGGCCGACAAATTCGGGGATCAGGCCGAATTTCAGCAGATCTTCCGGCTCGCTTTGACGCAGCAGTTCGCCGGTCTTGCGTTCTTCGGGCGCGGCGACATGGGCGCCGAAGCCGATCGACTTGGCTTCCAGACGGTCGCCGATGATCCGTTCGAGGCCGGCGAACGCGCCGCCGCAGATGAACAGGATGTTGGTCGTGTCGACCTGAAGGAATTCCTGCTGCGGATGCTTGCGGCCGCCCTGCGGCGGAACCGAAGCGGTCGTGCCTTCCATCAGCTTGAGCAACGCCTGTTGCACGCCTTCGCCCGACACGTCGCGGGTGATCGAGGGGTTCTCGGCCTTGCGGCTGATCTTGTCGATCTCGTCGATATAGACGATGCCGCGCTGCGCCTTTTCGACATTATAGTCGGACGCCTGCAACAGCTTGAGAATGATGTTCTCAACATCCTCACCGACATAGCCCGCCTCGGTCAGGGTCGTGGCGTCGGCCATGGTGAAGGGCACGTCGAACGTCTTGGCGAGCGTCTGCGCGAGCAGCGTCTTGCCGCAGCCGGTGGGCCCCACGAGCAGGATGTTCGATTTGGCCAGTTCCACCTCGCCCGGCTTGGAGCCGTGGTTGAGGCGCTTATAATGGTTGTGGACCGCGACCGACAGGACACGCTTCGCCCGATTCTGGCCGATCACATAATCGTCCAGCACATCGCAGATTTCCTGCGGGGTCGGCACGCCGCCATCCTTCTTGCCGACGAGACCGCCCTTGGTCTCCTCGCGGATGATGTCGTTGCACAGCTCCACGCATTCGTCGCAGATGAAGACGGTCGGCCCCGCGATCAGCTTCCGCACCTCATGCTGCGACTTGCCGCAGAAGGAGCAGTAAAGCGTGCTTTTAGAATCGGAGCCCGTAAGCTTAGTCATTCGCCAATCTTTCTTCCCTGCTTCCCCGCGAAAGGCCGCGTCAAGCGAGGGATATTCTGGTCCAGGATCATCCTAGACCGCGACGCGCCGGTTTCACAAGGGGAGAAAACAGCGCGCGCGGTAAAGATCCATGTTAACTATCCGTCGTTTCCGGCATCGCCGGACGACGATCGAAAACTTCATCAACCAGGCCAAACGTCTTGGCCTCGTCCGCTTCCAGGAAGGTGTCGCGGTCCATCGCCCGCTCGATTTCCTCCAACGGACGGCCGGTATAGTCGGCATATAGGCCGTTAAGCCGCTGGCGGATACGCAGGATTTCCTTGGCCTGGATCTCGATATCCGACGCCATGCCCTGCGCGCCGCCCGACGGCTGGTGGATCATGATGCGCGAGTTGCTGAGCGCGATGCGCTTGCCCGGCTCGCCAGCGGCCAGCAGGAAGCTGCCCATCGACGCGGCCTGTCCGATGCAGACGGTGCCGACCTGGGGCCGGATATATTTCATCGTGTCATGGATCGCCATGCCCGACGTCACCACGCCGCCGGGCGAGTTGATATACATCCAGATGTCCTTCTTCGGATTTTCCGACTCGAGGAACAGCAGCTGGGCGACGATCAGCGAGGCCATGTGATCCTCAACCTGCCCGGTCACGAAGATGATCCGCTCCCGCAGCAGGCGCGAGAAAATGTCGAAGCTGCGTTCGCCGCGATTGGATTGTTCGATAACGATAGGGACCAGAGCGGCCATGGGATCGGACATCATATCGGTCATTGTGCTCTTTCAGTGAGTGCTTTTGCCCGATCACTACATCGGCACAAAAGGCAGGCGGTTCAAGGGGGCGCGTGAAGGGTTCAGTCGCGTGCGCCGAAATCGGACGGCGCTCGGAAACCGAGATAGGCCAGACGGCGCACCTCCCGCCGGCCGCGCACGACCGTGTCGAGGATCAGCCCGCACATGCCCGACAGCGTGGCGAGAATCATGAGGCCCGTCACAAGGATCGCGGTCGGAAAGCGTGGCACCAGTCCCGTCTGCGCATAGGTGACGATCAGCGGCGCGGCCAGCGCGAGGGCCGTGACAGCGAGCAGAGCCGCGATGACGCCGAAGAACAGGATCGGCTTTTCGATGCGGAAGAGGGTGAAGATCGTGCGCAGGATGCGCCAGCCGTCGCGATAGGTGCTGAGCTTGCTCACCGAACCTTCCGGGCGCGCGCCATAGGCGGTGACGACCTCAGCCACCGGCATGGCGAGTTCGAGGGCGTGGACGCTGATCTCCGTCTCGATCTCGAAACCGGCGGACAGCACGGGGAAGCTCTTCACGAAGCGGCGCGAAAAGACGCGATAGCCCGAGAGGATATCGGTGAAGCTGCGGCCGAACAGCTGTTTAAGCAGGCTGGTGAGAGCCCAGTTGCCGAAGCGGTGGCCGCGCCGATAGGCTTCCTCCACCTCGCTCTTCCGCGCGCCGACGACCATGTCGAGATTGTCCTCCAGCATGGCCGTGACCATGCGGGGGGCGGCGGCGGCTTCATAGGTCGCGTCGCCATCGGCCATGACATAGATGTCGGCGTCCACATCGGCGAACATGCGGCGGACCACATGGCCCTTGCCCTGCTGCGATACGCGGCGAATGATCGCGCCTGCGGCGGCGGCGAGGTCGCGGCTGCCATCCGTGCTGTTATTGTCGAAAACGTAGATGGCGGCGGTGGGCAGCGCGCGGCGGAAATCCTCCACCGTCTGCACGATGGCGCCAGCTTCATTATAGCAGGGCAGGATGACCGCGATACGCGGACTGGCCAGCCCCTCCTCGCTCGTCACTGCCGGAAACTCCTTCATCTGCGCCTCAAACCTTCACCCTTTGGAGCCCTCGAAGCGGACCGTGCTCCTGCGGAGGCAGGAGCCCAGTTCAGACGGCGGGACTGGGCTCCTGCCTTCGCAGGAGCACGCCGTCCTTTCAACCCGGTCATGTAACGGGCCGAATTAATATTTCGTGCCCCACCAACGGAAAGCGCCCAGCTTCCATGGGGAAGCCGGGCGCTTATCCAATCACAAAGAAGCCGGCTTATTCAGCCTTGGCGGCGGCTTTCTTCGCCGGAGCCTTCTTGGCCTTGGGCTTTTCCTCGGCTGCGACTTCCTCAGCCACGGCCTCGTCCTTCTTGGCGGCGGCCTTCTTGGTCGGAGCCTTCTTGGCGGGCGCTTCCTCAGCGGCGGGCGCAGCTTCCTCGGCCTCAGCGGCCTTCTTCTTGGGGGCAGCCTTCTTCGCCTTGGGCTTTTCGTCATGATCATGATCATGACCACAACCCGGACCGTGGACGTGCGGCTTCAGATCGCCATCCTCGGCTTCGATGGCCGCTTCCAGTTCCTCGCGGCTGACGGCGCGTTCGCTGATCTCGGCCTTTTCGAACAGGAAGTCGACGACCTTGTCCTCATAGAGGGGCGCGCGCAGCTGGGCGGCGGCCATCGGGTCCTGACGGACATATTGCACGAAACGCTCGCGGTCCTGCGGGCTGTACTGCTGCGCAGCCTGCATGATCAGGCGGTTCATTTCCTGGTCGTTGACGACGACGCCATTGGCCTGGCCGATTTCGGAAAGCAGCAGGCCCAGGCGGACGCGACGCACGGCGATGGCGCGATAGTCGTCCTTCTCCGCTTCCATCTCGGCGAGGGCTGCGGCCGGATCTTCCTCATGGCCGGCTTCATGCTGGAGCTGCGCCCAGATCTGCTCGAACTCGGCCTCGACCATGCTCGGCGGCACGTCGAAATCGTGCGAAGCGGCGAGCTGGTCGAGCAGCTTGCGCTTCATATAGGTGCGGGTCAGGCCATTATGTTCCTGCTCGATCTGGCCTTTCAGCAGCTCCTTGAGCTTGTCGAGGCCCTCAAGGCCCAGCGACTTGGCGAAATCATCGTCCAGCTTGGGCTTGTCGGCGTTCAGGATCGACTTGACGGTGATGTCGAAGGTCGCGGCCTTGCCGGCGAGGTGCGCGGCGCCATAATCTTCGGGGAAGGTCACGGTGATGACCTTCTCATCGTCCTTCTTGAAGCCGGTCAACTGCTCTTCGAAGCCCGGAATGAACTGGTTGGAGCCGATCTTCAGCTTCACGTCCTCGGCAGAGCCGCCTTCGAACGCTTCGCCGTCGATCTTGCCGACGAAATCGATGGTCAGCGTGTCGCCATCCTTCGCCTTGTGCGAAGCGGGATATTCCTCCAGCGCGCCCTGCTGCGTGGCGATGCGACCGGCGGCTTCATCCACCTGCGCATCAGCGACTTCGACGGTCAGGCGCTCCAGCTTCAGACCGTCAACGCTCGGCGCGGCGATTTCGGGCAGCACTTCCAGAGCGACCTTCACCTCGGCGTCCTTGCCGAACTCAAAGCCTTCGTCCAGTTCGACCGACGGCTGCATCGCGGGGCGCAGCTTGTTGTCGGCGATCAGCTTCTGGATGCCTTCCTGGATCGAATTGTTGAGCGCGTCGCGCTGCAACGACTCCCCGTGCATCTTCCTGACGAGATTGGCGGGCACCTTGCCGGGGCGGAAGCCGGGCATGCGCACCTGCGGGGCGATCGTAGCCACTTCCTTTTCCACGCGCGCGTCGATGTCCTTCGACGTGATGGTCACGGTGTAGGCGCGCTTCAGGCCTTCGTTCAACGTCTCGACAGTCTGCATCTCTTCTCTCAAACGCTTTCTTCAGCTGAATTCAGATGGCGCCTGTTGTGACAGAGGCCTGGCGCACTGGTGCGGGCGAAGGGACTCGAACCCCCACATCTTGCGATACCAGAACCTAAATCTGGCGCGTCTACCAGTTTCGCCACGCCCGCATCGGTCGCCGGTCGGCGCGGCATAGAGAAAAGCGACAAGAGAGGCAAGCAATTGTGGATAACCTTCCGGGAACCCGCCGGGGAGCCCGTGCGTAGGCCTATTTTCCTGTAGGAGAGAGAATTATGGCCACCCAGCCAGCCCCCGCCCCCGACGGCGTGCCGCCGCCCGATACCATCGAACCGCAGTCGCCGCCGGAAGTGTCGCCGCCGACAACGCCGAACGAGACGCCCGGCGGCCAGCCGCCCGAGATCGTGCCCAACCAGCCCGACTTCGACCAGCCTAACCGGTCGGTTCCCGAACTGCCGCCGGAGTAAGAGGAAAAAGCGAATCGGGGTGCGTAGCTAGCCGAGCAGTTCCCGCACAAAGGCGGGCGCCAGTTCGCTTGCGGGGCCGATCCGGCTTTCCTCGAAATAGAAGCTGCCGGCGGAAGGATCGAGATTGAGTTCCAGCGTGCGGGCCCCGACATGGCGGGCCGTCTGGACGAATCCGGCGGCGGGATAGACCGCCCCCGACGTGCCGATCGACACGAACAGGTCGGCGCGCCTCAGCGCCTCGTCGATCACGTCCATCTCATAGGGCATCTCGCCGAAGAAGACGATGTCGGGGCGCAGCGTTCGCTGACCGCAGCCAGCGCAGGTCGCGCCGGGCGGCAGCGGGTCCGCCCAGGGCACGGCCTTGCCGCAATGGGCGCACAGGGCCGATCGCAACTCGCCATGCATGTGGATGAGGCGCTTCGCCCCTGCCCGTTCATGCAAGTCATCGACATTCTGGGTGACGACCAGCAGTTCCCCCGGCCAGTGCGCGTCCAGCGCGGCAAGCGCCTTATGCGCCGGGTTGGGCGCTACCTCCCGCAATTTCGCGCGGCGTTCGTCATAGAAACGGTGGACCAGCGTTGGGTTGCGCGCCAACGCCTCCGGCGTGCAGACATCCTCGACGCGATGCCCTTCCCACAGACCGTCAGGCCCGCGAAAGGTGGCGAGGCCGCTTTCGGCGGAGATGCCCGCACCGGTCAGGATCATGATGTTGCGAATGTCGTCCATTAGGCGATCCTAGCGCGTTTGGATGCCTGGGCGCTATGGTGTTCCAGCCTTTCCCGCAGCATCGGGATGACAAAGCCGGTTCACTCTGGCATCGGGCGGACACACAATTCAGGAACCAGCGACATCATGACGAAGA
>DASVOF010000016.1:0-8888 GCA_036383495.1 Sphingobium sp. | reverse complement strand
GAATGCGGACACGATGCTCGCTCGGTCCTGGGGACCTGAGCCCGTATGGGATCAGCCGAAGCCTCGCTTCCACTAAAGCCACGGCCGGGCGAATTCAGCTTTTCATGGATACCGTTTCGCCGCGGCTTTGCCTTGGCCCGTCGCTCAACGGCGAACGCGCTGAAAGAACGGCCCAGCTCTCAATTTGTGACACGGCGTCGGCTTCTTTGCTCAAGCGCTACAGGGCGGACTAAAAGCCGCAACGACGTCCCCAGCCGCTTGCTCGCCGAGCGATGAGGAAGGCTTTGCGCATATCCTGAAATCATATCGCTCCTGGCCAACCACTCGATGCGCTCGGTATGTCATAGCCAATATTGCCATCATGACGATCGCCCTTGGTCCATCCGCGTCCTCTGACGACGCGGCCGCCATGAGCCCCTGTCGGTTCGCCATTCTCGAGCACGTGAACGCCGTTGACCCAGACCTGGCTGACGCCGGTCGAATAGGCATGGGGATGCTCATAGGTCGCGTGCGTCTGAATTTTGGTCGGATCGAAGACGACGATGTCCGCATGATATCCGGGCTGGAGGCGGCCTCTGTCGGGAAGTTTCAAGATCGAAGCTGGCAGCGCGGTCATGCGGTGGATTGCCTGTTCCAGCGACAACAGCTTTTCCGTCCCGACATAATGCTCCAACACCCTGGAAAAATTTCCATAGGAGCGCGGGTGCGTCAGCGTGCCGAGAAAAACGCCCTCCGCCGATGGCGCGCCGGCGTCCGATCCGAAGGCGAGCCATGGAATCTGCATCTTCTCACGAACCTGCTCCTCGTCCGTCAGGAAGAATATTGTCGATACGGGAGAGCGGTCTTCGATCACCAGATCGATCAACATATCGACCGGGGACGTACCGCGCAACTCGGCGACTTGCGCCAGTGTTTTCCCCGCCAAATGCTGCAATGTAAGTGACTTGAACGCCACAAGCAGCGTGCCGCTAGCGCCCGCCAGTTGATAGAAATTTTCCCAACCCGCCCTTCGCGCGCCGATCTCGGCCACGACCCGAGCGCGCTGCGCCTGGTCTTTCATCCGTTCGATGAAGGCGTCCAGCCCCCCGGCCTGCGCCCAGGGCGGAATGGCGATGGTCAGGGCCGCCCAGGCGGACGTGTAGCTGTAGATGTCGGCCGAAATACGCTGCCCTGCCGATCGGGCTTTCTCTATCCGGGCAACCGCCGCCGGAAACTTGTCCTTATAATCGACGCCCGCCGCCTTGAGGTGGTAGATATGGACGGGGGTCTGTGTCTGCCGGTTCACATCGATGGCTTCGTCGATCGCTTCCAGCAACATCTCGCTTTCGCTGCGGATATGCGTTGCATAGATGCCGCTATGCCGCCCGGCGGCGCGGGCCAGCGCCACCAGTTCGGGCGCGTGGGCGTAGCTGCCGGGCGCATAGGGAATGGCCGATGCCACACCCAGCGCGCCATCCCGCATCGCTTGGTCGACCAGGGCGACCATCGCGTCCATCGCGTCCAGCTGCTCCGGCGTCGGCTGGATATCACCATAGCCAAGGACGACTTCCCGGACGGTCGTGGCGCCGATGAAAGATGCGACATTGACGCCCAGCCCCTTGCGCTCGAGCATCGACAGATAGCCGTCCAGGCTGTTCCACGTGATCGGGTAGCGAATATCGGTCTGGAAATCGACCGCGGTCTGGCGGGTCTGGTCGCTATACGGCCCCATTGACCAGCCCTCTCCCATCACCTCCAGCGTGACGCCCTGCCGCAGATCGCTCTGCGCCCGGCCGTCGGCAATCAGGCTTTCGTTCGCCCAGCTGAGCATATTGATGAAGCCGGGCGCGATGACCTGCCCGCCGACGTCCAGCACCTCCCGCGCGGTTCCCGGCACGCGCGGCCCGACCGCGACGATGCGGTCATCGCTGATCGCGACCTCCCCGCGATAGCCGGGCCGTCCGTCGCCATCGACGATGATGCCGTTGACGAGGTGGAGGTCATGCTCGCCCTTCGTCGCCGCCAGCGTTCGCGCGGATGCCGCAACCCAGCCCGCCGACAACGGCATGGCCGCCAGCAGGCCGCTCTCGTACAGGAAGCGCCGGCGCGAACGGTTGAATGAACCCATATTATGCTTCCCACATGAACGGGTGCCGACCGGGGGCCATCGACACGCCCGCCTATTCCCGTCGATGCGGCCCCCAACAGCACCCGACCCATCGTCAGATTTCGCAGATCCGAAGCTGGATGCGCCAGGCGTCGCCAATCTTTACGAAACTGTCGGTGTAGCGGCCAAAGCCCTGAAGCTGGGGCTGCCCGGCGACATCCTGGAAATAGACCCGCATATAGCTTTGGGCCTCCGCCGTGTCGGGACCGGTGACGGTCACCAGCGGCTGGCTGACGACATGGGAGAAGCGGCGGATCGCCTCGGTCTTGGCGACGAACGTCTTGAGCACATCGCGCCCGCGAAAGACGACGCCCTTTTCCGTGCGCTGCCCGCCAATCGCCAGCCCCTGATCGACATAGGCGGGGGGCAGATCCTGCCCGAAATTATTGGCGAAATCGCTTTGGATCTCGATCCCGCCGTCGGGCGCGAAGAGATCGGCATAGGCGTCCGCCGTATCGAAATCGAGGATATGGCCATAACTGTAGATAAGCCGTTCGACCGCCCGTTCCGCTTCGATCCTGTCAAGCGCATCCTTCAGTCGCGTGACGTCATCGGTCATGTCATATCCTTTTGGTAAGAGCGGCGCCGGGCCGCAGATAATGGCTGCGGCGCGAACGCCAGAAATGGAACACCGCCCTGGCGATCAGGATGAGCGCCATCGCCCCCAGACCAGCGACCAGGGCAACCGCGGCCGGCAAGGGCGAAACCGAATCCCTCAGCCTGTCCCACAGCTTCATCGCCAGCGGCATGGTGTCCGACGTGCTGAAGAACAGGCCGACGCTGATGTCGTCAAAGCCGGAGAGGAAGGCGAACAGGAAGCCGGTCGCCAGCGCCGGAACGAGCAGAGGCACCAGCACCGTCCATGCCGTCGTCGCTGGCCCCGCGCCCAGCGATGCCGCGGCGCGCGCAAGCTGCGGGTCGATCCGCGCCGCGCTGGCCCGGATCACCAGAAAGGACAGCGGCAGGCCCAGCGCCGTAAAGATCAGCACGAACGCCATCGTGGGTGCCACCGGCAGATGCAGCGTCGCAAGAAACAGGCCTGCGGCGATCAGGATCGACGGCACGACCAGCGGCACTCCGCTCAACAGCGTGACGAGGCCGGAGGCCCGGCGGGAGAGCGTCAGGCTGGCCAGCGCCGCCGCACCGCCGATGACCGTCGCCGCCAGGGCTGCGACCAGGGTGATGCCCAGACTGTAGCGGGTCGCGTCGCCAAGGTCGGGATCGACCAGATATTCCTGAATCCAGCGCCCCGACAGCGACGACGGCGGAAAGTTGAGATAGTCACCACCACTCAACGCCAGCGGCACGATGATGAGTTGCGAGACGAGCGACAGCAGCGTCAGCGCACCGATCGGTATCGCCAGCAACCACCAGCGTCCCGGCGCCATCGCCCACGCGAGCCGCTCCAGCACCCGCCCCACCGCCAGCGCGATGGAGCCACGCGCCGTCCGGCGCTGCCTATCGGCGAGCGCCCGGATGCGGGCCAGGACCAGCAGGACCAGCGCGATCATCGCCAGCATGACGATAATCCGCGCCGATGCGCCAGACGGATCGCCCAGCGTGTTGATCCGCACTTCCAGTTCCTGGCTCAACAGATAGGCGCTGGGTGGCCCGAGCAGCACCGGCGTCACGTAGAAACCGAGTGAACTGAGGAACACCAGCGCGACGCTGGTAGCGATCCCCAGCCTTTGCGCGGGCAGGAAGATGGTGAACCACGCGGTCACGGGGTCCGCCCCCAGGCTGCGCGCCGCCGTCAGCAGTTTCCGGTCGAACTGCCGCATGACCGAATAGGCCGGCAGCACGAATATCGGCAGTTCCACCTGTATGCTGGCGGCGATCAGGCCGGGAAAGGTGTAGGCCAGTTCCAGCGGCGAATCCACCAGCCCCAACGGCACCAGCACCGAATTGAGCAGCCCATGCTGCCCCAGCACCGCCAGCCAGGCATAGCTGCGCATCAGCGATCCGGCAAAGAAGGGCAGCAGGATGGAGGCCATGAGCAGGCCCCGCGCCCAGCCGCGCAGGCGTATCAGCGCATAGGCGATCGGCGTGCCCAGCAGGACGCACCCCACCGTCACCAGCAGGGCGTAGAGGATCGTCCTGCGCAGGACGATCAGGAACGAACTGTCCAGCAAGGCGCGATAGCTTTGCAGCGGGTCGGGACCGGAAAAGCTCTGCTGAAACGCCAGGAGGATCGGCCAGGCGAAGACGAAGGCGAGCAGACCCAGCATGGGCATGATCGCCAGCCACGGGCCGAAACGGGACGTACGGATGCCGGTCATCGTCATGCGTTCCGCGTGACCCATGCTTCCCACAGGCGCACGGCCAAGTCCGCGTTGGTTTCGCCCGGACGATCCTCCTTCGCCCACCATGCCTCGTTTCCATCGATGCTCCGGGCCAGCGCATCGGGCGAATTGGGCATCAACGCCGCCCGCTCTGGCGAGAGCAGCTTGAACGCGGCGGCATTGGCCGGGCCATAGCCGTTCAGCTCGGAAAAATGCGCCTGTCGGTCGGGACGCAGCGCGAAAGCCATGAAGCGGAACGCATTTTCCTGGTTCTGCGCCCCCTTGGGCACGGCCCAATAGCCAGCGCCGGTCAACGCCTGGTTCCAGGTAAAGCGGATGTTGGTTTGGGCCGCCTGCGCCATATCGATGCGGCCATTCCATGCGCTGCTCATCACGACATTGCGATCGGCCAGCATCTGCACCGGCTCACCGCCCGATGCCCAGAACTTGCGGATATGCGGCTTTATCGTGTCCAGCGACCGGAACAGCCGGTCCCAATCCAGCGGATAGAGATCCTTCGGCGCGACGCCGTCGCCCAGCAGCGCGATGGGAAAGGTCGCCCCCATCACGCCCAGCGTGCCGGTCGCCAGGCTGCGCCCCCCGCCCTGCGCGGCGACGTTCCAGAAATCCTGCCACCCGGCAGGCTCCCGCCCGCCCAATATGTCGGTGCGATAGGCCAGAACGATCGCCGAATAGAGCGCGGGCACGGCATATTCGCTCGCCTTGACCGGCGACAGACCGTCCAGATCCGCCGGATCGAAGGCGGAGCGGTCGATCGGCGTCAACAGGCCGTCGTGAACGAAGCGCGGCAGGTCCACAGCACCCATATCGGCGACATCGATAACCGGCTTTTTCTGTTCGATGCTGGTGCGCAGCTTGCCCGGCATGACGAACGGCACCGTGCGCACCCGGATGCCCGTTTCGCGCATGAACGGTTCGTGAAAGGCCAGCCTTTGCGCCCGGCCCCATGATCCGCCGCCATCGCTGACGATGACTTCGCCCGCCTTGCCGCCGGATCGGGTTCCGCAACCGGCCAGCAACGTTGCGGCCAGCGCAACGCCGCCCTTCATCAGGGTTCTGCGGCTTGGCGTCGTTTGTGTGTCGGTCATGCGATCGTCGCTTTCGATAGGATGGGATAGGCGCGTCCGGCCTCTGCGGCCCAGCCGATCCGCACCGGCATTCCCGGCGTCAGGGCATCGTCGACAGGGGAACGCGCAACCAGGGTCTCGCCATTGGCGAGGCGCAGGCGGATCATGCGATGGCTGCCTTCGAAAATGACCAGATCGACCGTCGCGGGCAGCGTGCCCTCGGCTGCGTGGCCCGACGGATTGATCCGTATATCTTCGGGTCGCACGACCAGTTCGACGGCATCCCCGGCGGCCGGAACCGGGCCAGGCGCGTGCCAGCGGCCAGGCAGGATCGATCCGTCGGCGAACGCCAGTCGCAAGGCGCCATCGGGCTGCCCGCCGGTGATGCGCAGTTGCAGGCCCGAAGCGCCGCTCAGGAAACGCGCGACAAAGCCGCTGACCGGTGCGTTGTACAGCGCCTCGGTCTCGCCCAGCTGCTCCAGCCGGCCATGATTGATGACCGCTATCGTATCCGCCAGCGCCATCGCTTCGCGCTGGTCGTGGGTCACATAGATGACGGTCGCGTCCATCTGCGTCAGCAGCGATTTGAGTTCGATCTGCAAATCGTCCCGTAACGCGCGATCAAGCGCGCTCATCGGCTCGTCCATCAACACCACGTCGGGCCTTGAGGCGATGGCGCGCGCGATCGCGACCCGTTGTTGCTGGCCGCCTGACAGGTCGGCGATGGCGCGTTCGCCAAATGCTGCCAGCCGCATCGTGCCCAGCACCTCGTTGACCCGTTCGCTGATCTCCGCCTTCGCAACCGATCGGCGGCGCAAGGGGTAGGCGATATTTTCCGCGACGGTCAGATGGGGGAACAGGGCATAATTCTGGAACACGACCCCCACCTGACGCTTGTGCGCGGGAATGCGCGCAACCGGCTGGCCGGCAATATGGATCTCGCCCCGGTCGGGCCGGGTGAACCCCGCGATGAGATTGAGGATCGTGCTTTTTCCCGAACCGCTTGGTCCCAGTAAGGCCAAGCGGGAGCCACGCGCCAGCGACAGCGAGATGTCCTCCAGCACCGCGGTGCCGGAATAGCTCTTGCCGATGCCGCGCAGTTCGATCTGCGGAGGCGTCACTGTGCCGCTTTCCCCTGTTCCAGACCATAGGGCGCCAGGGGGCTGTCGCGATAGGAACCGCCAACCAGTTCGCCTAACACCGTCGGCCCAATCGGCAGCCATCCCAGCTCGCGGCGCGCGCGGGCAGATGACACGATGCATCGCGTGTTCGACAGGTCCGCAAATCCGCCCAACGTCTTGCGGGCATCCTCCAGGGGCCAGGATTCAGCGACGATTTCCGGCCCGTAGAAGGCAGCGATAGTTTCGGCGATGTCGACACTCAGGATGACTTCGTCGGATGCGGCATTGTAGATGCCCTGTGCGGTGTCATTTTCCAGCGCGAGGATGTAGAGTTTCGCCAGCGCGTCGACATGGACGGCGGAGGATGCGGCGCGGCCGTCGGCGATATACAGCGCCTTACCCGTCGCCCTGGCGCGGCCGATATTCCAGGATAGCGGCCCGCCTGCCTTCCCGTAGATCAGTCCGGGTCGGATGATGACTGTGCGGATGCCGCGATCCGCATAGCCTACCACCTCATTGTCGTGGCGCATCCGCCATTCGCGGAAGGGCAGTGGATTGTCGATCGGTTCATGCTCGTCGCGCGGATCCGGCCCGGTATCCCCGTAGACCGGCGTCGCGCTGGTCGAGACGAAGACCTTGCCGGTCCCGGCAAGGGCATCGCCCACCTCGCGGATAAAGATGGCGTCCAGACGCTCCATTTCGGCATCATGGGATGCGCCAATGTGCAGGACGCCATCGGCTTCGCGCGCAAGTTTCCCGATTAGCGCGGCATCGGCAAAGTCTCCTTCGACCCAGCGCAACCCGTCGCGCACGGGCTCGTGGCTTGGCACGTTTCGCGCAAGCGCAACCAGGTCATGGCCTGCTTCAAGCAGATGGCCGATCGTTACACCTCCCGTATAGCCGGTACCGCCGGTCACAAAAATCTTCATGGAAACGCCTTTTCTAAAATCTCTCAGTTCAGAAACTGAATGGTGATTCTCTGTCACGCCACGACATGGGTAGCGCGAGAACCTCTGTGGAAGAAACAACATATTACTGATATATAAGGATTAAATAGTCACCCCTTCAAAAAATGCCTGCGTCAGCAGAGCCGTCTGACAGGAAAAAAATTGTTTCAAGTTCAGAATCCTTCTATACATTTAATCTCTACCAATCTAGTAGGGAATCGCGCCTAGCGACGAATGCGACTTGAAACAGGAAGAACGATGCCCTCCAAAATGCGCGAAACTGCAGTTGTCCGAGCTCTTGTGTCCGTGACCGCCTTCCTCTCAAGCGGCGCGCTTCACGCGGCCACGCCGGAGACTGCGCCCCCAGTGGAAGGTGCGGCCGACGCGGACAGCGCACACACGTCCGAGGGCGACATCATCGTGAATGGCCATCAGTTCCGCGGCGTCACCACCCCGCTTCGACTGTCGGTCGACCCCCGAAGCGACACGGCTTCGGTCACGGCGCTCTCGGGTGACGATATCAGCCGCCAAACACTGGGCACAAATATCGATATTTTCCGGTCAATCCCTGGCGTTCAGGTCGGCGATTTCGGCCAGGTCGGCATCGCCCAGGGCGTGTCCTTACGCGGCTGGGCGGGCGCCAACGACAGCAATGCGGTCGCATTCTACCAGGATGGCGTGCAGCGAAACGAAGGATCCAGCACCGGCGCCAATGGCTATCTGGATATCAACCCGCTGATCCCCGAAGTCATCGACCAGCTCACCGTGGTCAAGGGACCTTTCGACACCCGCTATGGCGGCCCGTTTGCACTGGCCGGATCCGCGATCCTGACCTCGCGCGACACAATCGACAATCGGATATTGCTGAGCGTCGGATCCTATGGTCAGGTTCGCAGCGTGCTGACGCTGGGCGGATCGTCGGGCGAAACCACCTATTATACCGCCATTCAGGGCCTGCGAGACGACGGCTATCAGCGCAACAGCGATCAAAAGCAGGTCAGCTCCTTCAGCAAGATCACGACGCCATTGGGTGCCGGCAAACTGTCTTTCAGCCTGCAGACGTTCAACATCAAGTTTGGCAGCCCCGGCTATCTCGATCTCGCGGACATCAAGGCAGGCATCATCAGTCCGCGGAGCGACGTCAGCGATACCGATGGCGGCAAGAAGAACGAGTATACCGGCATCCTGAGTTATAAGGCCGGTGACGACCGGCAGGGCGTCGAAGCGACTGCTTTTGCGATCCATGAATATCGTACGCGCTTTGGCACCTTCACCCCTTTTCCTCAGTCATTCACACGCAATAA
>DASVOF010000015.1:2500-4491 GCA_036383495.1 Sphingobium sp. | reverse complement strand
CGCGCCGATTGAAATCGAGCTTGCGGAAAGTGAAGCAGGCCAGCTTGTCTCGCCCTCGCAGCGTCTGCAACGGCGCGAGGGAAAATGGCTGTGGAAGACGACGGTCCCCGCCAACGGAACGGCGCAGCTAGACTATAGCGTCCGCCGCCCCGCCCGTTGAAATCAGCTTTCCGGCAGCGGCCGGGGCCGATGCGATTCATCCAGCGCGACGAAGGTGAAGAGCCCGCTGGTCACGTCGACCTGCCGCTGATCCCGGCCGCGCGTCGCGACGACGTCGACGCGCACGCCCACCGACGTGCGCCCGCGCCGGACCTCCCGTGCGTAGACGGTGACGATGTCGCCCACCAGCATCGGCGATATGAACTTCATGCTGTCGATCGCGACGGTCGCGACCGCCCCCTGCGCGATCCGTCCCGCCACGATGCCGCCGCCAATATCCATCTGCGACAGGATCCATCCGCCGAAGATATGGCCGTTGCTGTTGATCTCGGTGTGGCGCGGCACCACGCGCAGAACCACCTCGCCTCTTTCGTCAGTCGTCATCAATTGGCGCCTCGTCTTTCATTCGATCGATAATTTGCAGGTCGTGCCCCGTCCCGCTGGACAGAAACACCAGCGCCATCAGACCCGTGCCCAGCATGAAGGTCAACCACACGCCCAGGATGGTCGCCAGGATCATGTGGATCGGCATCGGCCCGGCCCACAAATGCAGGCAGAGGAGGGCGACGCCCACGCACACGGCTCCGCCCAGGGCCATCCACAGCATGATCCGCCGGAATCGCGCCCATGCGATCGCCGCGATCTGTGGATTATCCAGGCCTTGCTTGTCGCTCATCCCTTTTCTTTGGGGTGCGAAAGTGGGATCATCAAGGGACGGAAACATAAAGTAACGGACAAGGAGACGGGGCATGTCGATCACCGCGATTTTGCAGGGCAAAGGACGCGAAGTCACCCAGGTCCGGTCGGACGACAGCGTCCTGTCGGTTGTCCAGCTCCTTTCGGAACGGCGCATCGGCTGCGTGCCGGTGGTCGACGACGGGCAGGTGGTAGGCATCTTTTCCGAACGGGATCTCGTCCATCATGTCGCGCGCGATGGCGCGGCGGTGCTCGACCGGAAGGTCGGGGACGTCATGACCGCGCCGCCGATCACCACGGACGACAAGACCCCCATCATCCACTGCCTGTCGCTGATGACCAAGAAACGGGTACGCCATCTGCCCGTGGTCGTCGACGGCGCTCTGGTCGGGCTGGTGTCGATCGGCGACCTCGTCAAATTCCGCATCGACAGCATCGAATCGGAAGCGGCCGCGTTGCGCGACTATATCCAGTCGGCCTGACCGCTCAGGCGGAGGCGGGCGCCGGCGGCGTCCGCCTGATCACCAGCGCCACCAGTTCCATCAGCGTGCCCCGCGCGCACAGCATCAGCGCCGCGAGGAAGGCGACGCCCCCCGCCGGGACCAGCACCCCCAGGCGCAACAGTGCGGGGAGGGGAGGCAGCATCGAATCGACCGCCATCACCGCGCCAGCCATCAGGATAGAGCAGCCCAGCCCCGGAGCGGCGGCGCGAATCAGATCGACGAATCGCAGGCCCATCGGCCCGCCGGCGAGCCGCGCCGTCACCGCCGTCAGAAACGGGAAGCTCAGAAGCCATGCCCAGGCGAGGCCGATCGCCCCGAACCGGATGCCGATCAGGAAGGCGGCGGGCATCAGCACCGCCCCGACCGCAGCGACCCGCGCGGTGACGCCGGGCCGCCCCAGCGCATTGCTGACCGGGGCGAACATCACCTGCAACGTCATGAACGGCATGGCCAGCGCCAGGATCGACACGAACGGCGCCATCGCCAGCCATTTCTCGCCGAACAGCGTTTGGACCAGCGGCTCGGCCGTGACCGCCATGCCCAGATAGACAGGGCAGGAAATCAGCAGCAGCAATCGCACCGCCTTGCAGAAGGACCAGGCGATTCGGCTGGGGTCCGCCTGCATCCGCGCAT
>DASVOF010000014.1:0-7855 GCA_036383495.1 Sphingobium sp. | reverse complement strand
CAGCGCACGGCAAAAACGAACCCGCAAATCCTGCGATAATGGCCTCATCCATGCTGACCTCCTCACCAGTGGCCAGCTTGAATCACACTTCAACCCGGTTGGGAATCCCCAGCGATTCAATCAACCTCAGAAAGACTCTAGAAAGAAGCGTGACTTACATTGACCCGTTCGTCCTGAGTAGCCGCTGAGCTTGTCGAAGTGGCGTATCGAAGGATTGAGGCTTGGCGCGCAAATGCTTCGATACGGGCCTTCGCCAAGCTCAGTCCCTACTCAGCACGAACGGTGGTGGATCAAAATGAAGTCATCATGTTCTAAAGTTCAGGCGGCGGCCACGTCACGACGCCGCCCGCCTGACGAATTTCGTGGGACGCAGTCCGCCGCCGCATATTGCGTCCCACCATTTTCAGCCCAACGTCACGCTTGTTGACGCGGGCGCGATGCCCGGAGATCGCACTTCGACCTCCACCTTGCCCGGACCCGTGCCGCGCAGGATGGCGAGGGCCCGCCCTCGATAGGTCTGGGCAGTCGGCGCCTGGAGCGATCCGACCACCAGCGGATTGGCGCTGCCAAAGGCGAGCAGTTCGGCCGGGCCGTTGATCGACAGCGACACCGCCCGCTGATCGTCGGGCAGCACCCGGCCCTTTGCGTCCAGCACGTCGAGCGGCAGATAGAGCAAGGCGTCGCGACCCTTGCGGCCCGACAGCTTTTCCGCGCCGAGCCGCAGGCCCACGCCATCGCCCACCGTTTCCAGCCGGCGACGACCGATCAGCTTGCCCTTGCGATAGGCCAACGCTTCCAGCACGCCCGGAGCATAGGGCACGGAAAATTCCGCCTTATATTTGTCCGCGGCGGTCAGAGCCTTCTCGCCCAGCTTTTTGCCGTTGAGGCGCAGTTCGACACGATCGGCGGAACTGTAGACCCGCACCGCCAGCGGCTTGCCCTCGCTGCCCGGCCAGCTCCAGCTCGCCAGCTCGTCCGACCATCCCCAGATGGCGATTTTTTCAGTCTCGCCATCCGCTATGGGCCGCTGCACCGCGACTTCAATAGCGCTCAGATCCCAGGCCACGTCGCGCGCCAGTGAAGGCGCCTTTTGCTGACCGATCAGATCGATATCGCCGCACCAGGCGTTCACCCAGGGCCACGTCGCGAAGTAAAAGGGTGCGCTTTTGGCCTTCAGGCGAACCGTCGCGCCTAGTCCCGCCTCGCCGATATAGTCCATCGCGGTCCAGACGAATTCGCCCAGGAAATAAGGCGCGCGGTCCATCAGGCCGCGATAGTCGAAGACCTCGCGCGGGAATGTTTCGGATGCATAGACGATGCGGTCCGGATGCTTGACCTGCTCGCGCTCAATATCCGCGAACCGATAATTGTAACCAGGCACATCGAGGAACAGCGTAGAGGCATTGTCCACCTTCCCCGCGAAACCGGGCCGCGCGGTTCCCTCGGCCGCGATCATTTCGCCGCCCAGTCCGCCGTTCAGCGCCGCCGTCACGGGACGGGTCGGATCGATGCGCCGGACGGCGTTGGCCAGCCGCCATTCCCACTGCACGCCTTCATCGGTGGCGCGATATGGAATTTCGTTGCCAATGCTCCACATGATGACGGACGGACTGTTCCGCGCCGACAGAACCATGCCGCGGATCACTTCCTGCCAGTGATCGCGGAACTGGACGGAAAAATCCTGCGGCTCTTTCCGCTCGTGCCAGGCGTCGAACGCTTCCTCGATCAACAGCATCCCCAACCGATCGCAAGCGTCGCGCAGGCTGCGCGAGGCCGGGTTGTGAGAACTGCGAACGGCGTTATAGCCCCGCGCCTTCATCAACCGCACACGGCGGTCGTCGGCGTCGGCGAAGGCGCGCGCGCCCAGCAGGCCGTTGTCATGATGGATGCAGCCGCCGCGCAGCTTCATGACCTTGCCGTTGACGGCCATGCCCCGCTGCGGATCGAAGGTGACGATCCTGACGCCGAAAGGCTGGGCCAGTTGATCGACGACCTTCCCGCCGCGCCGCACTTCGGTCTCCAGGCGGTAGAGGTTGGGCGCATCGGGCGACCAGAGCCGTGGTCCACGGACCTTGAGCGTCTGCTTCACTTCCGGCCCGGCGATGCTGCTCGCTTCCGCCACGACCTTGCCGTTCACGTCGACGAGCCGGGTGACGAGCTGTCCTTCCCCGGCGACATCCTCCAGCGTGGTGGTGACGTCGATCTCCGCCGCACCGCCCGAAAGCGTGCGCGTCCACGCCGCCACGCCCCAGCGCGCAATGCGCGTTCCCGCCGGCAGAATGTCGAGTGTGACGGGGCGATACAGTCCGGAACCCGAATACCAGCGACTGTTGCGGCCGAGGTTGCGAACGCGCACCGCCAGCACATTATCGCCCTTGCGATCGAGATGCGGCGTCAGGTCAACCGAAAAGGGAAGATAGCCATGAACATTGCCGCCCAGCTTCGCGCCGTTCAGGAATATTTCGCTTTCCAGATAGACGCCGTCGAACATTATCTCGACACGGGCATCGGCGGGGAAGCCGTCAGCCTTGAAATGCTTGCGATACCAACCCTCGCCGCCGACCGTGAAGCCCGTCGCGGTCGTGCCGACGGCCTTCTTGTCGAAGGGGCCGATCTGGCCCGGCGCCTGACCGCCCGGAATATCCTCGATGCTCCAGTCGTGGGGCAGGTCGATGCGGCGCCACGCCTTGTCGTCGACGACCGGCTGTTCCAGGGCTTCCCCGCCGCCCCGGAAGAAGAGCCAGCCGTCACTGAAGGGCAGATCGCGTCCCGTTTCCGACATGGGGCGCGGCGCATTGGCGGCTTGCGCCGTGGCCGCGCCGACGACCGGCAGCACGGCGATGCCGGCGGCGATCGCCAGCGCTTCTCGCCGGTCGGCGGTGAAATCATCGTTCGTCATTTGTCACCTCCCAAAAGGCGCAGTTGCGCATCGGCGCGTTCAACGCCGTCCTGCGTGAGCAGACCGAAATCGGTCAGCGACTGAAGGGTGAAATTGCCAAGATGCGGGCGCATCGCATCGCTTTTCAGGACCCCCGCGGCGCCCGGCGCTACCTTGATGACGATCGCCCACGCGGCCGGATTGGCCATGAGATCCGATAGGGCCGTTTCATGCGCATTGAACTTGGTCGGAAGCCGTTGCGGTTGAACATAGGCCGTGGCTGGAGAATAAAGCGGTGCGTCCATACAGGATATCCTTTCGATATATGTAGGAGAAAATGGCTGATTTGGCCGCGCGTCAGGACGGATGCCAGCGAAGAATGCGGCGGCATCCCGCGATCATACTGGTAAAATCTGTTCACCTCTCCCGAAATCACGCGATGCTTCGGCTTAGAGCGTTTTCGAAGCGGGTGGAATCACCTGCCGCCTTCCGAAAACGCGCTCAATCAACGGCTCTAGTCTCGAATCAAGCCCAAGTTATTTGTCTGACTTATAATCGGGAAATTCGGAAAACAATCCGAAACGCAGCTCTGCCCCTAAGCTCCTGGAATAACGCCCCCGCGTTCGACTTGTTTGAGACTGATTTGCATTATTATATTCCCTTCGCCGCGACATTCTCATCCAGCATGACATGATCGTCCACGCCGCCGTCGACATAGGCCCATGCCAGTTGCGGCGGCGCCTTGCGCGCCCGATCGCGCCAGGCGTCGACGCTGACCGGGGGAGCCGGATCGCGGAACTTCAGGCTGAACGCCATGGATTAGCCTTGGGATGACAGGTCTATGAGCGTCACGCCCCGATGCGATCGAGACCGTTCACCCGGCCAAGGACGCCCGGACGGTATCCCAGCAGCGTCAGCAGGGTTTCCGAACCCGTCTGGATGACCGCCGGGTTGAGCGAGCGGAACCAGTTTTCCTGCGGCAGGTAGATGGGCAGGGTGTACCAGCTGAAGACGCCGGCGCGGCGCACGCCGTTCGTGTTGATGCCGTTGGTGTGCAGCAAACGGCCTTCCATGACGAGCATGGAGCCGGCCGGCGCTTCGATCGGCACGAGCTGGTCCTGATATTCTTCCAACTGGCCCTGCCCCCGGCCTTCCCAATGATTGCTGCCGGGGATGAAGCAGGTTGCTCCGTTATCGGTGGTGAAATCGTTGACGCACCAGCCGATATTGACGCCTTGAGGACCGGACCAGGGACGCGGCATATAGCCCTGATCGGCGTGGAGGATCATGCTCTGGCCGCCGCCGGCGGTGATGTTCGCCGACATGCTCGAAAGCAAAGCGGGCCAGCCGATCACTTCCTTGATGAAATGCATGGCGAGCGGGTGTTCGGCGAGCGCGCAAAAGACCGGATCGCGGCTCGGCAGGTTCCAGACGCGCTGGTTGACATTATCGTCGCCGCCGAACTGGTAATCGTCCTTGAGGCCATATTTGCGATCGCTGTCCGCCGCGCGCGACAGCGCCGCACTCACGTCCGCCAGCATGACCGGGTCGAGGGCGTCGGCCACCACGCATGCGCCGAACTCGCGCAAGTCCGCCATCGCCTGATCGAGATCCTTGGTGGGAGTGGGCGCCGCCCTTGTCGCTGCCATGCCTGCTTCCTCATCCTCTTGATTGTGCGAAGCGGACTCTCATCCGCCCGCCGCATTTTAAGTATCATTACTTATAAAAGCCGTCAACCATGCAGTGCGGCTGAGCCGGCAAGGGCCGACTTATGGTGAGGAGTGAAAAAACGCCGCGCAAAGAGAATTGGGGCATCGCCCGCCGACTCGCCGCCCAGGAGTAATCATTTGATCAATCGGGAAGCCCTGCGCCGCCGCAGGGCTTCACCGCGCCGGACGCGCCAATCGCGCGCCCAGCATATCCTCGATCTGTCGCCGCGCCACCTTGTTGCTGGGCAGCATCGGCACCTCGTCCCGGCGGATCTGGACATAGGCGCGCGGCACTTTGAAGCCTGACAATCTGCCGCGCAGTTCCACCTGCATCCGGTCGAAGTCGAGCGCGTCCTCGTCCGCCGAAACCACGGCCGCGACGACCATCTGCCCGCGCTGCGGATCGGGCAGGCCGACAACATAGGCCGCCTCCACGCGGTCTAGCTGCTGCATTTCCGCCTCGACTTCGGCGGGGGACACGTTGGACCCGTTGGTCTTGATCATGTCGCCATTGCGCCCGACGAAGATGATGCGGCCGCCCTCGCGGAAGCCAAGGTCGCCGGTGCGGTAATAACCGTCGGCGGTGTAATAGCTCTCTCGCTCCACCTTGTGCAGGCCCGGCGCCAGCGGATAGCCGCGCACCTGAATTTCACCGACGTCGCCGTCCGCTGACTCACGATCGCCCTCCCCGACGACGCGCACCTCGAAACCGTCGGCGATATGGTCCAGCGGCGAGCACAGCGGATATTCCGGCACGCGCAGCACATCGCCATAGCTGTAGGGGCCGAACGTCTCGCTCATCCCCAGCCCCCAATAGGGCTTGTGGCTTTCCATCATCTCCAGCATTTCGGGGCGCAGCACGCTGCCCATCGCCGACAGGTTGTTGGTCGTGGTCGCCTCCGCGCAGACCGATGTCGCGCCCGATTCCCAGCTGGCGAGCAGCAGCAGCCCCAGACCGCCGACCCAGAACATCGGCATGGTGACCGGGACTTCCATGCCCCGGCCCCGTCCCGTCATTCGGGCGATGTATCGCGACCGGAAGATCACCGGGCCATGCAGATGCTTGACGCCCTTGGGCAGCGCCATCGAACCGGATGTATAGATTTCCACCATCTGGTCGGTCGGATGCACTTCGGCCTCGACCGCGCGCAGCAGTTCGTCGCTGACGCTGTTAGCGGCCGCAATCAACTGGCCGATGTCGCGGATCGCGCCCGGCAACCCGTCTCCCGACGACGCGATCCAGCGCAGATAAGGGACAGCCGCGATGCGCAGGTCCGGGTCGCCGCCCCCGGTCAGTTCGGGGATCGCGTCGCATACCCGCTCGACATAGTCATGGCCCAGCAGGCTGCGCTGGACCAGCAGGCCCGACACGTCCGACTGTCGCACCACCCGAACCAGTTCATTGGCCTTGATCAATGTGCTGATCGGCACGGCGATCGCGCCGATGCGGGCGATCGCGGCCAGCGTCACGACGAAATCCGGCCCATTGCCGAAGATGAAGCCGATGCGCGTCCCCTTGCCCACGCCCTGCGCGATCAAGCCCTTCGCCAGCAACGCCGACCGCGCCTCAACCTGCCGAAAGCTCAAATCCTGGTCAGGGCTCCCTTCCCGCCGCAGGCTGATCGCGATGTCATCGCCATAGGCCTGCGCGGTCGCCCGAACGAATTGGGGGAAGGTCCTTGCCGCCTCGACCTGCCGCCGACCTTCAGTTTCGCTGTTCATATATTCCTCTCCTGAACGACCCATGGTCATTCGGCTGCCGACCCGCAAGGCGCGATGGGTCGCCCTCCTGCTTGTCCGTTTTGTCTATTGCATGCGGACGCATCCGCTCAGCTGCGGGCCGCCGCCCTATTCGCAGAGGGCATGGTAGCCAGACGTTTGGCCCTTATGCAATGATTGCGCAGCAATTCCTTACAAAGGTGGAGAGGATTTTTCCGCATCGGCCGCCACCGGCGCGGCGATCCCACGCATCGTCGTTAGCTGCCTGCCCGCACCAGCCTGCCGGGGAAATTGCCCAGATGCTCTCCATCGCGAAAAATAATCACGCCGCTTTTGATCGTCGCAACAATATCTTCGGCCCGCTGAAGCAGTCTCTGTCCACCCGCAGACAGGTCAAACATGCGGTAAGGGGCGGGCAGGCGTAAATTGTCGAAGTCGATCACATTGATATCGGCGAGGAATCCGGGTGCAATCCGACCGCGGTCATTCAGGCCGTAAGAGGACGCGGTATCCAGCGTTAGGCTGCGAATAACGAATTCGAGGGGCAGCTTTTCCCCGCGGGAGCGATCGCGCGCCCAATGCATAAGCATGAAAGTCGGCGTGGCGGCGTCCGCAACCCTCGTTAAATGGGCCCCACCGTCAGCAAGGCTTACACGGGTTCCGGGGTGACTAAGAATTTTACGCACTTCGTCAAAATGACCCGCGGTATAATTTGCCAGCGGTACATGGATCATCCCGCCGCCATCGTTACGCATCATGACATCATAGGCGTAGGCGAGCGGCTCCTCGCCGGCCAATGCTGCGCGCGCAGCAATGCTGTCCCTCGCGGGATCGGGTTCATAGTTGGGATATTCCGCCATTTCATAGATGCGGTCGAGGGGGAATGGCGTTTTCGAATCCAGGCCCATCGCCTTCAGCGACGATCTGCGTGTGGACCGCCGGCTCTTTCAGTTTGGCGAGTTGCTCGTTCCAGGGAAGCGCCGCGATCGCTCTAAAACCAGGCGTTGCGGCGAAAAGATGGTCGATCCCGCTCCAGTGATAGATCATCCAGCCTGCTAGGGAGCATGTTGACGGCGGTTTGCGCCAATCATACCGTCCGGCGCAGGTTTGAGCTGCATTCGGAGAAATACTTCCATGGAAGAAATCGCCAAGGAGCGTCCGCCCGGATATCGATATTCGCGGCGCGACGCGTTGGCGCTGATCCGGGAACTTTCCGTCATCGATAACCGCCGCAACGCGCTGCTGCTCGTTCTGCAGTGGGCGATAGCGATCGCGGCCGGCGCGGTCGCTATCCGTGTCGATCAGGTCCCGGTTTACCTGTTGGCAGGCTTGGTTATCGGGTCGCGCATTCAATGCCTGGCGGTGATGATGCACGACGCGTGTCACGGGATGCTGTTCAGCAATCGCGGCCTCAACGATCTGATCGGCGACATTTTCGTCGCCTATCCGCTCGGCTTCAGCATCCATCTGTACCGCGCCAACCACATGTACCACCACCGCTACACCAACACGCTGCGCGATCGCGACTATCGCGTTCAGCGGAGGGACC
>DASVOF010000013.1:0-9101 GCA_036383495.1 Sphingobium sp. | reverse complement strand
CGCTGATGCTGTGCGCGCGGGGCACGCTGATGGAACTGGTGGCGCTGGTGATCAGGCGGACGCCGCCGGCGCCCGCCTCCGCCTGACGGATCAGGCCGACTGGATATAGTCGCGCAGCGACGCCGCTTCCGATTCGATGCTGTCGATGCGGAACTTGACGAGGTCGCCGATCGACACCAGCCCGATCAGCACACCGTCGACGACCACGGGCAGGTGCCGCACCCGTTTCTTGGTCATCAGCGACAAGCAGTGGATGACGGGCGTCTTGTCGTCCGTGGTGATCGGCGGCGTGGTCATGACGTCCTCGACCTTCCGGTCGAGCACCGCCGCGCCATCGCGCGCGACATGATGGACAAGGTCCCGTTCGGAAAAGATGCCGACCACCTGCCCGTCATCGACCACCGGCACGCAGCCGATGCGTCTTTCCGAAAGGAGCTGGACAACGGACAGGATGCTGTCATCCGGCCGGACCTGGGTGACTTCGCGGCCTTTGCCCTGAAGAATCGCGCTGATCGACATGCCCCGTCTCCTTGTCCGTTACGCTTTACGTTTCCGTCCCTTGATGATCCCACTTTCGCACCCCAAAGAAAAGGGATGAGCGACAAGCAAGGCCTGGATAATCCGCAGATCGCGGCGATCGCATGGGCGCGATTCCGGCGGATCATGCTGTGGATGGCGCTAGGCGGAGCCGTGTGCGTCGGCATCGCCCTCTTCTGCCTGCATTTGTGGGCCGGGCCGATGCCGATCCACATGATCCTGGCGACCATCCTGGGCGTGTGGTTGACCTTCATGCTGGGCACGGGTTTGATGGCGCTCGTATTCCTGTCCAGCGGGACGGGGCACGACCAGCAGAGTATCGACCGGATGAAAGACGAGGCGCCAATTGACGACGACTGACGACAAGGGTGAAGTGGTCCTGCGCGTGGTGCCGCGCCTGACCGAGATCAACAGCAACGGCCATATCTTCGGCGGGTGGATATTGTCGCAGATGGATATTGGCGGCGGCATCGTAGCGGGACGGATCGCGCAGGGGGCGGTCGCGACCGTGGCCATCGACAGCATGAAGTTCATCTCGCCCATGCTGGTGGGCGACATCGTCACCGTTTATGGGCGCGAAGTGCGGCGGGGGCGCACATCGGTGGGCGTGCGTATAGACGTCGTCGCGACGCGCGGCCGGGATCAGCGGCAGATCGACGTGACCAGCGGGCTCTTCACCTTCGTCGCGCTGGATGAAGCGCATCGGCCCCGCCCGCTGCCGGAAAGCTGATTCACCGGGCAGCGCGGCGGACGCCATAGTCGAGCTGCGTGGAACCGTTGGCGGGGACGGTCGCCTTCCACAGCCATTTTCCCTCGCGCCGGTGCAGGCGCTGCGAAGGCGCGACAAGCTGGCCCGCTTCGCTTTCCGCAAGTTCGATTTCGATCGGTGCGGCGACCGGCGCGGCGTTGCTGACGATCAGGCGGCGGCGCGATTCGTCCTTGCCCCTGCCCTGCGACAGGCGAAGCTGCGCGTTCTGACCGGCGACGATCTCTACCTTTTCACCCACCGCATGGTCGCGCAGCGACTCTTCGGCCAGCAGCAGCGATTCGCTTGGTCCCGATCCAAAGATCGCGACCTTGCCCGAGGGCAGGGGCAGCCCTGCCCCGCTGCGGACGGTGTTGGCGAAGCGGATCATGCGGGTCAGCGGACGCCAGTCGGCGACGGCGCCGTCCGCGTCGAGCCGGGCCGTGTAAAAGCTGTCGAAGGCGATGGCCTTGCGTTCCAGCAGCGCGACCTGTTTCTGCCCGTTGGGGTTGATGTCGACCGGCATCGGCACCCGATAGAGTTTGAGGTCGCCCAGATCCTCCTGCTCCGCCACGCGTCGCGCCGACACGACAATATTCTCCGCCATCGCCATCGCCATTGGCATCGGCGGGGCCGAGGGCGGCGGCAGGAGGGAGCCGCCGCTCCAGCCGCCATCATTTTCGGGGGCCTCATAGCCTTCAAATGGCCAGCATTGCAGCGACAGGGTCGGCGAGACCCAGGACTCGTCCAGCGGGTCGGCACCCGACCCGCGATTGAGCCGCCCCGCCACCGCCAGCAAATGGGCGTCGGGAAAGGCCGCCCCGTCGCCATTGGCGACCGTCAGCCAGCCGAACAGGTTGAGCGTCCGGCCATCGGGCGAAAGATGAGCGACATAGCTGGCGTTCCAGTCGAAGCCGTCGGCGAGATAGGTGAGCGTGACCTCCGCGGTCGTCTCTGCCGGACTGCTGGTGCTGACGGACAGCGTTGGTTTGGCAGACAGGCCGGGCGGCAGGCCGTTGAAGCTCAGCGTTTCGGGCAGGCCCGAACAGCGCAACCCTTCGACCCCCGCCGCCGTTTCCAGGACCAGCGCGTTGGCGGCGGTGGAGCGGATGATCGCATCTTCCTCCCGCACCTTGCCGGTGGCCCGGTCGGTGCGGCGTAGATGGACCCGCTTGCCCAGCGTCCCGTCCACCAGCGCGGCGGGGGATAGAAGGCGGGCGTCGCGATTCTTCTGGACGACCCCGCCGGGCAGTCCGGTTACGACCGCGCTGATGGCGGCCATCCCTTCCGCCACGCCCTCAAACCGGATCACGGCATCCCCGGCGGGGAGCGTGATGCGGCGCTTTTCGCTGATCAGCGCAAATCCTGCGGGCGATTGCGCGCTGATCGCACCCTCGCCGCGATTAGGGTCGCGGTAGATGGTGACGGACACGCTGTCCGGCCCGGCGGAGGTCACGACCGTCTGCGCCTCCGCTGGCCCGGCGGCGAAGGCAAGGCCGAGGATCACGACGATCCACAGGCGCATCGGCATCAGTAGCGCGTTTCGAACACGGCGGTCAGGCTGGTCGCGCCATTGGCGGGCACCGTCACCTGCCAGCGGACCGAATCGCTGCTGACGCGCCGCGACGCCTGACTTTCGCTGACGATGCGCGTGTCTTCATAATAGAAGTCGAGCCCCGCCTGCGTCAGCTCCACCGTCACCGGCTCGGGCTTCGCATTGGTGAGGTCATAGCGCATGTGACTGCGCCAGCGGTTGGGGGAAAGCCGCTCGCGCTGTTCGACGATGGGCTTCACCTTGACGTCGAACGCGTCGCCGGTGGCGAGCGCCAGTTCACTGCCCATAGGCGTGTGATCGACGCTGTTTTCGCCGATGAACTGCGACGCGCCGCTCGCATCCTTCATATAGAAGCGCACCGTCCCGGCGGGCAGCGCATCGCCCAGACCGCCCGCGCGCGAGGTGGAGAAGGTGACAACGCTCTTCGCGCTCTGCGGCTCGTCGGCGGTCCCCAGCCAGCCGTTGCGGAAGGCATAGCTGGCCTTGGCGGGCACGCCCTGCACGTCGAGGAAGCTCACCTGCTTGGTCTGGCGGTCGGCGATCGTCGTGCGCTGGGCCAGCGGATAGAGGTAGAAGTCGCCCAGCCGCTCGCGCCCAGCCGTTTCCGTGCTGGGGCTGCGGATATTGTTGCGGCGGACCGGCTGATAACCGCGCCCCTCGCCCTGGTTGACGCTGCCCGCCACCAACAGAGTGCGGGCGTTGGAATAAGTCGTACCCGACCCGTTGGTCAGCGTGACCCAGCCCTGCACGTCGATGCGCCCGGCCTTCGAATCGAACAGGGCGACATAGTCCGCGCTCCAGCCCAGACCGGGCGTCAGGTAACGGATCGCCGCCGGGCGCGTGCCCGAACGGGCGCTGTCGACCGTCACCGACAGGGTCGGACGGGCGCGCAGATTGGCCGGCACCTTGTCGAAGATCACCCGCACCGGCAGGCCGTCGTCGCGCAGCACCTCGATGCGGTCGCCGATTTGCAGCACGACGCCGCCATTGACGCTCAGCACCTTCGCCTGCTCGCGCACCTCCGCGCCGCTGGCGGGGTTGGTGCGCACGATGGTGACGGTCCGGCCGACCGCCTTTTCCATGAGCTTGGCGGGGGAAAGCAGGTCGAAGTCGAAATTCTGCTCGACGATCGCGGCGCCGTCGGCGGCGAAGGAGAGGGTTTCGGGACGGATCTGCGCGGACACGTCGGGAAATTCGATGCGGGTCGTTCCCGCCGGGATCGACAGTTGCCGCACATCCTGCACCAGCGCCAGATTGTCGTTATAGATGGTGACGGCGACATCGCCCTGCGCCGATGCGCCGGTGGGATCGGTCGCGGGCGCGGTCTGCGCGAGAGCGAGCGAAGGCAACAGGCCGAGCAACGGCAGCAGGCGAACGGCTTTCATCGGGATCGGGAGCCTCCAGCTATTTCAACCCCTTGTGCCCGATAGCGGCCCGGCTGCAAACATACAAAAAAGGGAATGGCGCGTGACGCCATTCCCTTTTTTGTATCCAGAGCGCCACTCGACCGAACGACGCGTTTTTTCAGGATTATTCGGCTGCTTCCGCCGCAGGGCGCGGGCGACGGGTGCGCTTGCGCGGCGCTTCTTCGGCGGCGGACTCGCTGTCATTGTCGGCGCGCGCGATCGACGGCGGCAGGACGGCGAGGTCCAGCCCTTCGGCGCCTTCCGACCTGTCCGCTTCCACCTTGCGCGGACGACCCCGGCGCGGACGGGGCGCTTCGTGCGCCTCTTCCACCTGCGGCTCCCGCACATTGTCGATCACCGGCGCGTCCCGCGTGGCGGCGAAGTCCGCCTCCGACTGTCCGTGCGCTTCGTTGAAGGCGGGGCGATCGCGGCGGTTGCGGTCCCGGCGCTGGTTCCCGTCGCGGTCGTCACGCTGGTTGCGCGGCTCTTCACGACGGCGATCGCCTTCGAACGTGCGCTGCTGCGGCTGTTGCTGTTCGCGGCTTTCCTCGCCGCCATCGTCCGAAGCGTCGAAATCGTCGCCGTCAAAATCGAAATTGTCGTCAGGGCGGCGGAAGCGCGGATTCTGTTGCTGCTGCTCCTCCTGCCGGGCGCGATTGTCGGCCAGGACGCGGAAATAATGATCGGCGAACTGCAGATAATATTCCGCGTTCACGCGATCGCCGGTCATCTGCGCGTCGCGCGCCATATTCTTGTATTTTTCAAGAAGCTGGGTCGCGTTGCCGCGTGCGCGGTTGTCGATGCGGTTTCCGTTGTCACCACCGCCCCGATTGCCACCACTGGGACGTCCGTTATTGTTGTTCCGGCCGCGATTCCGGCGACCGGCCTGCCTGTTGTTGATCAAGAGCTGGTCCTTGCGTTCACTTTGCCAACATTCACTGAAATCATTGTTCAGTCGCATCCTAAAGCACGACCTGCTCGTCAGGCCGGGTAGGGCTCCGCCGGACAGGGGCCGCGCAACGGCCCTTGCCCTTACGCTGCCAGAGGCGCCTGCGCAGCAGCGCCATCGTGACTTTGAAGGAGCGGGAAAACGGCCTCTCTATCAGCGGCCCCACGGGGCAGATCCTCAGGATAGTGCCGTCCCTGCACCCCATGTAGTGGCTTTGACGCCATAAACCAAGCAATTTTCACTTGGGGGCCCGCAATTTGCCGCTTGGGTCAGGCCGCGCCCGGACGGGTCGCGACCAGGCAGCGGTCATGACCGGCCAGGTCGCTTCGGGCGGACACGCTAAGTCCCTGATCGCGCAGCAAAAGGCTCACGCTTTCCCGCTGATCATAGCCGATCTCGATCGCCGCCATGCCGCCCGGCTCAAGCAATCGCGGCAGCATCGGCGCGATCCGCCGATAGTCGTCCAGCCCCTGTGGTCCAGCGAACAGCGCGCCTTCCGGTTCGTGCAGCACATCCCCGCCCAGCGTCACGTCGCGCGCGATATAGGGCGGATTGATGAGGATGAGGTCGAACGGTCCCGACAGCCCCTCGCCCCAGTCGCCCAGGCGAAAAGTCGCCCGATCCGCAAGGCCAAGCCGATCGGCATTGCCCTGCGCCACCGCCAGCGCGGCGGGAGAAATATCGACGCCCACGCCGCTGGCCGTGCGCCATTGGTCCAGCGCGGCGAGCAGCAGCGCACCCGACCCCGTGCCTAGATCCAGAATGCTTGCAGGCGGAGCGTCGCGAAAATGATCGACCGCCGCCTCCATCAGCGTTTCAGTGTCCGGGCGGGGAATGAGGACATCGGGCGTGACATGCAGGCTGATCGTCCAGAAGTCGCGCACGCCCGTTATATAGGCGATCGGTTCGCCCGCGAGGCGGCGGTCCAGCAGCGCCCCGAAGCCGGGCGGCGCGGTCAGGTCCCGCTGGCGCAACAACAGGTCGTTGCGCGTTACCCCGAGCGCATGGGCGAGCAGCAGCTCGGCGTCCAGACGGGGCGTGTCGCTGGTCGCCTGGAGGCGCTCCGCAGCAATCCGAAGGTCGGCGGCTATACTCAAAAACCGTCATCCCCGCGAAGGCGGGAATGACGAAAATTACGGGAAGCCCTGCGGCTCACCCGACGCCATCCAGCTGCGCCAGCCGCGCCGCTTCATCCTCCGCCACCAGAGCGTCGATGATCTCGGCAAGGCCGGGACCTTCCAATATTTCCGGCAGGCGATGCAGGGTCAGGTTGATGCGATGGTCGGTGACGCGGCCTTGCGGGAAATTATAGGTGCGGATGCGTTCGGAGCGGTCGCCGGAACCCACCATCGCCTTGCGCGCGCCGGCCTGCTCGCTCTGCGCGCGCTCCCGTTCGACTTCGTAAATGCGGGCGCGCAGCACCTGCATCGCCTTCGCCTTGTTCTTGTGCTGCGACCGTTCGTCCTGCTGCGTAACGACGATGCCGCTCGGCAAATGGGTGATGCGCACGGCGGAGTCGGTGGTGTTGACATGCTGGCCGCCCGCGCCCGACGCGCGATAGATGTCGATCTTGAGGTCGCTGTCGGCGATCTGGACGTCCACTTCCTCCGGTTCCGGCAGGATCGCGACCGTCGCGGCGGAGGTGTGGATGCGCCCGCCGCTTTCGGTCGCAGGGACGCGCTGGACGCGATGGACGCCGCTTTCGAACTTCAGCTTGGCGAAGACGCCGACGCCCGCGACGCTGGCCACGACTTCCTTGAAGCCGCCGACTTCGGACGCATTGGCGGAGATCATCTCCATCTTCCAGCCGCGCGCATCGGCATAGCGCTGATACATGCGGAACAGGTCGCCGGCGAACAGCGCGGCTTCATCGCCCCCGGTTCCAGCGCGGATTTCCAGCATGGCGGGGCGCGCGTCGGCGGCGTCCTTGGGCAGCAGCTGGAGCGCCAGCGCGCGTTCGGCCTCTGGCAGCTGACTTTTGATCAGCTGCATTTCCTCCTGCGCCATTTCGCGCATGGCGGCGTCGGCGTCCGCATCCTCGCCGCCCGCCATATATTCGAGCGCGCCCAGTTCCTGACGGAGACGGCGCACCTCATGCGCGGCGCGGGCGACCGGCTCGATCTCCGCATATTCCTTCGACAGCCGCACAAACTCCTCCGGCGGCAGGTCGGCGCGCGTCATCGACGCCTGCACCTCGTCCCGGCGCGCCTCGATCTGCGCGATGCGTTCGGCGGAGATGTGCATTAGTTGTGAAAGCCCAGTTCCGCCAACAGCTGCTCTACTTCGAACACTTCATCGGTATAGCTTGATGCGTGATAGCGTATTTGCGATTTTTCTCCTGCCCACCTCGCCGATAGCGTCACCTTGGCATTTAACTTGAGCGCCTTATCGAAGCGCTTGCGAGGCGAACCCGTCGCGATCATTTCTGATGAAATGCTGTTACGCCGAAAATGGGCAATAATCCCTTGGGCTGCCGCCAACGCTTGGTCGTCTTCAACAGCGATTACAACGCCTAGCCGCTCTACTGCCGGCGCATCCACCAACATCGCCAACCGCTCAATCCCAGCCGCCCAGCCGACCGCCGGGGTCGAAGGACCACCCAGATTCTCGATCAAACCGTCATAGCGCCCGCCGCCCAGCACGGTGCCCTGAGCACCCAGCCGGTCGGTGATGAACTCGAACGCGGTGTGGCGGTAATAATCGAGCCCGCGCACCAGCCTGTCGTTGCGGTGATAGTCCACGCCAGCCGCCTTGAGGCCGGACGTCACCTTTTCGAAGAAGCTGTGCGCTTCGTCGGTCAGATAGGCGTCGATGCCCGGCGCGCTGTCGGCCACTGGGCGGTCGCGCGGGTCCTTGCTGTCGAGGATGCGCAACGGGTTGCGCGCCAAGCGGTCGAGGCTTTCTTCCGAAAGCTGCTCCCGATGCGCCTCGAAATGCGCGATCAGCGCGGCGCGCCACGCCTCGCGGCTGTCCGCATCGCCCAGCGTGTTGAGGTTGAGCGTCACGCCCTCCGACACGCCCAGTTCCTTGAGCAACTGGTCGGCGAAGACCAGCAGTTCCACGTCCGCGCCCGGCTCGCCCGCGCCGATGATCTCGGCGTCGAGCTGGTGGAACTGGCGGAAGCGGCCCTTTTGCGGGCGCTCGTAGCGGAACAGCGGACCGTGCGTCGCCACCTTCAGCGGCGCATATTGCTGCCAGCCTTCGGTGATGTAGGCGCGCGCGATCCCGGCGGTGAATTCGGGGCGCAGGGTGATGCTGTCGCCGCCGCGGTCCTCGAACGTGTACATTTCCTTGGACACGACGTCCGTGCTTTCGCCCAGCGAGCGGGCGAACACCGCCGTCGCTTCGAACACGGGCACTTCCACGCGATGGAATCCGTAGAGCCTGCGCACCCGGTCGAAGGTCGCGACCACATGCGCGAAACGTTCCTGGAACGCTTGCTCCGTGCCCCCCAGCATGTCCTGCGTGCCACGCACCGCATTGGGTGTCTTTGGGCGCGGCGTTTCGATTTTAGCCATGGGGATGCGCCTTTAGCGGCAAAGGGCCCCCAAGGAAACGCGCTTTTTCATGACATGCCTTCGCGGCCTTTCTTGGGGGTGGACGTGGGCATTTCGCCCCGTCATGCTGGCTCCATAAGGCGTTCCAGCCTCACGCTTTTTTGGAGATGCCCATGATCCGCAGCCTCGCTGCCGCTCTCTTGCTTTCGACCGTCATCGCCGGCCCGCTGATCGCCCAGGATGCCGTAAGGTCAAAGCCCGCCGCCCTGCCCGTGAACGACGCCAGCCCGGCGCCCCGCGACATTCCATATCCGGGCGGAACGATCCGGCTGGAGGTCGACGCAAGCGACACGGTCCAGCGCATCTTCCGGGTCAAGGAGACGATTCCGGTCGCGGCCAGCGGACCCATGAC
>DASVOF010000012.1:0-4850 GCA_036383495.1 Sphingobium sp. | reverse complement strand
CATTCCGTCACCGTCGAGGAATATGCCCGGCAAATGATCGCCGCCGAAGAGATGCACGCAGGCGATGTGGACAAGATGCTGCGTCGGCCCGGCGACATGGAAATAGCGGCGAGCGGGGCGGGTTGAGAGGAAGCCTACCTTCCTTCTCCCTTGGGGGGAGAAGGATACGCAGCCTTGGCCCGAAGGGCCTAGGGCGTAGTGATGATTTAAGGATTAGGGATTCCCAAGGAGGGCGAAATCGGATTCAAGGCTGGTTTTGGGGATCAGCGATGGATTGTGATGCGCTTCGGGACGATCAGTGGGACCGGATCAAGGGTTTTGTGCCGGGTGGAACCAAGGGCAAGCGCGGCCCACGCACCGACAACCGGAAGTTTCTGGATGCGCTGCTGTGGATGGCGCGTTCGGGCGGGCGCTGGCGCGACCTGCCGGAACGGCTTGGCGATTATCGCTCGGTAAAACGGCGCTATTATCGTTGGATCGAGATGGGGGTTCTCGACGCGATGCTGTTGGTTCTGGCGCGCGAGGCGGACCTGGCATGGTTGATGATCGACAGTACGATCGTGCGCGCACACCAGCATGCCGCGGGCGCCCGCAAGGAAAAAGGGGGGCGGATGCCCAGGGCCTGGGCCGGTCTCGCGGCGGGCTGAGCACAAAGATCCATGCCGCAACGGAGGCGCTGGGCCTGCCGATCCGCCTGCTCGGTTCGCCCGGGCAACGCAACGACATCGCTCTGGCCCATGACCTCATCGGCGGCTTCGAAGCGCAGGCCATCCTTGCGGACAAAGGCTATGACGCTGATCATTTGTGCGACAGGATCGAAAAGAGCGGAATCAATGTCGTCATCCCGCCCAAGCGGAACCGCAAGGCGCAACGTCCATACGACACCGAACTCTACAAAGAGCGCAACCGCATCGAGCGCTTCTTCGCCAAACTCAAGCAGTTCCGCCGCGTCGCTACCCGCTACGACAAGCTGCTCGTCAACTTCATGGGCTTCGTCAAACTCGCGGCCATCGCCATATGGCTTCGATAGTTAAATCATCACTACGCCCTAGGCGGAGTTGGTTGTGGGGGAGCGGGCCTACGGCCCGCGCGATCCGCTGGATCGCATCCCCCTCACCCAGCTACGACTAAGGCAGCAAGCTGCCAAGTCTGCGCAGCCCTCTCCCTCAAGGGAGAGGGATCAGAAGGTCCGCCATCCACCCAAATCAAATCAAGCAGCCAGCCGCAAAAACGGCACCGGCGCGGTCGATCGCAGCACGATCGGCTTGCCTTCCGACGCCTGGAACAGTTCGCCATCCAATATGACGCTGCTGTGATCGCCCTCGATGCGGATGATGTCGCCCTGTTCCAGATGGACGCCCTGCACCTTGGCCTTACCCACGCGCCGGGTCAGACTGGCCCAGGCCAGCCGCAGCAGCGCGGACAGATTCTGGTCGACGGCCATCAGCTTCATGTGGCCGCGCTGGCTATGACCCGCCTGCACGCCTAGCAGCAGCCGCTCCAGCGTCGTCACGATCAGCACCGCATAGCGGCCCGCCAGTTGCCCGTCGCGGATCAGGGAGATGCGCACCGGATGGCTCGACTGCGGCAGAAAACGCGCGCGGATGCCGAACACCAGCGACACCATAACCGCCAGCACCGTCAGGAAATGGCTGAGGCCGTTGGACAGTCCCAGCGGATAGATCTGGTTGCGGCAATAGAGCATATAGTCGGCAAGGCCCGCCCCCCCTAGGAACATGCCCAGCACCGGCCGCGTGTCCGCGCCGCCGTCCGACAGCGCGATCAGCTCGCGCGCCACCACATGATCGTCCACGCCCGACTTGGCGATCTGAACGATCCTTTCGAGCGCCTTGATCGGATCGCCATGGATGCCCAGGTCAAGCGCGATGAGGTTGGTCTTGCCATTGGGCAGCACCGCGATCGGCGGGACGCGGCCCTTGAAATGCTCACCCTGATATAATTCCGTCAGCGCGGCCTGCACCGTGCCGTCGCCGCCATTGACGACGATAACGACGGGATCGACGCGGGCGATGGTCTGCAACGCCCGGCCGATCTGCTCGACATGCTCGACCTCATAATGGAAGATGTCGGGGTTGCTGGCGCAATAGCTGCGAACGCGCGGAAGCGTCTGCCGGTTGCCCGTGGATTTGGGATTGGACAGGAGCGCGACGCGGACCATCGGATCAGGACATATATTTAAGGTTGATGGTGATCTTCGTCACGCCGGGCCCGACGTTGATGGCGGCCTTGTCGACGCCCGGCTTACCCAGGTTGAAGATGCTGATCGACGGATTGTTGGAAAAGCCGCCGCCATCGCGCGCAAAGTCGGTTTTGCCGTTGCCGTTGCGGTCGTGCCGCACGGCGATGCCATATTTGCCGGGTTCCGGCATCGGCATGCAGAAACGCATCGCCCCGTTGCTGGGCCGCACCACGCTTTCGATCCGGTTGAGCCACGCGCCCTTGGCGAGCCAGGCGTTTTTGGTGGCGGGATAGGATTGGAGGCGGACCTTGCCGGTGGCGGCGGCGAAACCGCGCACGTCGACCAGCACCGCCGGACCGCGCGCGGACGCGCCGCAGCGATCCAGATCGTTGCCGATCTCCTGTCCGTGGGCCATCGCCGGGGCAGCGGCGAACAATGCCCCCACCGGCAACAGACCCATCGCAACTTTGAACATGACCATCCAACTCCGTGAAGCTATAGCCGCCCGAAGAGATCGGACGGCGAGCCCCTGTTCGCCCCCGCAAACTGACTATCCGTGATTCAGGATATGGGTGGGGTTTGCGGCCAAATCATGGTGATGGGACGACCACATATAGAAATGCTGACCGCCACCGATAGATATCTCGCCCGCCTGATCGCGCTGCCCATGCTGGGCACGCTGGTGATCTCCGCGATGCTGCTCGTGCTCGACAAGATGCTCAGCCTCTTCGACTTCGTCGCGGCGGAGGGCGGACCTGTCAGCGTCGTATGGCGGATGCTCGCCAACATGATGCCGGAATATCTCTCGCTCGGCATTCCGATCGGGCTGATGCTGGGCATCCTGCTCGCCTTCCGCAAGCTCGCTTTGTCCTCGGAACTGGACGTGATGCGCGCGGTCGGCCTGTCCTACGGCCGGTTGCTGCGCGTGCCCTATATGTATGCGATCGCGCTGGCGTTGCTCAATTTCGGCATCGTCGGTTTCGTCCAGCCCCTCTCGCGTCACGCCTATGAAGCGCTGCGCTTCGAACTGCGCTCCGGCGCGCTGGGCGCGTCGATCAAGGTCGGCGAGTTCACGAGTCTGGGCAAGCGCATGACGCTGCGCATCGAACGCAGCCTGGAAAGCGGCCGCGATCTCCATGGCATCTTCGTCCGCGTGGCCGGCAAGGATGGGCAGACCGTGGCGGTGACGGCCGCGCAGGGCAGCTTCCTGGCCACCGACGATCCCGACACCATCATCTTCCGCCTGCGCGACGGCGTGCTGGTCAACGATGGGCCCAAATATACGTCGCCGCGAATCCTCTCCTTCTCCAGCCACGACCTGCCGATCGACCTGCCCCAGATCGAACGGTTCCGCGGCCGCAACGTCGACCGGGAAAAGACCATTCCCGAACTGGCCGTGATGGGCCACGATCCCGGCACCCCGGAAAAGCTGCGCAACGAGATTCGCGCCAATTATCATTTCCGCCTGGTGGAAGTGGCGATGATGATGCTGCTCCCGCTCGCGGCGCTCGCCTTCGCGATCCCGCCCAAACGTTCCACATCGGCGCTCGGCGTCTTCCTCTCGATCGTCTTCATCGTGACCTATCACAAGATCAACGAATATGGTCAGGGCGTGGGTTCGCTGGGGAAAGTCGACCCGATCATCGCGCTATGGGGGCCGTTCCTGCTGACCGCCGGACTGATCCTGTGGATGTATCATGTCGTCGCGCATCGACCGGGCGGGCAGCCCATCGGCGCGCTGGAATATGCCTTCGCCAAGATCGGCAAGCAGGTGGCCAAGCTGCTGCGCTTCGGCCGCCGGCGGACCGTGACCGCGCAAGGAGCAGCCTGAGTCCATGCAGTTCGACTTCTTCCCCTCGCGCCAGATCAGCTGGTATATGGCGCGCCTGTTCCTGACGCGGACCTTCGCCGTGCTGGCGCTGCTCGTGCTCGTGCTCCAGACGCTCGACCTGCTGGGCGAATCCGGCGACGTCCTCGCCTATCCCGGCAATGGCGACGCGCAGCTGTGGCAATATGTGGCGCTGCGCGCGCCGCAGATCATCGCGCGATTCCTGCCTTTTTCCGTGCTGCTCGGCACGCTCATCATGCTCGCCAGCCTCAACCAGAACAGCGAAATCGTCTCGATGAAGGCGGCGGGCCTTTCCGCGCATCAGATACTCGCGCCGCTGATCGCCTCGGCGCTGGGCGTGGCGCTCATCAGCTACGCCTTCAACGAACGGGTCGTCGCGCGATCCACCGCGCGGCTCAGCGCATGGCAGGCGGTCGAATATGGCCCCCTGCCCCGCGACAGCGGGATCAAGGTCAATCCATGGGTGCGCGACGGCAACAATCTCGTCACCGCCGCCATCGTCGCCGGGCGCGGCACGGCGGTGCAATTGCGCAAGGTTGAGATCTTCAACCGCGTGAACAACAGCCTGACCACGATCATCCAGGCGCCCAAGGCCCATTATGACGCCGCCAGCAAAAGCTGGGTGCTGGAAGACGCGCGCCAGTTCGACGTCGCGCGCGGGACCGAGCGGCAGGTCGGAACCGTTCGCTTCGGTCACAATATCCGGCCCGATCAGTTCACGTTGGCGAAAATCGATCCGAACGCCATGACCTTCAACGAGTTGCGCGACGCCATCGGCGACCTGCGCGACGCGGGCCGCCC
>DASVOF010000011.1:0-36888 GCA_036383495.1 Sphingobium sp. | reverse complement strand
TGGTCTTGCGCCCCATGAAGTCGATCATCGCCGCATCGGGGGTGGCGGTGGCGCTGCTGACGACCATGTCCACCATCGACAAAGGCGGGAAGGACTGATCCCACGCTACCGGATGATTATAATGGTCTTTCCAGACGTTTTCGCTGCTCTCCATGGGCAAAGATGTAAGTTACACCCCTGCCTTACGCAAGCGTAAAGGGGCCACCCCCATGGTCGGGGCGGCCCCTTGAATGGCTGGCCTATGGTCGTTCCGCCCTGCGGCGGAATGTCCTTATGGCATCAGACGTTGCCGCTATTGTCGCTGAACGGGTCCAGGATCTTGGCGGTGCTGGAGATCAGTTCGGCCTCGCTCTTCAGCGCCTCTTCCGCACGGCGGACGGCGTCCTGACGCTCGCGCCGCAGTTCCTCGATCAGCGCTTCGCGATCGCCATCCAGACGCGAATCGGTGGGCGCTTCGATACCCGCCTTCTTCGCGGCCTTGGTCACGAGCGTGTCCAGTTCCCGCTGCGAACACAGGCCCAGCGTCACCGGGTCCTTGGGCACGATATTGGAGATATTCCAGTGCGTGCGGTCGCGGATCGCGGCGATGGTCGTGCGCGTGGTGCCGATCAGCTTGCCGATCGCCCCATCCGAAATCTCCGGATGGTTGCGCAGGATCCAGGCGATGCCATCGGGCTTGTCCTGCCGCTTGCTGACGGGGGTGTAGCGCGGCCCCTTGGTCCGGCGGACCGGCTCAGGGCCTTTCAGCATCTTGAGGCGATAGTCCGGGTTGGCTTCGCCCTTGTGGATCTCCTCCATGGTGATCTCATGCGCGCGCACCGGATCGCGGCCGGTATATTTGGTGCCGGCGGTGTCGTCTGCGATCGCCTGCACCTCCAGGATATGGAGCCCGCAAAACTCCGCGATCTGATCAAAGCTCAGCGCGGTATTGTCGACCAGCCAGCTGGCTGTCGCATGGGGCATGAGAGGCTGGGACACGGGAATTCTCCGGCACTAAAAATGACAAGGGCCGCCCAAGCAGGGCGGCCACGCCCGTGCAGAGATAGTGCATCAAGCCTCGTCGAGCAAGGAAAAGCGTCAGGCGGCGCTGTCCATCACCACCGGGTCGATGCAGTGCAGCCCGGTGACGAATTCCTCCGCGCTCCGCGCCCAGTCGAAGGTGCGGCCATAAGCGGCGCAGGCCCCTCGATCGCACAGCAAAGCGGCGGCGATAGCGTCCTCCAGCCGATCGGACAATGCGCCGCTTTGCGGGGTGACGATGTCAATGGGACCGGTGACGGGGTAAGCCGCGACCGGCGTCCCGCACGCCATCGCCTCCACCATGACGAGGCCGAACGTGTCGGTGCGGCTGGGGAAGACGAGCACATCGGCCCCCGCATAGGCGCCGGCCAGTTCCTGACCGAACATCGCGCCCAGGAAATGCGCCTGCGGATAGGCGCGCTCCAGCACAGCCCGCGCCGGTCCGTCGCCGACCACCACCTTCGCGCCCGGATGATCGCTGGCCAGGAACGCCTCCAGATTTTTCTCGACCGCGACCCGGCCGACATACAGCTGGATCGGGCGAGGAAGCTGCGCGAACAGGGCTGGCGAAGGCGCTTGCGGGGTGAAGGCGGCAAGGTCCACCCCCCTCCCCCATTTGCGCACATGGGCGAGCCCGTGCGCCCGCAACTGCCGCCTGACCGAGCGGGTCGACACCAGCACCGCGCGCGCGGGTCCGTGAAACCAGCGGATGTAGCGCCAGAACCAGGCGGCGGGCAGACCCGTGCGGCGCGCCAGATAATCGGGGAAATGCGTGTGGTAGGCGGTGGTGAAGGGCACGCCCGCGCGCAGACACCAGCGCCGGGCCGCCAGGCACAGCGGCCCCTCCGTGGCCAGATGCACCGCATCGGGCCGGAAGGCCGCAACCGCCTGCCCTACCACCGCCGCGCGGACGAAGGCGAGGCGGATTTCGGGATAGGTCGGACAGGGAATGGAGCCATAAAGATCGGGCGAGATGACCAGCACCTCATGCCCCATCTTCTCCAATTCCCCCTGGATCGTCTGAAGCGTCCGCACCACCCCGTTGACTTGCGGCGACCAGGCGTCGGTGACGATGACGATGCGCATGTCAGGCCGCGATCCGCGCCGGTTCGCCAGCGTTGCGGGCGGCAATCTCATCGGCCCAGTGCAGCACCTCCATCCTGCCGTCGAAATGTTCGACCAACGCGGTGCAGCCTTCGACCCAATCGCCGTCATTATAATAATGAACGCCCGCTATCTCGCGGATTTCGGCGTTGTGGATGTGGCCGCACACCACCCCGTCGACGCCACGCGACCCAGCCTCATGCGCCACGACTTCCTCAAAGCGGGAGATGAACTCGATCGCATTCTTGACCTTGTGCTTGGCCATTTTGCTGAGCGACCAGTAGGGCAGTCCCATGCGCTGCCGCACGGCGTTGACGACCACATTGAGCCGCATCAGCATGGTATAGGCCGCGTCCCCCACGAAGGCGAGCCAGCGATGGGCGAGCATGATCGTGTCGAACTCATCGCCATGCAGCACCAGCAGCTTGCGGCCATCGGCGGTTTCATGGATCGCCCTGCGCCTTATCTCCACCCCACCGAAGCTCAGGCCCGCGAACTGACGAAACATCTCGTCGTGATTGCCAGGGATGTAGACGACGCGGGCGCCACGCTTGGCGCGCTTCATCACGCGCCACACCACGTCATTATGCGCGGCGGGCCAGTAGAAGCGCTTTTTCAGCCGCCAGCCGTCGATAATGTCGCCGACCAAATACATGGTGTCGCTGTCGACGCTGTCGAGAAAGTCGATCAGCATCTTCGCATTGCAACCGCGCGTTCCGAGATGGATGTCGGAAATCCAGATGGTGCGATAGCGCTGACGCCGCCCTTCCCGCTCGGGAATGTCAAAATGATCGGCGGCGACATCGTCCACGTCCGCCAGGAAGGGCAATCGCGTGATGGCGTTCATAGTAACCCTCGGAGCTGTTGTCCTCGGGGCCGATTCACTAATGCCGCAATGTTACAATTGCGCACCGAATATGACGGAAATGCTACGTTTCAGGCAAGTTCAGACGGTCAGGACGATCTTGCCGAAATGGTCGCCGGCGTCCATGCGGGCATGGGCCTTCGCCGCTTCGACTAGCGGAAAGCGCATGTCCATGGCGGGCCGCAGCTTGCCCTCTCCCACGAAATGCCAGACCGTCTGCATCAGCTCGTCCGCGATCAGGCTCTTGAACGCCGAGGAGCGCGGGCGCAACGTCGAGCCCGTCAAAGTGAGCCGCTTGCTCATGACCGCTGGCAGGAAAATCTCGGCCTTCGGGCCGCCCAGCACCGCGATCGACACATGGCGGCCGTCTTCGGCCAGACACTGGAGATTGCGCGGGATATAGTCGCCCCCCACCATATCGAGCACCGCCTGCACGCCTTGTCCCGACGTGATGCGGTTCACTTCCTCGACGAAATCCTGCGTGCGGTAATTGATCGCGTGATGCGCGCCCCAACTCTTCGCCTGCTCGCACTTCGCATCGCTGCCGCAGGTGACGATAATCGTGATGTCGAACAGGCGGCAGAGCGTGATCGCCATGGTGCCGATGCCGCTGGTTCCGCCATGCACCAGAACCTTGTCCCCGCCGACGACATAGGCGCGTTCGAACAGATTGGTCCACACGGTGAAGAGCGTTTCGGGAAGCGCCGCGGCCTCGACAATGTCATAACCGTCCGGCGCCGGCAGGCACTGGCCCGCAGGCGCGACCGCATATTCCGCATAGCCGCCGCCCGCAAGCAAGGCGCACACCCTCCGGCCTGTCAGCGATTCCGCGCCGCTTCCCGCAGCGACGATCGTGCCGGCGACTTCCAGCCCCGGAATGTCGGACGCGCCGGGGGGAGGCGGATATTTCCCCTGCCGCTGCATCACATCGGGCCGATTGACGCCCGCCGCCGCGACGCGGATCAGCACCTCGTCAGGTCCGGGAACGGGAACGGGCCGACGCTCCGGAACCAGCGCTTCGGGACCGCCGGGCGCGGCCACGCCGATTGCGATCATCTCATCCGGCAATGCGCTTTCAACCGGCATGATGCTGGACCCCCGCCCATGATGTTGCACCGCACCTAAAAACCAATCGGCGGCATGAGCGCCTTATTGACAGACTGGCCCGCAGGGTCAACATTACAAGTCATGGACATGGACAATGATCTGCCACGCAAGGCTGACGATCCACTGGCTGGGCTGCTTCGACAGGACCTGGACCCCTTGTCCGTTGCCGAATTGAAAGCCCGCATCAATGCACTGGAGGGCGAAATCGCCCGGACCAGATCAAAAATTGAAGACGCTGTTAACCACAAAGAAAGTGCTGAGGCGTTATTCAAACGATGAACCCACGTCCTGACCTTGGCGGCCCCCTATATGGTTTCACCGGGTTGGGTCAGTCTGGCAATTCCGGCGATCGAGGAACGCTCCTTGATCCGCTGTCGAGCAATGCCGACATATGGTTCAAGACAACCCCTGTTTGGGGCCAGGAGTAGAACGGACATGCCATCTTTCGCAGCCGCCCTTGAAACCACCCTGCACAACGCGCTGACCCACGCGTCGGAGCGCCGGCATGAATATGCCACGCTGGAGCATCTTCTGCTCGCCCTGATCGACGATGAGCATGCGTCGAAGGTCATGCAGGCGTGCGGCGTGGAGCTTGGGGAACTGGGCGACGCGGTCACCCAATATCTCGACAATGAACTCGACAGCCTGAAGGTGGAGGGATCAAGCGACCCCTCGCCCACCAGCGGCTTCCAGCGCGTCGTCCAGCGCGCGATCCTGCACGTCCAGTCGTCGGGCAAGGATGAAGTGACGGGAGCCAATGTCCTCGTCGCGCTCTTCTCTGAGCGGGAGAGCTACGCCGTCTACTTCCTCCAGCAGCAGGATATGAGCCGCCTCGATGCGGTCAGCTATATCAGCCACGGCGTGGGCAAGGGCGCGGCAGCGCCTGAAACCCGCGAAACCAAGGGCGCTCAGGAAGAGGAGAAGAAGGCGCAGGACAGCAAGGGCAAGAAGGACAGCGCCCTGGAGCAGTTCACCGTCAACCTCAATGAGAAGGCGATGCGGGGCAAGGTTGACCCGCTGATCGGCCGCTCGGCCGAAGTCGACCGGACGATCCAGATCCTGTGCCGCAGGTCCAAGAACAACCCGCTCTATGTGGGCGATCCGGGCGTCGGCAAGACCGCCATCGCGGAAGGGCTGGCGCGCAAGATCGTCGAGGGCGAAGTGCCCGACGTGCTCAAGGAAGCGGTGATCTACTCGCTCGACATGGGCGCACTGCTCGCCGGCACCCGCTATCGCGGCGATTTCGAGGAGCGGCTGAAGGCGGTCGTCACCGAACTGGAGAAGATGCCGCATGCGGTGCTGTTCATCGACGAGATTCACACCGTCATCGGCGCGGGCGCAACCAGCGGCGGCGCGATGGATGCCTCGAACCTGCTGAAACCCGCTTTGTCGGGCGGCACGATCCGCTGCATCGGCTCGACCACCTACAAGGAGTTCCGCAACCATTTCGAGAAGGATCGCGCCCTGCTGCGCCGGTTCCAGAAGATCGACGTCAACGAACCGACGATCGAAGACACGATCAAGATTCTCGCCGGTCTGCGCAGCGCCTTCGAAGAGCATCACAACGTCAAATACACCCCCGACGCGATCAAGGCGGCGGTGGAGCTTTCGGCACGCTACATCAACGACCGCAAGCTGCCGGACAAGGCGATCGACGTGATCGACGAGGTCGGCGCGATGCAGATGCTGGTGGTGCCAAGCAAGCGCAAGAAGACGATCACCCCCAAGGAGATCGAGCAGGTCATCGCGACCATGGCCCGCATCCCGCCCAAGACCGTGTCGTCCGACGACAAGAGCGTGCTGGAATCGCTGACCACGGACTTGAAGCGCGTCGTCTTCGGTCAGGACAAGGCGATCGAAGTGCTGTCCTCCGCGATCAAGCTGTCGCGCGCGGGCCTGCGCGATCCGGACAAGCCGATCGGCAACTATCTCTTCTCCGGCCCCACCGGCGTCGGCAAGACGGAGGTGGCGCGCCAGTTGGCGACCCTCCTCGGCATCCCGCTCCAGCGTTTCGACATGTCGGAATATATGGAACGCCACTCGGTCAGCCGCCTGATCGGCGCGCCTCCGGGCTATGTCGGCTATGACCAGGGTGGCCTGCTGACCGACGCCGTCGACCAGCAACCGCACAGCGTACTGCTGCTGGACGAGATCGAGAAGGCGCATCCAGACCTGTTCAACATCCTGTTGCAGGTGATGGACAATGGCCGCCTGACCGATCACCACGGCAAGACCGTCGATTTCCGCAACACCATCCTCATCATGACCACCAATGCCGGTGCGTCGGACATGGCCAAGGAAAGCATCGGTTTCGGCGAACTGACGCGCGAGGATGTGCAGGAGGATGCGGTGAAGAAGCTCTTCACCCCGGAATTCCGAAATCGCCTCGATGCGGTGGTGCCCTTCGGATATCTGCCACCTGAGATCGTCGCCCGCGTCATCGACAAGTTCGTGCTCCAGCTCGAACTCCAGCTGGCCGACCGCGACGTCCACATCACCCTGGACGATGAAGCCAAGGCATGGCTGACCAAGCGCGGCTATGACAAGCTCTACGGCGCCCGCCCGATGGCCCGCCTGATGCAGGAGAAGATCAAGCAACCGCTGGCCGAGGAACTGCTGTTCGGCAAGCTTGTCCACGGCGGCGAGGTCCATGTCCGGCTAAAGGACGACGCCCTCGCCTTCGAGATCACCCCCGCCGCGCCCAAGAAGGGCAAGAAGGGTGGAAAGGCGAAGCCCGCCGAGCAGGCGAAGGGATCGAGCTGAAGCGGCTCCAGGAAAGAGGAATGAGGAAAGGGCGGCCTACAGGTCGCCCTTTCTGTCTATGGGTGGCTTTCAGTCAAAGCCCCTCCCCTTCAGGGGAGGGGTTGGGGTGGGGTAGTGCCCCACCGCATGACGCTGCCTGTGGGGCAAGACCCCACCCCTTGGTCCCCTCCCCTAAAGGAGAGGAGAAAACAACGTCCGCAACTGACCAAAACCGTCAGATATTTTACGCCACGAACCTGATAAAATGAGAGGCGAAGTTGGAGTCGCCCACGACCTGTCGCACTCTCAGCGCCTTCCGCCTTCCCCCACCCTTTGCGTCAGACATGCAAGATATCGGGAGAACCCTCCATGGCCGAAGACATCACCTTCTACACCAACCCCATGTCGCGCGGGCAGATCGCCCGCTGGATGCTGGAGGAAGTCGGGCAACCCTATGACATGGTGGTGCTGGACTATGACGAAAGCGGGATGAAGTCCTCCGACTATCTCGCGATCAATCCGATGGGCAAAGTCCCCGCGATCGTCCACGCCGGAAAGACCGTGACGGAAGCCGCCGCGATCTGCGCCTATCTTGCGGACGCCTTCCCCGACGCCAACCTTGCGCCCCAGCCCGCCGATCGCGCCGACTATTATCGCTGGCTCTTCTTCGCCGCCGGTCCGGTCGAGGCGGCCGTCACCAACAGGGCGTTCGGCTTCGTCGTCCCCGAAGACCGCGAGCGCTCGGCGGGTTACGGCACGTTCGATGCCACAATCAGCGTGCTGGAAAGCGCCGTCTCCGGTTCGTCATGGATATGCGGCGACCAGTTCACCGCCGCCGACGTCTATGTCGGGTCGCAGATAGATTGGGGCCTTAGCTTCGGCACGATCCCCAGCCGTCCCGCCTTCGAAACCTATGCAGCCCACTTGCGCGAACGCCCTGCCTACCAAAAGCAAAAGGAACTGGACGGCGCGCTCATCGCCCAGATGCAGAAGCCCGCATAATGCAAAAAGGCCCGGCGGAGTGATCCGCCGGGCCTTTTACCTATTTGCGAAAGCCAGTCCTCAGTTGCGATTGCCCATGAAGCGCAGCAGGAACAGGAACATGTTGATGAAGTCGAGATAGAGGTTCAACGCCCCCATCACCACCGACTTGCCAACCATCTCCGTCCCCGCGACATGGACATAGATGCTCTTGATCTTCTGCGTGTCATAGGCCGTCAGGCCCGCGAACAGCAGTACGCCGATGAAACTGATCACCACGTCCATCGCGCTTGACCGCATGAACATATTGATCAGCGAAGCCACCAGCAGGCCCACCACGCCCATGATCAGGAAGGTGCCGAAGCCCGACAGGTCCTTCTTGGTCGTATAGCCCCACAGGCTCAGCCCGACGAAAGCCGCCGCGGTCGCGAAGAAGGTCTGCGCGATCGACGTCTGCGTATACATCAAGAAGATCGACGACAGCGACAGCCCCATCGCGGCGGCATAGGCCCAATAGATTGCCTGCGTGGCAACCGTGGATAGCCGTGCAAGGCCAAAGCTCAGCACCATCACGAAGAGCAGCGGCGCAAACATGATGACATATTTCAAGATACCCGGCTGCAGCAGGATCTGCGCCGCCGGCGAACTCATGCCGCCCAATGAAAACAGCATGGCGACCACACCCGTCAACAGAACGCCGCTCGCCATATAGTTGTAGACCGACAGCATGTAGCTGCGCAGGCCCGCGTCGAACGCCTCGCCGCGCGCTACGGTCGCACCGCCAAAACCCGCGATGTTGGAGCGGGGATCAGACCAATTGGCCATGAGAAAAATCTCCTTCGCCGGCACGTCCGCCGGTTTGCCCATTATCGGCCCATATGATCCGCAATTCAAGCCGTGAGCGAACTCTGGCTTGATGTAGCGCCCATCCTTATATCAGCTGCATGGTCCGCCTCTTCATCGCCATTCGCCCGCCCGCAGAGATTCGCGCTCGGCTGCTGGCGTTGATGGGCGGCGTTGCTCGCGCTCGCTGGCAGAATGACGGCCAACTCCACCTCACGCTTCGCTTCGTCGGAGAAGTCGATGGACGCTGTGCGGAAGACCTTGCCGACGGGCTCAGCGCTGTTCGCTTCGCCCCTTTTCCCATCGCGCTGTCGGGCTTGGGCAGGTTCGAACGGAAAGGCCATGTCAACACGCTCTGGGCTGGCGTTCATCCGCGCGACGCCCTTGCCCAATTGCATCGCAAAATTGATCGAGCCTGTATCCACGCCGGCCTCGCGCCTGATGATCGCGCCTATCTGCCCCACATCACCCTGGCGCGCCTCAACCACAGCGCGGGTTCCACGGAAATGTTCATGGCGTCAAATGCCGGGCTTTCAAGCGCGCCTTTCATGATCGACCGATTCGCCCTGTTCGAAAGCCAGTTGAACCCCTCGGGCGCGCTTTATCACAGGGTGGCGTCGTATCAGGCTGACGGACGCGAAGTCTAACTTCGCTTCCCCTCAGCCTGCCGACAGAACCCCGCAGGCCACGCGGCCTCCCGCATTGCCAGCCGGATCCGTCCTGTTGTCATCCGCCTGAGCGTGGATCACGATCGCCGCGCCATCGGCATCCAGAACGGGATTCGAACCGCTTCGCAGCGCGCCGCCGGGGATGACATATTCCATCTCGCCCGCGCCGTCCGACCCGGCGAGCATGTTCGGCATGTCCCCCATATGCATGCCTTCCGGATTGTCCCTGCCATGCTTGTGGCCGGTGGGATTCCAATGGCCGCCCGCGCTGGTGAAATCCGGGGGCGTGCATGCTCCAATGCCATGCACATGTACGGCGTGCAGCCCCGGCGTCAGCCCGCGCGCCTTGACGATGACGTGTAGCCCATCGGACGCTTGCCTCACCCTCGCCTCGCCGCGAGACGATCCGTCTCCCGCCAGCAGAACAGCGCTTGCGGTCGGCGCAGCGGCGCTCGGGACATCAGGATTTACGGACGCAGCGTCATTCATGGCGCAACCGCCCAGAAGAGCCGCCAGAGGAAAAGTGAAAACGACAGAGAGACTTTTCATGATGAACCTCACCCCGGCCTGACATTGCTGCGAACAGTGAGGCCATGTTTGTTGCGGACCTACATTGTCATCGAATTTTGATCGTTAAGGCACGGCTCAAAATATCCTGTCGCCCCGCCCGACAAGAGGCCCGCGCCCGAACATGCGCGCGCTCTTTTCACCATGGAAAAAGGGGCCGGTCTTTCGACCAGCCCCTCAAACCTCTTCCATCCGTGAAGATGGAAAATTCGCTTACTGACCCGAACCCGGACCGTAGGTGATTTCCACCCGACGATTCTGCAGTTCGCGGACGCCATCGGCGGTTTCGACGCGGGGGTTCGATTCACCGAACGCCTGGGTCGTGATCACGCCGTCAGCGATGCCCTTCGAAGCGATGTAGGCCTTGACGCCATCAGCGCGACGCTGCGACAGGCCGACGTTGTACGATGCCGAACCCGAACGGTCCGCATAGCCCGCCAGCATGACCTGGGCGCTGCCGCAGTTGCTGTAGGCCGAAACCGCGTTGTCCAGAATGGTGGCCGCGTCAGGCGTGATGTCCGACTTGTTCCATTCGAAGAACACGATGTACGGCCCGGGGCTGCACTCAGCCACCGGCGGAGGCGGCGGGGGCGGAGGCGGCGGGGGAGGCGGCGGCGGGGGAGGCGGCGGCGGCGGAGCAGCCGGCTCACCGAAGTTATACGCCAGACCCAGCAGCAGGCTGTGGGTGCGCAGCTTGGTGTCGACCGCGGCGCCAGCCGGACCGCCAGTGGCGAAGGCCGAAACCAGCTTGATGTCGTCCTGGTTGAAGAAGCGATACTTCAGCGAAACGTCGACATTGCTGGTCAGCGGGTAACGAACGCCCGCAATCGCCTGCCAGGCGAAACCGGTGTCGGAATCGTTGACGCCGTCATTGGCCAGCTTGCCGCGCGAAACGCCGACGCCGCCGCCAACGAAGCCCTGCAGGCCGTCGTCAGCGCCAAAGTCGAGCAGGCCGTTCAGCATGAACGACAGCGCCGAGGCCGAACCGCCAAAACCGCTCTTGTCGAGGTCGACTTCAGCGCGCTTGTAGCCGGCTTCGGCTTCCAGGCGGAAACCGCCGAAATCATAACCGATCACCGCGTCGCGATCCCAACCCTTGTGGTAGTCCACGTCGGAAACGGTCACACCGGGGGTGAAAGCAATGTCCTGATCTTCAACGAGGACGACGCCGGAATCGATACCGATGTACCAACTGTCGTCACGAGCCATGGCCGGGGTGGCCAGGGCGCTCGTCGCAAGCACGGCCGCGAGGGCAAGCTTCCGCATTAGGATTCCCCTTTCAATATTGTCACGAAGGACTGCTGGAACCCTGTATCGGCAAGAAAGTTTCATGGCAAGTCCACATTTGGTGGAACTGTTGCAAATATACACCAGCAGCGCCGATCACCGGTGATCGAAGACTAATTATGCCGCGATCCATTGTAAAACGCATCGGCATGCAAGTCATGGCGCTATCAAGCCATGCGCCCGCATCGCGCTCAGTATCGCGGCGATAATAGTCCGCGCCTCGCTGTCCACGGTGGTCCCGCCGGAGGGGTCCGCTATCGCGGCCAGGCGGGCGCCGACCACCCGATCGCCGTCCACGAAAAATCCGTCTTCGCGCACCTGCTCATCCTGCCAACCTGCCCCGTCGTGCCGCATCCGCCGCCCGCTGTCGACCACCCAGATGGAAAGCCCCGCGCGCGGAGCTACGAACCGCCATCCTCCCTCCGTCCAGCAGGCGAGCGCCCCATCCTGTCCGTCCCACGCGCCGGTCGCACCCGCCGCCACGATCCAGCACTCGCCGACATCCGGCGTCGCGGGAGGCGTCGTCTCGGTGGCGCTCTCCGCCAGCCCATGCAGCAGCATATCGATCCGGACGAGGGCCTCATTATGGTAGAGTTCTTTCTGGGCCTGCCCGGCGAAAAGCTGCGGCAGCGCCCAGCGAGGTGTCGCATCCATCGTCATCGTCAAACTCCCCTTGAATATGTGAAAGGCGTCAGGCCGTCAGCGTGAGGCGCGCCGCCCGGCCGAGCGCAAAGGAACCAATTTGGCGGATCTCGATCGTCAACGCTCCCCCGCCATCCGCCGCGACCATCGCCGCATCATAGGTCCAGGCCGGAACGTCGGCTTCCACCCGCCGCAGCAGGGTCTCGCCGTCCAGCACCCGCACGTCATAACGCTCGCTTTCCTCGCCCAGCGGCACATCCGCGCCGCTTGCCCAGCGCCATCCGTTCCGGCTCCGCCGCGTCCATGAGAGGGTCCATCCCCCCGCCCCGTCGGACGCTACGCGCGCGTGAACGGGCGTGAGCGGCGTCACCGCCTCGCCACTGACCAGGACTATGGCCTCAGCCGGATCGCTGTCGCCGACGCCAATCGCCGCGAGCCTCAATTCGCCGCCAATCTCGCCTGCCCGACCGGCGAATGGCTCGGCCAGCCTGTCCTCCTCGACCAGCAGAAATGGCTCGTCCGCGACGTGATCCGCCATCGCCCATTCCGTCCCGCCCAGCCCGCGGCGCAGTCCTTCCAGCCGAAAGCTCGCCGCACTTGTCTGCACCGCTCGCGAAAACTGGATCAACTCCCGCCCGACCATGCACAGGTTGCGCCCCTGGCCAATCGCCGCTGCGTCGGCATCGCCCAACTCCATGTCCTCCGCCAGCAAGGTGACATGCACGCTGTTGACCTCGTCGATCAGCAGGGGACTTGCCGCTGGCAATATCCCGTCCACCTGCCCCATCGCCGCCTTGGGCGCGGTTCGGCCGACGGGCGTCGCCTCCCCCGTTTCGCTCATCGCGAACAGCGCCGCCCCCCGCCATCCTGCGCCGCCGCTCGCCGCCGCCATGATGACCGGGGCCGTCGCCGGCGTGTCCCTGACGGGTGGCAAGTCCACCAGCATCAGCGTCGTCGGCCCATGCGGGGCATCTTCCTGCCGCAGGATCGCGCCGGATGACGCCCCGCCCGGCAGCGCCCCGCCCGCCCCCGGAATCCGGCGCAGGGCGAGGCGAACGGCCATGGCTTCCCATTCCCGTTCCTCGATCCGCCACCGGCCCGGCACGCCTTCCACCGTCACGATATCGCCCGCGCCATGGCGCAGCGCATCCCAGTTGCAGCGCAGCGTCATGGTCGATCGCCCGGTCCACGCATGGCCCAGCCGTCGCGCGGCGAGCGTCCGCGCCCCGTCGCCGGAAAGCACGACAGGCAGTTCGACCCCCTGCTCCGTGCGCCCCGGCCCCGGCCGGTTGACCCGCTGGACCCCGGCCTGATAGTCCCGCTCCGCATCATAATGGCGCAGCGACAGCGCGACCGGCACAGCGTCCGCCCCGCCATCGGCCTGCTCGACAGGGTCGATCCGCCGCCCGTTGACGCCCCGGCAAAAGGCCGTCCTGCCGATTTTTGCTAAGTCCTCGACAACGGTCCCCATCAGCCGCAGCCCACTCTCATCGGCGACGAAGGCCAGGTCATGAACCTCCGCCAGCGGCGCGATGGCGTCGCTCACATCCGCGCCGCCCGCCGCCAGTCCATCCACCTGCCCCAGCGCCTCGCCGGTCAGCGCGCCACCGCTCAGTTCGGCCGCCACCGCCTCGATCGCCACCGGCCCCTCATCCGCCTCGACCTCGAAGGTCAGGGACGGGATGCGGTTGCCATAATCCGCCAGTTGCAGGTCCTCGAACACCGCATAGGCCACGCCCCTATGCGCCGGGGCATGGCCCACGCCCAGCGCCGACGCGATCAGCGGATCGACCGCCTGATCCTCACCCCCCATATGCAGGCGAAAGGCCCCCAGTTCGGTCTTGAAGTCGCCTGCGGCCCCGCGCAGCAGATTGCCGTCGGCCCAGATACGCCGCACCGATCTTACCCGCCGCGCGGACAGGGCGACGGCGAAGCTCGCCGAATAGCTGTAGGTGGTGACGCTCGGCCGCCCCTTGCCGCCGCTCTTGTGCTTCTTTTCCTTCAGGTCCGTGGCCCAGATCACCGACCCGGCGACCCGCATCGTCCCGAAAATCCTGGGCATTTGCGCGCCATATGTGGATGTCTGCAATTGCAGGTCGTTGAGGCGTCGTCCCTCCCGGCCCTTAGGCTTGAACAGCACCGATTGGTCGAAGGCGCTGCCCAGCAGCCCGCCGATCGCACCGCCCAACGGACCGCCGATCGCCGTCCCCAGCGCCGTCAGCACTAGTGTCGCCATATGTCCTCCTGTTCCGTTCGCCAGTGGCCGATCACGGGCCAGGGCGAAGCGCCCGGCGTCTCGACCACGCGTCCCAGCCCGGCATGGGCATGGATATGCCCGCCGGGCGTGACGATCATCAGATGCAGTTGCAGCGGCCCCGGCCGCACCAGCGCCAGGTCGCCCGCCCTCGCTTCGTCCACGCCGCGCAGGCCCGCCTGCTCCAGCCAGTGGCGCGTCCGCGCTTCATCCCCGGACCGCAGCCCATATCCGCGCGGCGGTTCCCCGCGATGCCCCGCCCGCACAAAGGCGAGCGCGGCCAGCCCGACGCAATCGACGCCCCGTTCCCCGCTGCGCCCATGCAGCCTGAACGGCGCGCCGACCAGATCGCGCGCCGCCGCGACGATCCGCTCCGCCATCGTCCCCGCCCTCATGCGCCGGGATAACGCGTCAGCAGGTCCGTGCCCGGCAGATAGGGCTCGCCCCTGAAATTCACGACATTGGCGAAGCGCGTCCTGCACGTCGTCAGCTGCCTGTCGCACCCTTCCGTCAGCAGCGCGAGCGCGCCCGGCTCAACGGCAAAGGCCGGCGGGTCCGCCAGCGTGACCGTGTCGCCGTCATTGTCCACGACCGCCTGCACCATCCCCCCATTCGCGCCGGTCATCCAACGCAACGTCCCAAAGCTATAAGCGCCTGCCGCCAACCCGGAGACGCCGACCACCACATCCTCGACCCCCTCCACAGCCACGACCCGACGCCGCGCCGCCATATCGACCCGGCATTGCCGATCGCCCAGCGCCGCCCGGCAATCGGGCGACGTCGAGGGCGCGACCGGAGCCTTCAACGCCGCCATCGCGCCGACCAGCTCCGCCGTGAACGCCCCGCCCCGCCGCGCCACGCTGCCGATCTCGCCTTGCGCGAGCAGCAGCCACAGATCGCCCGGCGCGTCCCACTCGGTCAGCCGCAATTCCAGCGCCGCGCCGTCCCACCGCCCCGCCATCAGGTCGCTCTCGTTGATCGCATCGGCCACCAACGCGCCTTCCAGATCGGTGTCCCCACCCTCCGCCGTGATGCCGCTGCGGATGGCCGACGGCGTCATGCCCGGAGCCGCGCGATAGCGGACATGACCGATGGTCATGTCGCGATCATGGCTGGTCAGGCCGATCGTCACCCCGTCCCGCCGCTCCAGCCGCCAGCAGAAGGCGAGCGTGGCGAGCGGCTTCGCCAAAGCCTCCAGCCCGCTCATTCCCTGATCTCCACCAGCGGCGCCGATGGCGCCTCGCCCGCCGCGAAAGTGGCCCGGTTGATGTCCAGCCGATCCTCGGCAAAGCGCACCGGCACGTCAAAGCGGAAGCCCGCCGTCAGCACCGCGCCATCCTCCGGCGCGACGTCGAAGGCGATGACGCCCATCCCCGCATGGCTCCACCCCTCGTCCAGCTCCACGCCGTCCACCGCCACGCGAATGCTGCTCGCCACAGGCCGCGTGATCCGCCGCGCCTGCGCCTCCTCGCCCTCGCCATAGAAGCGTTGCAGCGGAAACTCGGCGCGCACCCCGTCCCCGATCCCCAGCCGCTGGTCGATCGGTCCCGGCGTCCCGCCCGGCGCGCAACTGCGATCATCATAGGGGTCGGTAAAGCGGAATCCCCGCGCCGCCCCCCGCCGCGCCCGGAAGAAAGCGATCAGCGCGGCGATGTCCGCCTCCGACCGCACCCCCGGCCCCGCATCGAAGGACAGCCGCGCATCGGCCCAGTCGCTGCTCCGCCGCTCATGCCCCGAAGGGCTTTCGACGATCTGCGTCGAAAAGGCGGGCGACAGGCTCGCCTCTCGTCCGATCGCCAGGGGAAAGAGCACATCGTCAAAGGCCTGCATCGCATCGTCTCCCTGAAGTCTGAAGCAGGTGAAGCCGTCCCGCGCCACCTGCGGCAGCGCCCAGACGAAGGTCGCCGCCGTTCCCCGCCGCACCGCCGCATCCGCCGCATCGGCGATCCGCCGCCACTGGTGGGCCTGCTCGGGCATCAGCACGAAGCCGGAAAAATAATGCTGCTCGTCCACCGGATAACCCAGCCGCGCCGTCGCCAGCTCCACGCCCCGCGAGGTCCGGGCCGGCCGCCCTTCCGTCACCCAGTCATAATCTTCCAGCTGCAACACATCGAAGGCGGGGGAAGCCCATCCCACCGGCATGTTCGCCCGCTTCGCCTCGGGCGCCAGCGGATCGATGACCGTCGGCAGATAAGCGAGCAGATGCGTCACCGCGTCGGGCGCGATCCCCTTCACCCACGCGCACAGCGCCGCCGTCGAGCTGGCGAGCACCGCCCCCGCCTGATCCAGCAGCGCCTTCTGCCCCGCGCCCAGCGTGCCGCGCACATTGGGGATCGACACCGGACTCCCGCCAAAGGCCGCCACCGCCGCCCCGTCATACAGGCAGATGCGCCCGTCGGCGGGCATCACCCACCACCAGGGCTCGCCGACTTGGAACTTCACGGGAATGCCAGCCGCCACCGCAATGGAAACAAAGGCCCCCGCCACCAGCCGCAAATAGCTCATCGCTCCGTCATGCGCGGGCGACAGCAGCGTGGAAGGCGGCGACCAGCCCGTCAGCGCCGGATCGCCATTTTCCGCCCGCTGCTTCCAGTCATTCCAGCAATGCGCATTGAGAAGCTCGTAGGAAAGCGACCAGATCACCCCCAGCCCCAGCGCCTTGGCCCGCTCGGCAAAATCCGCATGCCACGCCGCGCAGGGCGCATTCAGCACCCCACCCGCCAGACTGATGTAAAAGCCGCCCCCCAGCGGTTCGAGCCGGAAATAATGGCTCATGCCGACATAATGGTTGATGTCGCCGCGATAGCCGAGCGCGTGGATCGACGCGACGATCCGCTCGGGCGTCTGGTTGAAACAATCGTCATAGCCCGTCGCCATCGACAACCCATGTTCGGGCACGATCACATCCCCGACGCTCAGCACCGATCCCGCGCCGTCACAGCTTATGTCCGAAAGCTCGACCCAGCCTTCGACGCCGGCAGGGAAAGGCGTGCTGCCCGCATCATAACCCGGCGGCGCAAGCGAAATGAACAGTCGGTCGATATCGCCCGCCCACACCGGGTCGGCCTCGCCGGGCAACAGATAGCCGCCGTCCAGCTGCGCGAAATCCAGCGCGATCTCCGCATCATCCGCCTCACCATCGGCATAGTTCCACAGCCGCACATACCAGGATCGGGGATCACCCTCCTCGTCCCGCCCCTCGATGGTCAGCGTCGGCCCATGAATCTCGTTTAGCCGCCGCACCCCATCGCTGCGCCACCGAAACCGCAACACGCAGTCCCGAAAATCCCGCGCGGTTTCATAAGCCAGCAGCTTATGGCTCCATTTGTCCTCCGCCTCCCAGATCAGCCCCGCCAGATCACCCGATCCATGGAACACCGTATCCACCCGCAGTGCGTCGGGCGCGGTCGTCACGACGCTCGCCATCATCGGCCGGGGAAAGTTAACGGTCCAGTGCGTCGGCGCGAACCGCTTCATGAAGCGCCTGTCCTGCCCCCGCCGCGCATCCGCCAGCCAGTAATTAAGGCCACTCATCCGTTCAGCGCTCCCCTGACCGCCCGCGCCACCTGCCGCGCGCTCCGCGCCAGCAACCGGGCGCTTTCCAGCCCCTCGCCGCGCCCCGACACGGCGATGTTCACCCGCACGTCCCGCCCGCCGCCACCGCCATTGGGAACCACCTGCCCGCTGGTCGTGGGCACGAACATTTCCGGCCCGCGCTCACCCACCATATAGGCGCGCCCCGGCGTCACCGGCCCGCCCGTGGCCCGTCCCGGCAGACCCAGCGCCGCCGCGCCCAGCGTCAGCAGCGTTCCGCCAACGCCCCCCACGCTCGCCGCCCCGGATCGCACCGCGCCCGCCGCAATCTCCTCCAGCACCGACAGGGCCATCTGCTTCAGCTCCTCAAAGCCAAAGCGCCCGGTCCTCACGGCCCGCAACAACCCCTGCTCGATCCGCCGTCCGGCCCTCTCCGCCCCGCCCGCCAGCGGCCCTTCCAATTCCCCCCGCATCGCCTCGACATCGCGCGAAAAGCCCTGCGTATCCGCCCGCACCCGCACCACGAGCGTCTCGATTTCCTCGTCCATTTTCCAACCTCCCGAGCGAACAAAAGCCCCTCCCCTTCAGGGGAGGGGTTGGGGTGGGGCCTAGCCGCTAAGGGCGAATATCCGGCATCATCCCCCGCAACCGCTCCAACTCCCCAACATCCAGTCCCACCTCCGGCTCCGCCTCGCCCTTGGCGGCCCGCAACACCGCCTCCAGCTCCGCCGGGGTCGATCGCCAGAACTCGTCCGGCCGCCACCCCAGCAACCATCCCGCGACCCCGGCCAGCCGCGCCGCCGCCTTGAAGAAGCTCATCGTCCCCCCAAAATCTGCTTGAGTATCCCGCGCAGCACCGGCGACAGCTTCGCCAGCCCCGCCTCGACGATCGCCTCGCCCAACCCCTCGCGCGTCAGTTCGCGCGGGCGATCGGCCAGGCAGTGCCAGAACAGCGCCGCCATGTCGGACAGCGACAGCTTCCCGTCCGCCGCCCGATCCACCAGATCGAACAGCGGCCCCAATTCCTCCTCCGCCGCCACCAGCGCGGCGAAGCTCGGACGCAATCGCAACGTCGCGCCGCCGACCTCCAGCGCCGCCTCGCCCCTCGCACCATTGGGCGCGCCATTCGCCGCCCCGCTCATTCGGACACCACCGCGCCGGAGCTTTCCAGGCTCAGCGCATAGTTGCGCTCACCATTATAATCCCCCGCATAGTCGAGCCGCGTGACCAGGAAGCGCCCGCGCATCCGCTCGCCGCTTTCGAAACTCAGTTCGAAATTCTCGATCGTGCCCGCCAGCGCATGATTGCGGATGCGGACCTCCGCCGCCGACCCGGTAAAAATGCCCGCCGCCGACACGCTGACCGATCGGACCCCCGCGCCCGACAGCAGTTCGCGCCAGCCGCCCGAATCCTTGGACGTGACGTTCACCGCCTCGCCATTCACCGACAGCTGCGTGGTGCGCATCCCGGCCACCGTCGCATAGACGACCGGGCTCCCGCCATCGCCCACTTTCAACAGAAACGCGCTTCCTTTTTCTATGCCCATGGAGCATTCTCCTGTAAGATAAACCGTGTAGGAATCGGGTTTTGGAGAGGTCCGATGCTGATCGCTGGCCCCCTCATGATGATGCTCGCCGTCGCCCAGTCGGGTGACGCCGTCGGCGCCGGGCGAAAGGCTTTTTCGCAATGTCTTTCGAGCCAGATCCAGGTCGCGCTGGACAAGAAGCAGACGCTCCGTGACTTCCAGTCCACGCTAAAATCCAAATGCAGCGACAAGGAAGCCGCCTTCCGCGCCGCCGTCGTCGCCGACGACAAGGCCAGCGGCATGTCCGACAAGGACGCCCAGGCGGACGCCGACGATCAGGTCGCCGAATATGTCGACAAGATCACCGGCGAGTTCGAGGATTATTCAAGGCCGGGCGGCTGAACGCCCTCTGGGCGTCATCCCAGCGCACGCTGGGATCTCGTGAGGCCAGACCGCGCCCCAACCCCACCCCCGTCATTCCCGCGAAGGCGGGAACCCATCTCCTGAACGTTCCGCTTGGCGCATCTTATGGGAGATGGGTCCCCGCCTCCGCGGGGATGACGAAGAATTTTGCGGCCAGCATGACGAACAATCGTCCGCCTTCCCCCACCCCTAAACCTCCGCCACCACCCGCAACCGATAATCCACCACCGCCTGCCAGCCATCCCCCTTGCCCGCCTTCACCAGCCGCGATCGCACCAGCCGCGCGCCAATGATCCGCCAGCCCTCCCCGCCCGCATCCGCCGCCTGCACCGCCGGATCGATCCGCGCCAGCAGCCCCGCCAGCCTGCCCGGCGTCTCCCCCGCGTCATGCAGGCTGATCGACAGCCGCAATTCGCGCCCGTCCACGCCCTTCGCGCCCCAGTCGCCGGCGATGCATTCGCCCACCACCGCATAGGGTGTGCTGGCGCGCACCGGCTGTCCGTCGAACAGGCCGTTGAGCCCGCCCATCAGTTCCGCATCGCCTCGCAGCGCCGCGATCACCGCCGCCCGCACCGTCACTTCCGCACTCATCCCCTGCCCCTCCCCGCCTCACGCAGGCCGATGTCGGCCAGCCACCGGCGCAGCAATCCCCGCCCCGACAGCCGCACGACCTCGCCCTCGACCCGCGCCTCCTCGACCCCGGCGTCCAGCATCGCCTGCGCCACCGCCGCGCGCCTCTCCTCGGCGCGCGCCTCGACGATCCCCGCCGCGCGCCGCAACAACGCCGCGCTCATGCCAGCCGCATCCTTCGCCAAGGCCGCCACAACGCACTCACCACCGCCGGAGGAGACGCCACCTCGCCCCCACGCGCCGAAAAATGCTCCGCCGCCAGCCTGATGACGCCCTGCCTGATCGGCTCGGGCAGACCGGCCGCCTCCTCGGCCATCCCCGCGTGATAGGACACCGCCAGCACGCTCCGCCCGTTCGCCGGCCGCGCCCGCACCCAACCGTCGCCAGCGGCGTCGATGTCGATCGCATAGGCGTCCGCTGACAGCGCCTGTACGCTCCCGTCCAAAGCCACCGCCTCGACGCCCGAAATCGCCAGCACCGGCCGCGCCAACAGCCGCTGCCACGCGCCGTCCGCCTTCACCGTCTCCCGCGCCTCGCCCGCGACCAGCCATTGCCCGACAAACTGCTCGCACAGCCCCGTCGCGCTCCGCAGCAGCCCTTCCAGCAATTCGTCCTCGCCGCTCCCGCTGATCCGCAGATAATCCTTCAACTCGTCCAGCGACGCCCCCGGCGCCCCCGCCTCTTCCCGCACCAGCACCATCCACCCCTCCCCAAAAAGGAGGAGGGCGCCCCAAAGAACGCCCTCCCAAACCTTCTCCCCTGGGGGGAGAAGGATACGCAGCCTTGGCGGCTCTGCCGCCTAGGCGAAGTTGGATGAGGGGGAGATCAGCTGGCCGCGAACTTCATCAGCTTGATCGCCTCCGAATTGGCCACCGCGCCGCCGATGCGCTTGACCGCATAGAAGTGCACGAACGGCTTGTTGCTGAACGGATCGCGCAGGATGCTCGTTTCGCTGCGTTCGGATACGACATAGCCCGCCTGGAAATTGCCGAAGGCGATGGACAGGCTGTTCGCCGCGATATCCGGCATGTCCTCGGCTTCCACCACCGGATAGCCCAGCAGCGTCGCGGGCTGACCGGCAGCCAGCGAAGGCTGCCAGATGAACGCGCCATCGCTGGTCTTCATCTTGCGGATCGCCGCCAGCGTCGACGAATTCATGACGAAGACGGCGCCCTGGCGATAGGGCGCGCGCAGGCTCTGCACCAGGTCGATCAGCTTGTTCTGCGGATCGCTCGCGGCGAATCCGCCAGCGGCGCCGGCCGCCACATATTGCAGCGAGCCGAAAGCGCGCGCGCTGTCCGCCTCATTGGTCGTCGTATAGGTCAGGAAGCCCTTGGGCTTGTTCGTCCCATTGCCGTTGACGAAGGCCGCGCCCTCGGCGGAAGCAAACTCACGGGCGATTTCACCCGCCAGCCAGCCTTCGACATCGAACTGCGCGTCATCCAGCATCGCCTGGCTCGCCGCCGGATTGGCGTAAAGCTCGCCCGAAGGCGGCACGATCTCGTTGAAGCTCGGCGTCGCCGTCTCAGCCCGCGCGCCCGTCTCGCTCGCCCAGCCCGACACGATGCCGCCCGACGTCACCAGCTTGCGATAGCCCGCCGTGCCGGTGCGAACGACATTGGCGATCGACCGGATCGGCGAGATGCTTTTCAGCGTCGCGTCGATGATCTGGTCGATCTCGCGCGGCACCGCATAACCGCCCGCGCTATTGCTCGCGCCGGAAAAGCTCTTCAGCTCCACCCCGGCTTCCATCCCCTGCCGCAGATAGCGTTCGACGAATGCCGCGCGGCGCGGATCGACCGCCCCGCCCTTCACCCCGTCGAGCGCCGGCCGCTGGGCGTTGATCAAAGCGCCCTTCAGCGCCGCGATCTCCCCTTCCAGCGTATCGATACGCCCACCCTGCACCACCGCATCAAAGCTCGCTTCCAACTGGTCCGTCATCAACCACTCCTTGCTTAGAAACAAAAAAGGCGGCCCCAAAGGACCGCCCGAAAAGTCATAGAAACCCGTGCTCCTGCGAAGGCAGGAGCCCAGGCCCACCGTCAGATCTGGGCTCCTGCCTTCGCAGGAGCACGCTGCGCTTCAATCCTCCACCGCAATCACCCGCGCCAGCGGCTGCATCGGATGCGTCACCACACTCACCTCCACCACCTCCAGCGCCAGCAACTCGCGCGGCGCATGCCCCCGCGCCTCCCGCACGCGATAGCCAAAGGACAGCCCATCCACCGCCTTCTCCCGAAGCGCCCGCGCCGCCTCTCGCCCGGCGGAGGTCCGCCCCGACACAAGCCCGATCACGCGCAGCCCGTGCCGGTCCTCCTCGATCCGCTCGACCGTCCCAATCGGCTCGCCCGGATGATGCTGCCACAGCAGCGGCGCGCCCGCCGTCACGCCGGCGAAGGCCCCCGGCCGCACCACGTCTCCGCCCCGGTCGACCCGGTCGAACACCGCCGCATAGCCAGCGAAACGCACATCGCCGCCACTCACCCGCGCACCATGCCGACAAGACCCGCCTTCACCGCCACGCCCAGCAGCACCAGCGCCATCACGATCCGCACCGCCCAGCCGACCACCGCCCCGCGCGCCGCCTTCTTCGCGTCGCGCCAGGCGGACAGCAGCTCGCGCAGTTCTCGCACGTCCCCTTCCGCGCCCCGATCGCTCAGACCCAGCCGCTCCAGCGCCCGTCCCGCGCCCAGCTCGCTCGCTTCCTCGATCAGCGCGCGGATCATCACCATATCCATCTGCCCCGGCGCGCCCTCGGCCTGCGCCACCAGCCGCGCCAGCATCTCGCCATCATATTTCATAGAAAAATCCCCCAACCCCAACCCGTTCGGTTCGAGCAGCATCGAGCGAAGTCGAGAGGCGTCAGTCGAGAACGACGTCCCACCTCCGTTCTCGACAAGCTCGAACCGAACGGACCTGTTTGACCGGATCACAGCCCCAACATCGCCCGCTTCTCCTCCGCCGTCAGGAAATCCGCAGCCGCCACCCGCTCCCACAGCGCCGACCGCTCATCCGACAGCGCAGGCACGGCATCCAGATCAGCCGCCAGGCTCAACCCCGGCCACCACCCCTCCAACCCCTGCGACAATCCGCCGCAGATCTTCGCCACCATCGGCAATATCGTCTGCCGCCACAGCGCCTTGTTCGCCTCGCGATAATTGGCGTAAGCATTGTCGCCCGGCAGCCCCATCAGCATCGGCGGCACGCCGAACGCCAGCGCGATCTCCCGCGCCGCCGCCGCTTTCAGCCCCACGAAATCCATCTCCGCCGGCGTCAGGCTCATCGCCTTCCAGTCGAGCCCGCCCTCCAGCAGCATAGGCCGCCCGGCATTGGCCGCGCCCGAAAAGGCCGCCTCCATCTCGCGCTTGACCCGCTCGAACTGCTCCGGGCTCATCACCGACCCGTCGCCCGGATCATAGACCATCGCGCCCGAAGGCCGCGCCGCATTGTCCAACAGCGCCTTGTTCCACACCGTCGCGGCATTGTGGATCGCGACCGCCCCCGCCGCCGCGCCGGTGCAGCCCAGCCCATAATGATCGTCCAGCGGATGCAGCGCCTTTATGTGGATGATGCTCGTCCGCCCCGCCCCATCCTCGGGCAGCAGCCGCGTCACGCCGTCGCCGACGCGATAGAGATAGGCCGCCGGCCACCCGCGCGCGTCCGCCTCCACGCTCACCCGTTCGGGCCGCAGCGCGTAAAGCTCGCAGGGCGTCCCGTCCGCCCCCGCCACTATCTGCACATAGCCATTGCCATGCAGCAGCAAATGGCTCGCCAGCGTCTCGACCAACCCCTGCCCCGCCGAGCAGCGCGCCACCAGCGCCAGCACCCGCGCCCGATCCGCCTCCTCGACCCCGCTCGCCGCCAGCGCCGTCGCCCCGGCGCCTTCCGAAACCAGCCGCAACGCCCGCTGCGCCACCGGATTGCCGACGATCCCGGCCCGCAACTGCGCCTCATAGGAAGCCGGCCATTCCCCCAGCGCCACCGATCCCGAACCCCAGGCGCGCGCCAGCGCTGGCCGCGCGGAGCCCCGCACGGCCTTTGTCCCAAACAATCTCATGAAGACCCCGCACAAAAAATCCTCTCCCCTTCAGGGGAGAGGATAGTGAAGCTTGGCAGCGCCAGCCGCCTAGCGAAACTTGGAGAGGGGCTTCCCCCTAAGGATTACGCCTCAACACCCGATCGCAGGTGGAGTTCGTCCCCTCGCTCTTGCCGATCACGCGCCCCGCGACCGCGCCGGCAGCGCCCGCCAGCAGGGACTCGCCCAGATTCCCGCCAGCCAGCGCACCCACGCCCGCGCCACCGGCGGCGCCGATCACGGTCCCGCGATCGCGCCCCTTCTTCGCCTGCAACAGGCAATAGCGCACATCGTCCCGGTCGCGCGGCGCGGCCCGCGCCACCCGCGCGCGTTCCTTGCTGCTCAGCGAAGCCGCCATCACCGGCGACGCGACCAGCGCCACCCCAGCGGCGGCCATCATCATCCGCGCCATCTTCATCACCGATACTCCCTCGTGAAAATTCACCTGTGATAATACGCGGATGACCCGTGCGCGGTTCCTTCAGACGCCTCGCACCCGCGCCTCGCCCCGCCGCCCCAGCATCAATTCGGTCAGCGCCCATACCAGCGCGTCGGCGCGATCGGGCGAACGCCCCGGCCCGACATAGCCGCCGCCCGTCACCAGCCCGCACATCTCGTCTTCAAGACTCCAGAACGCGCCCCGATGCAGCACCCGCCCGGCCTCGTAGAGCGCCGCCACCGGCTCCGCCCGCGCCGCCTTGCCCCGGCTCGCATGCACCAGCCTGACCGGAAGCGACGCCTCCGCCGCGCGCAGCACGCTTTCCACCATCGCGCCGCCATTGTTCGCTTCGGCCACCACGCGATCCGCGCCATGCGCCGCCGCCGCCGCAGCCACCGCCCGCGCCCATCCTTCGGGCGTCGCCTTCTCCACGCTGGCGTCGGCGATCACATAGGCGCGGCCATCAGCGCCCAGCCCCGCGACGATGATGCCGCAGGCGTCGCCATGCGCCGAAGCGGGCGGATCGACCGCCACCACCACCCGCGACAGCAGCGCGCCCTCATCATCCCGCCCCGGCACATGCGCGACCCGGCATCGCTCGATCAGGTCGCGACTCCACAACGCGCCCTCGACCTCGCCGATCAGCTCGCCTTCCAATTCCTGCCGTCCCAGCCGCGTCGCGCCATAATTGCGCTCCATCGCCGCAACGAACCCCTCGGCCAGATTGGCGGCGTTGTCCGCCGTCCGCCCGCCCGTCACCACCACATCGCCGCCATTGCGCGCCGCCAGCCGCCGCACCAGCGCCACCGGACGCGGCGTCGTCGTCGCCAGCACGCGCGGCCTCGCCCCCAACCGCATGCCCATCATCAGATTGTCCCACGCCGCTTCGCCGCCGGCCCATTTGGCGATCTCATCGGCCCAGCCATGGCTGAACTGCGGCCCGCGCAACGACTCCGGATCAGCCGCGCCGAACAGCGTCGCCATCGCGCCATTGGGCCAGATCAGCCGCCGTAGCGCGGGGGAGAAGGCAGGCCGGTTCCACCACGGCGCGCTCGCCAGCAGACCCGAAGGCCCCTCCACCATCACCGATCGCGCCTCGCCCAGCGTCGCGCCGACCAGCGCGATTCGCGCGCTCCCGTCGCTCTCCGCGATCGCCCGCACCCATTCCGCGCCCGCCCGCGTCTTGCCAAAGCCGCGCCCCGCCATCATCAGCCACACCCCCCAGTCGCCCTCCGGCGCCAACTGTTCGGGTCGCGCCCGCCAGCGCCAGTCATGCGCCAGCGCCTGCGCCGCCGCGCCGTTCAGCGCCGCCAGCACCTTCTCCCGTGCTGCGTCAGGCATATGCGCGAGCCGCTCGAAATCCGATACCCCGCCCATTGTTCCCTCCCTTCGCCGCGCTTCGCCCCTGTTCCGTCGCCCTCCCCTTCGCTTGTCGCGGCGCGGCGCTATAGGCTGGGCCATGACTTCGATCCGCCCCGCCCGCGCCGCCGACGGCCCCCGCCTGTTCGACATCTGGCGCCGCGCCGTCGATGCGACCCACGATTTCCTGCATGCCCAGGACCGCGACGCGATCACCGCCGAAGCAGCCGCCTTTCTCCCGCGCTCATCCGCCTGGCTCGCGACCGACGCCGACGATCGCGCCGTCGGCTTCATGCTGGTCGACAGGGCGCATATGGACGCGCTGTTCGTCGATCCCCACTGGCACGGCCAGGGCGTCGGTCGTCGGCTGGTCCGCCATGGGCTGGAACTCCACCCCACCATGACCACCGACGTCAACGAACAGAATGTCGGCGCCATCAGCTTCTACGAACGCATGGGCTTCGCCCGCACCGGCCGGTCGGATCAGGACGGCCAGGGCCGCCCCTATCCCCTCCTCCACCTGCGCTACGCCCCCGAACCGGAGGGGTGAAACGCCCCCCTCAACCCGTCATCCCAGCGCAAGCTGGGATCTCAGGCGGCCAGACCGTGCGCTATCTCCCGAGATGCCAGCTTCCGCTGGCATGACGAAAGTTCACCCACTCCGCCGCCGCACCTCGTCCAGCGCCACCCGCAACCGCGCCACCGCATCCTCCCCATCGGGCCGGTCCGTCTCCTCCGCCAGCCGCGCCTCGGCGGCCTCCTTCTTGTGCGCCGTCAGCAACCGCATCGCCAGCATCAGCGGCAGGCCACGCTTCACCTTCCGGCTCTTCACCGCACCTTCCGCGTCCAGCATCACCTCTTCCTGCTCGCTGCCGAACAACGCCTGCCGCAGCAGCAGCGCCTCCAGTTCGGCATAGCCGATGCTCAGCGCCTGCCGCCATTCGCGGGCGAAATCCGGGTTATGGCGCTTCTGATAATAGGCGCTCGACAGGTTCATCCCCGCCGCCCGCGCCGACTCGCTGACATTGCATGTCGCCGCCAGCGTCTCCATGAAGATCCGCCGCCGCTCCTTCGTCCAGCCGTCCTTGCGCACCGCGCGCAACTGGGCTCCGCTGCCGAAAGCCCCCCGCTGGCCGCGCTGCACCCTCAGCTCGCGATCCGCCCCGTCGCTGGCCTTGCCCGAAAAGCGGCGCACCGTCTTGTCCCCCGTCTCCGTCATGCCTGTCCCCCGCCGCCGCTCGCCCCAACGCGAAAGGGCCGGCCCTTACCGGACCAGCCCTTCGCCTCGCCGCGTTGGCGACTCACATTTTCCCAATATCGACATCCCTGCCAGAACAGCGTGACGATGTCAAGGTAAATGTTCCAAATAGGTTATTTTAGGAGGCGCCCATCCGCTCGATCGCCTTCGCTTCGGCGGCCAGCGCCCCGGCAAAGCTCGGCCGCGCGCGCAACTGCTCCAACCACGCCCCCACCCTTGGCCAACGCCCATTTTCCAGCGCGGGACTGCAATAGCCGATATTGATCAACGGACAGGCGACCGCAATGTCCGCCAGCGTGAACCGATCCTCCACCAGAAAACCGCTCTGCGGCAGCACCTTCTCCAGATAGTCGAGAACCTCGGGCAGCTTCTCCGCCTCAGCCCGGTCGGCGGCGACCAGATCCTGCGGCAGGCCCAGAAAAGGCGCGACCATCCGGTTGAAGAATATCTGCATGCCCGCCGCCTGGACGATCGTATCGCCAAACTCCTCATACCAGATCGTCCGGGCGCGCGCCTTCGCCTCGGTCGGGATCAGATTGGGTTCGGGCTGCACCGTATCCAGATAGGTTATGATGGCGGTACTGTCGCTGATCAGGAAATCCCCGTCCTGAAACGCCGGCATCTTGCCGAAGGGCGAAGCCTGCGCAAATACCTCCCCGCCCTGCCCGAAACCGCCGGGCCTGACCTCGATCGGCATCTGCTTTTCCGCCGCGAAGATGATGACCTTGCGCACGAAAGGCGACGGCCGCGCTCCGTAAACGATCATGTCCTGCTCCCTTCGGTAAGATGCCGGACATGATGTCATCTAGGTAGCGAAACGCAACCAGTTTAACGTCCGACCGCGACTCCGCCTGCCGCCAGTCGCGTATAGTCGATCCGTATCCGGACCCAACTGCCCACCATCACCTTGCCGTTGACGCGGGGCGGCAGCACCAGAAACTGCCACGCCGCCAGCCGCACCGCTCGCGCAAGACCCGATCCGACAGGGGACTCCCCCATCGCCTGGCAATTATCGACATGGTAATGATCGACCGTCTTGCACGCCACCAGCCCCCATCCGCTGGCCGGCGCATTGGACGGCAGATAGGTCGCCAGTTCCGCATGGCTAGGCCGCCGATACCATTCCGCCTCGAACAGTTGCACGCCGCCCGGCCCTTCTCCCGGTCCCGCCACGGCCGCGCTGTCGCCCTGCCCCGAAGCGCCCTCGCTCGCCGCCGCCTTCGGCAGCCGCCCGATATCGGCCGACGCCATCTGCTCACGATTGAGCGTCAGGAAAGGAAAGGGCGATGGCGGTTCTTCGGCGCGCTTTTCGACCGGCTGGGGCGGGCGGACGACCGCCGCCGCCTGCCGCTCCGCAGAGCGTTCCTGCTTCCGCTCCGCGCTCTTCTCCGCCTTCGCCTCGTCCCGCGCGGCCTTTGGCCCCGGCGCCATCTCAAAGGTGACGGGGTTGCGCGGGTCCTCCTTCCGCTGCTCCGGACGCGGCGCAAGCGTAAGCAGCGCCAGCAGCAACAGCGCGTTGAAGGCGATCGCGAACAGCAGCCCGCCGCCACGCTCCCGCGCCTTGCTCCAGCTTATGGAAGGAAATCTCACTTGAAAGGCTGACCGCGCCGGGGAAAATATCTGTTCAGACGTCACCCGACCATCAACGCCGTCGCTTCAGCACACATCTTCCTCACGCACAACCGGCCGGCTTTCCCGCGTCGCGCGCATCCGGCTGGCCGTGTCCTGGGGATCGGACGTCAGCACGACATGATCCTCATGCACCTCCAGCAGCGTACCGGCGAAAGGCATGCCCTCCAGGCTGCCGGTTACGCGATAGCTGACGGCGTCGCCGACCTTGAACGTCGCCGGATCGGTATTGAACTCAAACGGGCAACCGCCCTCACCCATGCCAAGCATCATGATCTCCTTCGCCCCGTTCCTATCCGCCCCACCCCCGGCGGATCAAGCGCCCTCTCCCGGTCAATTCATGTCGACATGGTAATATGTCGGTTGTTCGGGAAACCTCTGGCGACCCGTTCCAATCTCCGCTAGGCCCGGCGGCGATGCTCACCAAGCTCTATCAATGGACGCTGGCGAAAGCCGCCCACGCCCATGCCGAACGCTGGCTTTTCGTCATCTCCTTCCTCGAATCCAGCTTTTTCCCGATTCCGCCGCACCCGCTGCTCGGCCTCATGTGCCTCGCCCGGCCGGAACGCGCGATACGCTTCGGCCTCATCTGCACCATCGCCTCGGTGCTGGGCGGCCTGCTGGGCTACAGCATCGGCTATTTCCTCTACGAAGCGGTCGGCCAGCAGATCCTCCACGCGCTCGGCCTCGCCGCCAAATTCCCGGTCGCGGCCTGCTATCTGCGCGATTATGGCGCGGAAATCATCCTGGTGAAGGGCGCGACGCCCATCCCCTTCAAGCTGATCACGATCACCGCCGGCTTCATCGGCCTCTCGCTCTTCACCTTCATCTGGGCGAGCGTCCTGTCGCGCGCCTTCCAGTTCATGCTCGTCGGCTTCCTGTTCTGGAAATTCGGCCGCCCCATCAAGGCGTTCATAGAGAAATATCTGGGCCTCCTTTCCGCGGCCTTCCTCATTCTCGTCGTCGGCGGCTTCATCGCGGCGTCGATGCTGACGGGCGGCGGGCACAAGAGCGACAAGTGCAGCCACGCCACCATGGCCACGCTGCGCTGATCCGCGCTCCCATGCAGCACCTGCCCGCCCGCTTCCCAAAGCTCGCCGCTTTGCTCGCCGGTTTCCTGTCGGCGACGGGGTTCGAGCCGCTGAAGCTCTGGCCCGTCACTCTCGCCTGCTTCGCGCTGCTCCTCTGGCTGATCGAGCGCGCGCCCGACCGCCGCAGCGCCTTCACGCGCGGCTGGCTGTTCGGCCTCGGCCATTTCACCCTCGGCCTCAACTGGATCGCCCACGCCTTCACCTTCCAGGACGCGATGCCGCACTGGTTCGGCTATGGCGCGGTGGTTCTCCTCTCGCTCTATCTCGCCGTATATCCGGGCCTCGCGACGCTGGGAGCATGGTGGCTAGCCAAATCCTCCCCTGTAAGGGGAGGGGGACCACGAAGTGGTGGTGGGGTATCGCCCTCTCGACAGGTCGCCACCCCTCCGTCTGACCAGAGGTCAGCCACCTCCCCTGTCAGGGGAGGATCTTTCCGCCCTCTCTCCCTCCCCCTCCTCTTCGCCGCCTGCTGGCTCGCCACCGAATATCTCCGCGCCACCGTCTTCACCGGCTTCGCCTGGAACCCGCTAGGCGCGATCCTCCTCCCCACCGGCATCGCCATCAGCGCGACGCTCATCGGCACCTACGGCCTCGGCGCGCTCGCCATCCTCGCGTCCGGAGCCATCCTCCTCGCCCTGCGCCGCCAGTTCCGCCCAGCCGCCGCCATCGCCACCCCCCTCTGCGCGCTAGCCCTCTGGGGCCTCCTCACCCCCGCGCCCTCAACCCCAACCGGCGCGCCCCGCATCCGCGTCGTCCAGCCCAATATCGGCCAGGACGAGAAATATTCGCCCGAACTAGAACAGGCGCATTTCCACACCCTCGCCACCCTTTCCGGAACGCCCCGCCCCGCCCCGCGCCTCATCTTCTGGCCCGAAGCCGCCATCCCCGCCTATCTCGACATGGAGCCGCAATGGCGCGCGCGCCTCGCGGCGCTGCTCGGCCCCGGCGACCTGCTGATGACCGGCGCGACCAAAGTCTATTTCAAGCCGGGCAAGAACGGCGAAACCATCCTCGCGGGCGCCAACAACAGCCTGTTCGTCGTCACGCCAAAGGCCCGCCTCGCCGCCCGCTATGACAAGGCGCACCTGGTCCCCTATGGCGAATATCTGCCCCTGCGCGCGATCCTTCAGCCCTTGGGCCTGTCCCGCCTCGTCCCCGGAGACGCCGACTTCTGGTCCGGCCCCGGCCCGCAAAGCCTGACGCTCCCCGCCACGCTCGGCCGCCCGCCGCTGAAGATGGGCGTCCAGATCTGCTACGAGATCATCTTCTCCGGCCAGGTGATCGACGCGGCGAACCGCCCCGACTTCCTCTTCAACCCCTCGAACGACGCCTGGTTCGGCAGTTGGGGCCCGGTCCAGCATCTGGCCCAAGCCCGCCTCCGCGCGATCGAGGAAGGCGTCCCGATCATCCGCTCCACCCCCACCGGCGTGTCGGCGGTGATCGACGCGCGCGGCCATGTCCTCCACGCGCTCGGCCTCCACCGCGCCGGTTTCCTCGACACCGCGCTCCCCCCCGCGCTTGCTCCCACCCTCTTCGCGCGCCTTGGAAACTGGGCGTCCTTCGCCTTCATGGCTCTGCTCGTCGGACTGGCCATTGCCATGCGCCGGGCGAACCGCTAAAAGCCACATATAAACTTTTCTTTATGTCGCTTTTCACGCCAGCCTGCTAACGGGAGTCCCATGCGCAGCAACTATCTCTTCACCTCGGAATCCGTTTCCGAAGGCCATCCCGACAAGGTCGCGGACCAGATTTCCGACGCCATCGTCGACCTGTTCCTGTCCAAGGACCCCGAAGCCCGCATCGCGTGCGAGACGCTGACCACGACTCAGCTGGTCGTCCTCGCCGGCGAAATCCGCTGCAAGGGCGTCTATGAGAACGACCAGTGGGCCCCCGGCGCGCAGGAAGAGATTGAGCGCGCCGTCCGCGAAACGGTAAAGCGCATCGGCTATGAACAGGACGGCTTCCACTGGGAGACGTTCCGCTTCGAAAACAACCTCCACGGCCAGTCCGCCCACATCGCGCAGGGCGTCGACGCGTCCGGCAACAAGGATGAAGGCGCCGGCGATCAGGGCATCATGTTCGGTTTCGCCTGCGACGAAACCCCCGACCTCATGCCCGCCACGCTGGACTACAGCCACAAGATCCTGGCGAAGATGGCGCATGACCGCCACACCGGCCGCGCCCCCTTCCTGGAGCCCGACGCCAAGAGCCAGGTGACGCTCCGCTTCGAAAACGGCAAGCCCGCCGCCGCGACCGCGATCGTCGTCTCGACCCAGCATGGCAAGGGCTATGACGAGGGCGCGAACGAAGCCGAACTCAAGGCCTATGTGAAGGGCGTCATCGCCGAAGTCCTGCCCGGCGATCTGCTGTCGGACGAGACCGTCTATCACATCAACCCGACCGGCAGCTTCGAGATCGGCGGGCCTGACGGCGACGCGGGCCTGACCGGCCGCAAGATCATCGTCGACACCTATGGCGGCGCGTCGCCCCATGGCGGCGGCGCGTTCAGCGGCAAGGATCCGACCAAGGTCGATCGTTCGGCCGCCTACATCACCCGCTACCTCGCCAAGAACATCGTCGCCGCCGGCCTCGCCCGCCGCTGCACGATCCAGCTCGCCTACGCCATCGGCGTCAGCGAGCCGCTGTCGCTCTATGTCGACACCCACGGCACCGGCAGCGTCGACGACGCGAAGATCGAGGAAGCGATCAAGTCGATCAAGGAACTGGGCGGCCTCACCCCGCGCGGCATCCGCACCCATCTGGGCCTCAACAAGCCGATCTACCGCCCGACCGCAGCCTATGGCCATTTCGGCCGCAAGGCGGAAGGCGACTTCTTCCCCTGGGAACGCACCGACCTGGTGGAGAAGCTCAAGGCCGCGCTGTAAGGTCTTTCTCGACGATCAACGAAGCGGCGCGCGGCGAAAGCTTGCGCGCCGCTTTGCTTTTACGGCGAGAAATTGCGTCATTCCCGCGCAGGCGGGTCGAAGAGAGGCGCGTGACTCTCTTCGACATCTCCTGAGACTCGCGCTTGGGGCTACTGTTGGGAAATAGGTTCCCGCCTCCGCCGAAATGACGTTACAACGGGTCGATCGCAGGCCAGAAGTTTGCCCGCGCCTGACCATAACATGACGAAAAGTTCACTAGGTTCGCCCGCCCGACCGGGGCATAGATAGGGCGTCGGGTCCACACCCCTGTTGGACCCGGCAACCCCCTCCTTTTAAAGGAGAATTGGCGATGACCAGACCTCTGACATCCGCTCTTGCCGTCCTCGCCCTTATGGCGGGCGGCGCCGTTCCCGCCCTTGCCGCCCCCTGCAAGGACGCGAAGGGCAAGTTCGTCAAATGCGCGCCCAAGCCCGTGGCCAAAAAAGGCCCGTGCAAGGACGCAAAGGGCAAATTCATTAAATGCCATTGACCTGACGATCAGTCGTTGAAGGGGCCCGGCCTGCCGCGCCTCTTCCAGGGTTAGCCCCAACCTCCGCCAGGCCCGCGGAAGCTGGGGCCCCGTGCCTCCCGCCCCGTCACCCTAGCTCCTCACAGCCGGTGCGGGAGGCACGCCTTGTCTTGCGCCATCCGTGCTTGCCCCGATCGCCCGCCGCCGCTAAGCGCCCCGCCATGACCGCGCACCCATCCGGCGATCCGACCACGCTCAACCGCCTCTACGGCCGCCAGTCCGGCCACAAGCTCCGGGCGGGCCAGCAACAGCTGGTCGACTCGCTGCTCCCGGCCGTCTCCGTCCCGGAAGAAGGCGAAATCACCGCCGCAGGCCTCTTCGGTTATGACCGACCGCTCCATTTCGAAATCGGCTTCGGCGGCGGCGAGCATCTCGCCTATCGCGCCGACCTGTTGCCCGACCATGGCTTCATCGGTTGCGAGCCCTTCCTGAACGGCGTCGTCACCGCGCTCGGCCATATTCGCGATCAGGCTCTCGGCAATGTCCGCGTCCACATGGGCGACGCCCTCCAGGTCCTCTCGCGCATCCCCGACGGCGCGCTCAGCTTCGTCTATCTGCTCCACCCCGACCCCTGGCCCAAGGCGCGCCATGCCAAGCGCCGCATGATGAACCCCGGCCCGGTCGGAATGATCGCGCGCAAACTCAAGCCCGGCGGAGAGTTCCGTTTCGGCACCGACCATCCGGTCTATCTACGCTGGGCGATGATGGTGATGGACGGCCACCCCGACTTCGATTGGCTGGCGAGCGAACCCAAGGACTTCCTGACCCGCCCCGGCGGCTGGCCCGAAACCCGCTACGAGGCGAAGGCCCGGCGTCTTGGCCATGAAGTCTGGTATTTCCGCTACCGGCGGCGCTGAGGTGAAAACATCCTCCCCATCACAGATGGGGAGGGGGACCGCCGCTGAAAGCGGTGGTGGAGGGGAAGCTGGCACGACCTGCGCTTTTCCCCTCCGTCAGCGCTGCGCGCTGCCACCTCCCCACGCCTAGGGCGCAGGGAGGATTATTATGGGACTCAGTTAGCCTTGCTCATATCCACCTTCTCCACCCACTCCGGGTAGAAGGTCGGCTCGCGGTTCGACCAGCCCACGGCGGTCGCCGCCGCCTCGCTGATCGACTGGAGCAGCGCCCTGCGCTTTTCCGGATGAAGATGCGGCAAGCTCGCCGCCGCGCAGAACGCCCCCGGCAACCACGGCCGGGCCCCCGCCCCCAACAGCCGCTCATAAAGAAAGCGGTAGGAAGAAAAACTGCACAGCCGGTCCTGCCCCAGGTCAAAGGCGGAAATCGTCACCAGCGGCGCCATGAACGGCTCCATCTGGTCAAGCCCGCTATCGTCGGGCACCCGCGACTTGATCTCGTCGAGCCGCCCGTAGATGCGGGCCTGCGCGCGGATGCTCGCTTCCTCCACCATGTCGCGCGACCACAGTTTCATGGCGTCGCGGCGATGAAGCCCGATATCCAGCGATCGGCGGATATAGCGCTGCGTGGCGGACGGAAAACTGGCGAATTCACGCAACTCCGCCAGGGTGATGGCTCCGTCAGCCGGTCTTGCACTGGTGCCCATGCTCTTGCCCTCCGACTTCTAGTCGATCGGCAGAACATGCGCCTATCATGGTTACTGAAAGCTTAAGCGCCGGTTCTGCCGACAAGCACAGGGAATCACTTTTCCTTGTGCGGTGCAACACGTAATTTTTGTGAAATGCGCTGAAGGGATGGAACGGTGATCGCGCAGGCCCACCCCCAACCCCTCCCGCAAGCGGGAGGGGAGCGAGACTTGCCGAACCGCAGGTGAGGCGTAGTCGCAGCGGGGTGGGCCTATGCGACGTCTGAATTTTGTCCGCCCGTCAACTCCCCAACCGCATCCGCACCGTAACCCCGATCGTCCTCGGCTCGCTCGGCGTTCCCACGATCAGGCCGCTATTGCCCGCCTGCACGGTCAGGTTCTGCATAAAATCCCTGTCGAACAGGTTGCGCGCGAAAACCGCCGCTTCCCACCGCCCCATGCGATAGCCGACGCTGCCATTGACCAGCGTATAGCCCTTGATCACCGTATAGGCCGATCCGGTGGCCTCCCCCAGCACCCGCGTGCGCGTCACCGCGTCGGCGCGCAGGAACATCTCGCCCGCCTTCACCGGCAAGCGATATTCCCCGCCCGCGGAGCCCGTCCATTTGGGCAGGCCGGGCAAGGCGTTGCCGGTCAGGTCGCATCGCGCCGTGCTGCTGCCCGTCCGCTCGATCGGACAGGGACCGCTGGGATAGCTTGCATATTCGCCGTCCGCATAGGCCCCCGAAGCCCGGAGCGTCAGGCGCGAACCGATCGCGGCGGAAGCGTCGAACTCGATGCCCTTGACCCTGACCTTGGGAATGTTCGCCAGATAACTGCGCAGCGCCACCGTCGCCATATTGTCGACGATGTTCGCCTGAAAATCCGTCACATCGACATGATAGGCGTTGATGTTGAAGACCAGCGCGCCGCCCAACAGCCGCGTCTTGAACCCCGCTTCCCAGGTCGTGTTCGTCTCGGGCCGCACGACGGCGGTGGTCAGCACGGCCTGATTGGCGGCGTTGACCGGCAGGCCCGACATGTTGATGCCACCCGACTTCTGTCCCTTGGCGAAGCTGGCGTAAGCCATGATCCCGTGGGTCAGGTCATAGGTGATATTGACGCGCCCCGACGCGCTGCCATCGCCATCATGCGCGCTGTAACTCTGCGCGCGCAGGATCGACTGCTGGTCGTTCTGGAGCGCAGCGGTGGGAGCCAACCCGCCCAGGGTCCGCACGTCATAGACGCCGTCCTTCTCCTCGTAAGTATAACGGATGCCGCCGGTCAGCGCGAGCCGCTCCACCGGGCGCAAAGTCACCTCGCCGAAGATGCCAAGGCTCTCGCTACGGAAGTCGGTTCGCCCATCGGTCCGGTAGCCGTCGAGCAGCGCCGGTGTCCGTGCGTCCTGTGACGGAGAAGTCTTGGCAGGCAGCAACCAATAAGTCGCCAGCGGCCCATAGATGCTGATCGGTCGTCCCGTGATCTTCTGGTGGAAATAATAGAGCCCGGCGACATATTCGACCGGCCCCGGCGTATTGGACCCGATCCGGAATTCCTGGCTATACTGGTCCTGCCGTGACGGGATATGCTGCGTCGTCTGGATATGCAGCCCGGTATAGTCGCGATCGTTCGCCGCATCCCAGTTCCAGAAGCGCCACGCGCTGATCGACGTCAACGTCGTCCCGCCGATCTTCCAGTCCGCGATCGCCGACACGCCGCCCTCGTCGGTATCGACGCCCAGCGGCGCGTCATTGTCCGTCACCCGGTCATAGGGATTGAGGCTCGGCGGCGCATAGGGCCCACCCGGCGCATTGGCCGCCAGCGCCGCATAGCGCTGCGCCAAAGGCTTCAT
>DASVOF010000010.1:0-7481 GCA_036383495.1 Sphingobium sp. | reverse complement strand
AAGTTCCAGAAATAGTTGAGGTTGCGCGGGACCGGATAACCGGCGCCGATCGCGTTGTAGACGAGGCGCGGAAGCGGCAGCTTCTCGTCGATCCACTGCATCGCGGGATGCTTGGGAGTGTAATGCTCAGCCCAGGGAAAGCTCATGATGTCCTACCTCAGCCTACAAGAATGGCGGTGTCGGAAGTGAAGCTGTACTTCGGCACTTCCAGGTTCTTGGGGGCAGGCCCCTTACGAATGCGGGCCGCGGTGTCGTAGGACGAGCCGTGGCAGGGGCAGAAATAACCGCCGAACTCGCCGCGATTCTCGCCCTCGCCCGCGCCCAGCGGCACGCAGCCCAGATGGGTGCAGACGCCCATGGTGATGAGCCACTGCTTCTTGCCGTCCACGGTGCGTTCCGCCAGCGTCTGCGGATCGCGCAAGGAAGACACGTCGACCTTGTCGGCCTCGGCGATTTCCTTTTCGGTCAACTGCCGCACGAACAGCGGCTGCGAGCGGAAGGTCGTCTTGATCGCCTGACCGGGCTGGATCGACGAAATGTCGACCTCGGTCGATGCGAGCGCCAGCACGTCCGCGCTGGGGTTCATCTGATCGACAAGCGGGACGACGACGGCGACTGCCCCGACCCCCGCGAAGCTCACTGCGGCGATATTGATGAAGTCGCGACGACGCACTCCATCCCCACCAGCTAGACCTTGGCTGTCCGTATGTTCAACGCTCGCCATGCACCTCAACCCTTGCAAAGACGTCCCTGTTACCCGCCCCATTGCCGTTACCGGCCCTGATTATCAGGGGATTCGCCGCGCCCACGTAATATGGGCCCCGCCTTTCCCCCTGGCGTGGTTCGCGGGCCTGATAGACCCAGGACGCCTTATTTGCCAACAGCAATTTGGCCATCCCTATGACAATTTGCCCTGCTGCATTATGGGCGGGCCATGCGTATCGCCCTTTACCAACCCGAGATTGCGGGGAATGTCGGCGCCATATTGCGCCTGGCCGCCTGTTTTTCCGTGCCTGTGGACATCATCATGCCGATGGGATTCGCCTTTTCCGACGCGCGCCTGAAAAGGGCGGCGATGGACTATGGCGCCGCCGCCGACGTGACGCGCCATGCGAATTTCCAGGTATTTGACGAGGTGCGACGCGCCGAAGGCCGCCGGCTGGTGCTGATGAGCAGTCACGCGTCAGAGCCCCTGCCAGAGGTGCGTTTTCGCAGCGACGACGTGCTGATGATGGGTTCGGAAAGCGCGGGCGTGCCCGACGCCGTGCGCGATCTGGCCGACCTGCGCGTGCGAATTCCGATGGCGCAGGGCTTTCGATCCTTGAATATCGCTGTTTCCACGGGCATCGCCATTTCCGAAGCCCTTCGCCAGACTGGACAATTCCCGCAATGACCCTTTCTCTCGACCCCCGGCAGCAAGCCGCCCGCACCTGGTTCGAATCACTTCGCGACCGCATCTGCGCCGAGTTCGAGGCGATCGAGCGCGAGGCGGGAAGCGATGCGGCCTTCGTCTATACGCCCTGGGACCGCGAAGCGCCGGGCCTTGCTCCGGGCGAAGGCGGCGGCGGCGTGCGGGGCGTGATGAAGGGCAAGGTGTTCGAGAAGGTCGGGGTCAATGTCTCGACCGTGACCGGGGAATTCGCGCCGGATTTCGCCAAGACCATCCACGGCGCGGAGGAAAGCCCCGCCTTCTTCGCCACCGGGATCAGCCTGGTCGCGCATATGGCAAACCCGCATGTGCCCGCCGTTCACATGAACACCCGCTATCTGGTCACGTCCAAAAGCTGGTTCGGCGGCGGCGCGGATCTCAACCCGCCTTTGCCGCGTGAAGAAGATACGGCGCATTTCCACAATGTCCTAAAGGCCGCCTGCGACGCGCATGATCCGGACCATTATCCCCGGTTCAGCAAATGGGCGGAGGATTATTTCTTCATCCCCCATCGCGGGGTGCATCGCGGCGTCGGCGGCATCTTCTACGACCATCTGGAAGGCGATTTCGACGCGAATTTCGCCTTTACCCGCGCGGTGGGCGACGCCTTCCTGGACGCTTTCCCGCCCATCGTCCGGCGGCGGATGCATGAAAGCTGGTCGGACGAGGATTATCGGCAGATGCTCGAATGGCGCGGCCGCTATGCCGAATTCAACCTGGTGCATGATCGCGGTACGTTGTTCGGACTGAAGACCGGCGGCAATATCGAAGCGATATTGATGAGCCTGCCGCCAATGGCGAGCTGGAGCTGAGCGGAGGCCATGAGCCTGACGCCCGTCGCCAACGACCAGATCGCGACGATCGTCACGAGCCTTGAGATGCGCGAGCGGCCAAGGCCCGCCCCGATCCCGCCCGCGCCGCTGCGGCTGGCGCAGTGGAAGACGCCGAGCCCCGACGCCTATCGCGCGCTGTTCCGCCGCGTCGGGGAACCCTGGCTCTGGTTCTCCCGCCTGGTGATGGGCGAGGAGGAGCTTGCCGCCATCATCCATGATCCGGCGGTGGAGATTTATGCGGTGACCGACCCGCGCGGCGTGGAGGTGGGGCTGCTGGAGCTGGACTTCCGCTCGCTTCCCGATTGCGAACTGAGCTTTCTGGGCCTGATCCCGGAACTGACCGGCAAGGGGCTTGGCCAATGGCTGATGGCGCAGGCCAAGTCGCTGGCGTGGCGCAAGGGCGTCAGCCGCTTCTGGGTGCACAGCTGCACGCTGGACAGCCCAAGCGCGCTCGGTTTCTACATCCGCTCAGGCTTCGTGCCTTACCGGCGAGAGGTGGAGATTTTCGCCGACCCGCGCCTCAGCGGCTTGCTCAGCGCCGACGCCGCGCCGCATGTCCCGATGCTGGATCAGCCGGCCTCCGCCTGACGATAGAGCCGGGCCAGCATCACCAGCATATAGACCTGCACCACCGTGGAAACGACGGCGGCGGCGATCCCGCCGGTCAGGCGCGCGCCATCCGGCCCGCCGATCAGGCCGCCGATCACCCCGAACACCGCCTGCGCCGCGCCGCCGACGATTCCCGAGAGCAGCGTCAGGATCAGGATGAAGCCCAGCAGCCGCCAGAAGTGGCCGCGCGTCAGCGTCCAGCCATGGCGAAGCGAGTCCATCACCCCCTTGCTACCGTCGATGACCACCGGATTGAGCAGCAGCAGCCGCACGCTCGCGAATATGGCGAGCGCACCGACGCCGATCCCCAGCAGCATGGCGAGCGCCGCCCCGGCCGGCTTGGCGACCAGCGTCAGCGCCACGACCACGATCGTCGCCACGACGACCGCCGCCAGCAGCGCGCCCGCGACCACCAGCGCGGTGCCCAGCAGCACCGGCAACCGCTCAAGGCTGAGGCGCAGCGCTTCCTTGACGCTGATCCCCGGGCGCAACGCCAGCGCGAACAGGGCCAGCGACCCGAACCAGATCATGACGACGCCCAGCAGCATCGCCACCCAGAAGCTGGTCGGCACCGTGGGCAGGGTCGACTTGGCCATGGTCCAGCTCGCCAGTTCCGGCGGCGTCATTTCCTGAACGACGAGGCCCGGCAGCGCGACGAAAAGCAGCGCGACCGGGAACAGCAGGCTGCGTTCGCGCGTGACGAAGGCGACCGTTTCTTCCCACGCCTTGCCGATCGACATCGTCGCCATATGTTCGCCCTGTTCTTTTGCCGGAAAATGAGGAGGGAGACTTGATCGCTCGCCTCGCCCAAGTCAAGGAAGCGCCATGTCGTCCCCTTCTCCCTTGCCCCCCACTCCCACTGGCGCGGAAAATATCGAGTGGCGGGTGGATGGAACGCCCGTGGACTATCCCGACGCCCTGGCGGACATGGAGGCGCGCGCCGCCGCCATCTTCGAAGGCATGGCGGGCGAACGGGTCTGGCTGCTCGAACATTCGCCGCTCTATACCGCCGGCACCAGCGCAAACCCCGCCGAGCTGCTCGATCCTCGTTTTCCCGTCCATGAAGCCGGGCGCGGCGGGCGCTACACCTATCATGGGCCGGGGCAGCGCATCGGCTATCTCAACATCGACCTGCGCGATCGGGGCAGGGACGTGCGCAACTTCGTCTATCACCTTGAAGGCTGGATGATCGACGCACTGGCCGACCTGGACATCGCGGCGCGGCGCGCGGAAGGTCGCATCGGCATCTGGACCGACGACCTTGACGGACGCGAGGCGAAGATCGGAGCGCTGGGCATCCGTGTGCGGCGCTGGGTCACGCTTCATGGCTTTTCGATCAATGTCGACCCCGATTTGTCGCATTTCGGGGGCATCGTGCCGTGCGGGCTCGCCGAATATCCGGTGACGAGCATCGCGGCGCTGGGCAAAAACGCCTCCATGACGGCGCTGGATGCGGCGCTTAAGGCCCATTTCCCGGCCTTTCTGAGCCGACTGCGGCGCTGCGACCCGGGGGTTGAGCAATGCGGGACCGGTCGCTAGGGTCTGCGCCTTCGCCGGGTGGGGGGCTGCCGGGCATATTATGCTTGATGGAGACCCGGATGCGTCTGGACGCAAGGATGATCTTTACCACCCTGCTCATGGCCGGTTGCCTGGGCCTAGCGGGCTGTGGCGGCGAGCAGAAGAGCAGCAACGCCGTGCAGATGAAAGATCTTGAGGTGGTGGACGGCACCACTACCGACGCCATGACCGATCTGGACGGGGTGCAAAGCGAAGCGCCCGCTCTGGCCGTTTCCGGGGCAAAGGCCGACAATGCGGCGGCTCCCGCGACGAAGGACGAGACCGCCGGCAACGCCGCAGCGCCGGCCGACACCGAAGTTCTTTCGGATCAATAGGGTGACGCGCGCGTTCAGGCGCGATACAGCCGCGTCTGATCAAGCCACGGGAGCCTGACGGTCCAGCCGTTCCAAAAGGGGGAAGCCATGACATCCTGTTCGACATTGCGCCGGATCTGCTCTGGACTGATGCTGGCGGCGCCGCCGCTCGCCGCCCAGCCCGCGGCGGCGCAATTCTTCTGGTCGCCTCCCAGTTTCGCGACGCCGCCGCTCACCGACGCGGAAGCGGCGACGGCGCTGGGCCTGCCGGGCGCGAGCGCCGACGAAATCCGCGCCGGGCTGGTGTGGAACCTGCGCGCGGCGCTCAACGTCGCGGCGTTGCAGTGCCAGTTCGAACCGACGCTGCTGTCGATCAGCAACTATAATGCGATGATCGCGCATCATGATGCGGAACTGGACAAGGCGCAGGCGGGCCTGCTCGCCTATTTCCAGCGCACCGTGGGCAAGGGCAAGCCGGGCCAGAATGCGTCCGACCAATATGGCACCCGCATCTATTCGGGCTATTCGACCGTGCAGGCGCAACGCGGCTTCTGCCAGGCGGCGGGGCTGGTCGGGCGGCAGGCGATCTTCGCCAATCGCGGTTCCTTGCATGAAGTGGCCCGCACCGGCCTCGGCTCGATCAAGAAATCGCTGGTCCTGGCGGGCGAGCAATTTTACGGCGATCCGGGCCGCAGTTTTTCGCTGACTTTGCCTTCTTTCGACAAGAAATGCTGGAAGAAGGACAAGCTGCGTCCCGAATGCCAGATCGCCTATGAGAAGCAGGTCGGCGGGTAGAGCGACGCGCTTCAAATCGGGATAACCTCACCACCGTTCGGGCTGAGCTTGTCGAAGCCCTTTCCTTTCTTGAAGGGAAGTAGAGCCCTTCGACAAGCTCAGGGCGAACGGGGGGGTATTGCTCCCTGATCAAGCCCGACCTCCCCCAGCCTTTCAGCGCAAGCCCAGAAATTTATGCGATTGAAGGCTGAGCCGCCAGCGCGGCCGGGCCATCACCAGATCTATCGCGGCCTGGACATTCGCGGCGGCCTGCGGATCGTCCAGCGGCTGGATCAGGAAATGCTCGAACGCCCAACCCTCCATCGCGTCGACATCGGCCAGGCTGTGCCCGCCGCCGGGCTGCGGCCAGACGAGCTTCAGTTCATTGCCGCTGCGTTGCACGACCTCGCTGCCCGCCTTGGGGCTGATGCAGACCCAGTCAATGCCGGGATGGGCGGCGATCGTTCCGTTTGATTCGATGGCTATGACAAAGCCGCGCTCATGGAGCGCTTCGACCAGCACATCGTCGATCTGCAACATGGGCTCGCCGCCGGTCAGGACGATATAGCGCCCCTCCCGCCCTGCGCCCCAGAAAGCCAGCGCCCCGTCGGCCAGCGTGGCGGCGTCCGCGAACTTGCCTCCGCCGTCGCCATCCGTGCCCACGAAGTCGGTGTCGCAGAATTGGCAGACGGCTTTCCTACGATCCTCCTCCCGCCCGGTCCACAGGTTGCAGCCCGCAAAGCGCAGGAACACCGCGCGCCGCCCGGCATGGACGCCCTCGCCCTGGAGCGTCAGGAACATTTCCTTGACGGCGTAGCTCATGGCTTCGCCGCATAATCGGTGGGGTCGGGAAGGCCCGCTTCCTCAAACCCCTTGGCGCGAAGCCGGCAGCTGTCGCACAGGCCGCAATGCCTCTCGTCCGGGGTCGGGTCATAGCAGGACCAGCTGATCCCGGCATCCAGGCCCAGCCGATGCGCCTCGCTGGCGATGTCGGCCTTGCTCATATGCTGGAGGGGCGTGTTGATTCGGATCGCATGGCCTTCGACCCCCGCCTTGGTGGCCAGGTTCGCCATCGTCTGGAAGGCTTCGATGAATTCCGGGCGACAGTCGGGATAGCCCGAATAATCGAGCGCATTGACGCCGATGAAGATGTCCCCCGCGCCCGACACTTCGGCAAGGCCCAGCGTCAGCGACAGGAAGATGGTGTTGCGCGCAGGTACATAGGTGATCGGGATGCCCGGTCCCACACCGTCCTTGGGCACCGCGATGTCCGCCGTCAGCGCGGAGCCGCCGAAGGCGGTCAGATCAAGCGGCAGGACGATGTGCCGATCCGCGCCGATCGCGGCGGCAACCCGCTCCGCCGCGCGCAGCTCGACGCGGTGGCGCTGATTATAATCGATCGACAGCGCAACAACTCGATAGCCAGCCTCGCGAGCCAACCCGCCCGCGACCATCGAATCCAGCCCGCCCGACAGCAGGACAACGGCGATTTTTTCCCGATCGGCAACCATGGCCCCGCGCTACCGCTCCAGGCCCGTCTGCGCAAGCCGGGTCCGTATCAACGGCAGTCGCCGACTCGCCGCCCTTCCATCATGAAGGAAAAGGGCCCGCCTTCGGCCACGCCCTGCGACCTGATCTGAACAAGGCGGGACGTTTCGATGCGCAAGTCGGTCCTTCCGCCACCCGCGCCGCCGCAATCATAGCTGACCGATAGGTGTTTGGCGGTTTCGTCCACCGTCAGCCGCGCGCAGTTGTTGCGGCCATGACGGATCTGGATGAGCTGGCGCAAATCGGAAAGGCAGAGCCGGCGCACAGCGCCTTCGCTTTCGACGCCGCGCTCGCGCAATTCCCATGCGCCCGGTTCCAGCCCCTTGAGCGGTCCTGCCGGCAAGTGGGCCGCAGCCGGAGACGCGGCGATCAGCATCGCGACCGTCCCGCACAGCATGCGCAGAGCCTTTGTCATTC
>DASVOF010000009.1:0-5837 GCA_036383495.1 Sphingobium sp. | reverse complement strand
ATGATCGCGGTCATGAAGGCCGCTGTCCCTAAGCTCATGGCGGTGATCGGATTGCCCGACCCCCACAGCCAGCCCGCGCCCTTGTAGGTGAGGAAGAAGACCAGCAGCGGTCCGAAGTCCAGTGCGAGGCTGAGCGTGCCGTTATGCGCGGGAGCCGTTTTGGACGTGGTCATATCTTATCCTTGGTCATTCCCGCCTGCGCGGGGATGACGGACGATTTTCTAACGATTCTCGTGGTTCGCCGCGACTGCCTTCGCCACTGCCTGCATCAGTTGCCAGCGCGTCGGGATGCCTTCGGTCGTGCTGCCGATCATCACCGCCACGGCGTAGCTGGTCCCGTCGGGCGCGGTCATGATGCCGATGTCGTTGAAGCCGGTCGAGCGTGGCGCCAGTTCCTGACCCGTGCCGGTCTTGTGCAGATATTTCCACCCCGCCGGCACGCCGCCCTTGATCCGCTGCGGTCCGGTTTTGGCTTCGCTCATGATCGCCATCAGCAGCTGGCTGGAAGAAGGCGAGAGCATGTCGCCCTCCTTCAGCTTGGCGAGCGCCTGCACGATGGAAGAGGGCGCCGCTCCATCCGGCGGGCTGGCCAGATAATTGTCGAGCGCCTTCTGCCGCACCGACATGGGCAGCCTTGCGCGGGCGGCGTAGAAATTGCGGCCGATCGAATAGTCCTGCCGCCATTCCAGCCCGGCGGTGGTCGACTGAAGCAGCCGCTCGCCGGGGCCAAAGCGGATATCCTTGATGAAGCGCCGCGCCATATAGCCGCGCACCGCGTCCGGCCCGCCCACGGCGCGCAGCAGCGTGTCGTTGGCGGTATTGTCGCTCTGGGTCATCGCCCGGCGCATCAGGTCGGCATAGCTGGTGGTCCATCCGCTGTCGCCCACCAGTCCGGCGGTCGGTTGGTGGAACAGCGTCAGGTCCTTCCTCGTGATCGTCGTCGTGTCGCTCAGGCGAATCTTGCCCCGGTCGACGGCGTCGAGGAAAGTCATGGAAACCCATAGCTTCGATACGCTCTGCTGCGGGAACAGCAGATTGCCGTTCCACGCCACGGTCCAGTCGCTGCCGATGCGGCGAACGGCGATCCCGACCTTGCCGTTGAAGCTTTGGCCAAGGTTGCGCACGACGCTGACCAGCGCGGCCGGCGGCGTTTCGCGCTGATCCACGTCGTGGAAGGCGCGCGGCGGATTGGCCACCGGGCGGATGGGATAGGTGGACGTGGTCGGCTGGACCCGCTGCGTCGCCTGCGCCCTGGGCTCGACCGGAGCGCTGACACAGGCTGAAAGCGCAGCCATCAACAACACAAAGCGGAAGGAACCGCCATCAGGACGCAGACCGCGCCCGCCTTTTCGATCGTTCATTTACGTCCCCGCACTCTCCCTCCGACTTGGCGCCGCGCCCCGGTCGACTGACAAGGGCGATGCGACGAATGATTCCACATTTGCGATGTAAGGAGTCTGAACGGGGCTGCTTATGGCGCTCAGTTAAGGTTAAGCCGCGACAAGACAAGAGGCGGTGCATGACGGGTCGATCGATGGACAGGCGAGCGCTGCTGTTGGGTGGAGCGGCGATGGCCGCGGGCTTGCTGGGCGGCGGGCCCGCGCTCGCCGCGCCTTTCGCATCGCGGCGGATCGCGGTCGCGACGCGCGGGGTTGGGCGGGATGTGCTGCTGATCCCCGGTCTCGCGAGCGGGCCGGGCGTCTGGAACGGCGTCATGGCCGCCGTTCCGGGCTATCGCTGGCATCTCGTTCAGGTGCGGGGATTCGCCGGCCTGCCGGCTGAAGCCAACGCCAGCGGTCCGCTGGTCCAGCCGCTCGCCGATGAGATCGCCCGCTATATCGGCGCGGCGGGCCTGGTCCATCCTGCCGTCGTCGGCCATTCCATGGGCGGCGCGCTGGCGATGATGTTGGGGCTTAAGGGGCTGGCGGGCCGGGTGATGGTCGTCGACATGCTGCCGGAAGGGGCGGCGATGGTTGGCGGCACGGCGCGCGGGATGGGCTATCTGGCCGACCAGCTCGGCCAATATTTCACAGGGACGAAGGCCGGGCGCGCCTATCTCGCCCAGATCGTGTCGCAGGCTCCGGGCGCGAAGGGCAGCGATCCCGACGTCATCGCCAATGCCCTGCGCGACCTGGCGAATGTCGATCTGGGGCCGCAACTCGGGCGCATGAACGCGCCGCTGGACGTCGTCTACGCCGTGGGAGCCGATCCGGTGCAGGCGGCCGAGATCGGCCGCACCTTCCGCGCCGCCTATGCCGGGAAGAAGGGCGCGCGGCTGTTGCCGGTCGGTCCCAGCGGCCATGTCGTCATGGCCGACCAGCCAGCCCGTTTCGTCGCGCTGCTGAAGGATTTTCTCCGATCTTGACGTTAGGTGCTCCTGCGAAGGCAGGAGCCCAGTTCCAGCGTTGCGATGACTTTCAGACGGCGGGACTGGGTTCCTGCCTGCGCAGGAACACGATGATGCGTTAAGGCGTCAGCACCGTATCCACCGCGTTCGGCAGCATGTTCGGATAGTCGAGCGTATAATGGAGGCCCCGGCTCTCCTTGCGCCGCAACGCCGAGCGAACGACCAGCCGCGCGACCTCCAGCAGGTTGCGCAGTTCGATCAGGTCCGGCGTCACGCGGAAGTGGCCGTAATATTCGTCCACTTCCTTGGACAGCAGATCAATGCGGTGCTGCGCGCGTTCCAGCCGCTTGGTAGTGCGGACGATGCCGACATAGTCCCACATGAAGCGCCGGATTTCCTTCCAGTTATGCTGGACGATGACCTCTTCGTCGCTGTTGGTGACGCGGCTTTCGTCCCACGGGCGGATGGGCGGGGGCGGGGGCAGGCTGTCCCAGTTGGCGCGGATGTGCCGCGCCGCCGCTTCCCCGAACACGAAACATTCGAGCAGCGAGTTGGACGCCAGGCGATTGGCGCCGTGCAGCCCGCTTTCGGTGACTTCGCCCGCCGCATAGAGGCCGGGCATGTCGGTCCGCCCGTCAAGGTCGATCACCACGCCGCCGCAGGTATAATGTTGCGCCGGAACGACCGGGATCGGCTCTTTCGTGATGTCGATGTCCAGGTCCAGAAGCCGCGCATAGATGGTCGGGAAATGGGTGCGCACGAATTCGGTCGGCTTGTGGCTGATGTCGAGGTGGACATAGTCTAGGCCGAGCCGCTTGATTTCATGATCGATGGCGCGGGCGACAATATCGCGCGGGGCCAGTTCGCCGCGCTTGTCGAAGCGATCCATGAAACGCTGTCCGCCGCCTGGCACGCCGGGGGGGAGCTTCAAATGCCCGCCTTCGCCGCGCACTGCCTCTGTAATCAGGAGGTTCTTGACCTCCAGATTGTAGAGGCAGGTGGGGTGGAACTGGTTCATCTCCATGTTGGAGACGCGGCAGCCCGCGCGCCAGGCCATGGCGATGCCGTCGCCCGTCGCGCCGCGTGGCGCGGTGGAGAAGAGATAGGTGCGTCCCGCGCCGCCTGTGCACAGGATCGTCGCGCGGCCCAGCAGCGCGTCGACATGCTTGGTCTTCTTGTTGAAGGCGTAGACGCCCCAGACATGGCCGTCGCCCGAATAGCGTTCGCCATGGCGGCTGGTGATGAGGTCGATGGCGACCATATCCTCCAGCAGGGTGATGTTGGGGTTGGCCTGCGCCGCCTTCAACAGAGCCACCTGCACCGCATGGCCGGTGGCGTCGTCGACATGGACGATCCGGCGGTGGCTGTGCCCCCCCTCCCGCGTCAGATGCCAGCGTTCGCCGAACTCCTCTCCGCCGTTGAAGGGCACGCCTAGTTTCGCGAGCCGGTCGATCGCGGCGGGCGCTTCGGAAACGACGAACTCCACCGTTTCCCGATTGTTGAGGCCTGCTCCGGCCACCATCGTGTCATGGACATGCGCCTCGAAACTGTCGCCCGCGTCGAGCACCGCCGCGATCCCGCCCTGCGCCCAGTTGGTGGAACCGCTGTCGAGCGCGGCCTTCGCCAGCACCACGACCTTGCGGTCCTGCGCCAGGTCGATCGCGGCGGTGAGGCCTGCGGCGCCGGAACCGATGATGACGACGTCATAGGTGGTGGTGGGCATCTTGTTACTCACTCCCCTCCCGCAAGCGGGAGGGGCCGGGGGTGGGCCAGCGCAAGCGTCGCGTGGATTTGCGACACCACGCCTTCAAGGTTTTCCATCACATCAAGATTTCCGAAGCGCAAGATATCATAACCCAATGCGCGACAGTATTCGTCCCGGCGGAGGTCGTATTCCACCCTTTGATCATGGCTGCCGCTGTCCAGTTCAATAATGAGTTTGAGTTCGCGGCACAGGAAATCAGCGAAATAGGGGCCAACGGGTATTTGGCGGCTGAACTTGAAGCCCAGCTTGCGATTGCGAAGTTGTTCCCAGAGCAGGCGCTCTGCGGGAGGTGCGCTATTGCGGATTTGTTTGGCGCGGGCGGTGTTCCTGTTTTTGAAAGGGCGCTCCTGCCCACCCCCTAACCCCCTCCCGCTTGCGGGAGGGGGAACTGGAAAGTTCTCGCCCGTCACTCGGCTGCCGCCGTCAAATTCAGGAACACATCCTCCAGGTCAGGATCGCGCGTCACCACGTCGACGATCGACAGGCCGCTCGCCTGCACGGCGCTCAGCACCTGGCCTGCATTGGCGCGGTCCTTCATATAGGTGATGGTGAGCGTGCGCGGGTCCGACAGTTCGACCTTTTCGAAACAGGCGGCTTGCGGCGCGGCGTCGATGTCGCGGTCCACCGTCACCTGCACGACCTTTTCCTGCGCCATGGCGATCAGCTCGCGGGTCGGCTTGTCGGTGATGAGCTTGCCATGATTGATGATGCCGATGCGATCGCACAGTTCCTCGGCCTCTTCGAGATAATGGGTCGTCAGGACGATGGTGACGCCCTGCGCGTTCAACTCCCGCACATAGGCCCACAGCTGCTGGCGCAGTTGCACGTCGACGCCGGCGGTCGGCTCGTCCAGGACCAGGATCGGCGGCGAATGGACCATCGCCTTGGCGACCAGCAGCCGCCGCTTCATGCCGCCCGACAGGGTGCGGGCATAGGCGTTCGCCTTGTCCTCCAGATGCACCGCGCGCAGCAATTCCATCGAGCGGCGGCTTGCCCGCGGCACGCCATAATAGCCCGCCTGGTTTTCCAGCGTCTCATAGGGCGTGAAGAAGGGATCGAAGACGATCTCCTGCGGCACGATGCCGATGCTGTTCTTGGCGTTGCGGGGGTTCTGGTCGATGTCGAAGCCCCAGATCTTCGCCGTGCCGCCGGTCTTGTTGACGAGGCCCGCCAGGATGTTGATCGTCGTCGACTTGCCCGCGCCATTGGGGCCGAGTAGCCCGTAAATCTGCCCGCGCGGGATGGAGAGCGAGATATTGTCGAGCGCGCGCTTGCCGCCCTTATAGACCTTGGTGAGGTTGTTGATCTCGATCGCGGGCGGGGGAGGGGTGTCGGTCATGGCTGTTCTTATGGGGAGGTGACGCAGGGAAGAAAAGAGCCGCGTGCTCCTGCCTTCGCAGGAGTATGCGGCGTTAAAACTCGTCGGCGATATCCATCAAGCCCAGCAGCTTCCGGGGCGCGACTTCCCGCCAGCTTTTGTGCAGCCGGTCGGCGATATGGTCCCAATCCGTATCGCCCAGGTCCAGCCTTATGCCCACCCAGCCGTCGCCGAAATAAGCAGGCCGGTAATAGCGCGCCGGATCGCTTTCGATCAGCATCGCCTGCTCCTCGGGCGCGGTCGTCTTGACGAGGATGGTGATGACGCCGTCGCCATGATGATCCTGCGCGAAATAGGCGAATTTCTTGCCCTTCTCTATGCCGAAGCAGGGCATGCCGTGCGACGTC
>DASVOF010000008.1:0-3749 GCA_036383495.1 Sphingobium sp. | reverse complement strand
GGCGAGCGCATCTGGCGGCGCGGCGTGGAAAAGGTCCTCGCCTTCCGCACTCCCTGGCTGGAGGAAAATCCGGCCGTGGTCGATTCGCTGCTGCGGGCGCTGGTGCGCGCCGCCGCCTGGTGCGACGACCCCGCCCATCATGAGGCGCTGGCGCACCTGCTGTCGCAGCCGCATTTCGTGGATCAGCCCGCTGGCGTCATCCTGCACGCCCTGACCGGGCGTATCTCGCCGCGCCTCGACATGCCGCCGCTCGACATGCCCGATTTCATGCTCTTTTCCCGTGAGGCTACGCCCTTCCCGTGGCGCAGCCAGGCGCTCTGGATCTACTCGCAGCTCGTCCGCTGGAAGATGGTGGAGCACACGCCCGCCAATGCGGCGAAGGCCGGAGCGGTGTTCCGTCCCGACATCTTCCGTCGCGCGCTCGCGGACAGCAATGTGCCGCTGCCCGGCGCGAGTATGAAGGTGGAAGGCGCGGTCGCATCGCCGCTGGCGGTGGGGTCGAAACGGGGCGAATTGACGCTTGGGCCCGACCGCTTCTTCGACGGCCGCGTGTTCGATCCCGAACGGATCGAGGATTTCCTCGAAAGCTTCGATCCCGCGCGCTGAAAATTGTGCCTTGCAACATGACGCGAATCATTAGATAAGGCAAAGATCGCGCGACGAAGCGCGTTTTATGGATGAGCACGCCCAAGGATGGGGTCGCGCTCTCCCAAATCAAATTTGCAGCAAAGCCGCTGGCCGGATTTCGTGAATAACGAGGTCCGGATAGCGGCTTTTTTTCGTGTCCATTTCACAAGGTTTGAAGGGCGTCATCATGGCAACTGCTTATTGGGAAAACCCAGAGGACAAGGGTCCGGGCGAGGGGGAAGGCGGCCAGACCAGTTTCTGGAAGGCCGGGCATACGCCGACCCTGATCGCCGCATTCCTCTATTTCGACCTCGCCTTCATGGTGTGGGTGCTGCTCGGGCCGCTCGCCCCGTCCATCTCCAAGACGCTGGGCCTGACCCCGGCTGAAAAGGGCCTGATGGTCGCCGTTCCGACCCTGATGGGCGCGCTGCTGCGCGTGGTGAACGGCATCCTGGTCGACCGCATCGGCCCGAAGCGGGCGGGCGCGATCAGCCAGGTCATCGTGATCGTCGGCCTGTTCACGGCCTGGATGATGGGCGTCAACAGCTTCGCCGGAACGCTGGCGCTGGGCGTCATCCTGGGCTTCGCCGGGGCGAGCTTCGCGATCGCGCTGCCGCTCGCCAGCCGCTGGTATCCGCCTGAACATCAGGGCAAGGCCATGGGTCTGGCCGGCATGGGCAATTCGGGCACGGTGCTCGCCTCGCTCTTCGCCCCGGTGCTGGCCAAGCTGTTCGGCTGGAACTCGGTTCTGGGCCTCGCCTGCATTCCGCTCGCGATCGTCTTCGTGGCGTATATGATCATGGCGAAGGACGCGCCCAATGCGCCGCCCGCCAAGAAGCTCGTCGAATATTTCCGGCCCCTGAAGACCCCCGACGCCTGGTGGCTGATGGGCTTCTATGCCGTGACCTTCGGCGGTTTCGTCGGGCTCGCCGCCTCGCTGCCCATCTATTTCACCGACCAGTTCGGCCTGACGCCGATCACCGCCGGTTACTGCACCGCCGGCTGCGTCTTCGCTGGTTCGCTCATCCGTCCGATGGGCGGGGCGCTCGCCGACAGGATTGGCGGCGTCCGGACGCTGATGATGGTCTATGTCGCCGCTGCACTGGCGCTGGCGGGCGTCGCCTATGCGCCGACGCTGGTTTCCGCGCTCGGCTTCTTCGTCGCGGCGATGTTGGCGCTGGGCGTCGGCAATGGCTCGGTGTTCCAGCTCGTGCCGCAGCGTTTCCAGGATGAAATCGGCGTCATGACCGGCCTGGTCGGCATGGCGGGCGGCATCGGCGGCTTCTATCTCGCCTCGTCGCTGGGCATCGCCAAGCAGTTCACCGGCAGCTTCGCACCCGGTTTCCTGATCTTTGCAGGGCTGGCCGTGGTCGCGTTCCTCGGTATCTCGCTGGTCCGCGCCCGCTGGCGCGCGACCTGGAGCAGCGGCGCGCGCATCTGATCGCATAACAGGAGAGGAGGCGGCGGCGCTCGGCAACGAGGACCGCCGCCTTTTCGCGTTTGCGAAGCTGTGATTATGACGTGCTCCTGCGAAGGCAGGAGCCCAGTTGAAGCGGTGGAACTGGGCTCCTGCCTTCGCAGGAGCACCTAACGCTTTGTTCGGCAGGGCGAAAACTTGCCCCAAGGAATCGCTTGACCCGTTCCGCGATTCATCTATGCTGCACTGCGAAGGACAAGGTTGTCCTCCACACATAGCTGACTCGGTCCACGGACGGATCGCGGGAAGCGTATATGATGGCAAGGCCGCCATCCAGACTTTCGGTTTTCGAACCGAAGGTCCGGATGGCGGCCTTTTTTTATTCTGGAGTCAAGGGATGGATTTTCAGAACAACACCGGACCGGAGACGGCCAACGAAGAGGAAATCTTCGTGCCTTCCGAAGATGTTCGTGAACATCTGGTGGTTGTTGGCAACGGCATGGCCGGTTGCCGCGCGATCGAGGAACTGCTGGCGCGGGATGCGGGGCGCTATCGCGTCACCATCTTCGGCGCAGAGCCCTATGTGAACTATAACCGCATCATGCTCTCGCCGGTTCTGGCCGGGGAAAAGAGCTTCGATGACATCATCATCAACAGCCGCGAATGGTATAGCGATAATAATATCGAGCTGATCGCGGGTGATCCGGTGACGGGCATAGACCGCACCACCAAGACCGTCACGAGCCAGTCGGGTCGCACTGTCGGCTATGACAAGCTGTTGATCGCAACGGGTTCCGACCCGTTCATCATCCCGGTTCCGGGCAAGGACCTGCCGGGCGTCATCAGCTTCCGCGACATGAAGGATGTCGACACCATGCTGGACGCCGCGAATAACGGCGGTAACGCAGTGGTGATCGGCGGCGGTCTGCTCGGCCTCGAAGCCGCGCACGGCCTAACCCTGCGCGGCATGAAGGTGACGGTCATCCACCTCATGGACACGCTGATGGAGCGTCAGCTGGACGAAGCGGCGGGCTGGCTGCTCAAGACCGCGCTGGAAGGGCGCGGCCAGACCATCCTGACCGGCGCCAACACCGAATCCATCTATGGCGACGGCAAGGTCGAAGGCGTCCGCCTGAAGGACGGCACGGAAATCCCGGCCAGCCTGGTCGTTATGGCCGTCGGCATCCGTCCCTCGACCGCGCTGGCCCGCGAAGCCGGGCTCGACATCGGTCGCGGCATCAAGGTCGACGATCACATGGTGACGAGCGATCCCGACGTCCTCGCGGTCGGCGAATGCGTCGAGCATGACGGCAATGTTTACGGCCTCGTCGCGCCGCTGTGGGACATGTGCCGCAGCCTGGCGGACGGCCTGACCGACCAGCACACGGGCTACAAGGGCTCGGTCACGTCGACCAAGCTCAAGGTCGCCGGGCTGGACGTCTTTTCCGCCGGTGACTTTTCGGGCGGCGACGGCTGCGAGGACATCGTCCTGCGCGACGCCTCGCGCGGCGTCTACAAGCGCGTCGTCGTCAAGGACGACAAGGTCATCGGCGCGGTGCTCTACGGCGACACGGCGGACGGCGGCTGGTATTTCGACCTGCTGAAGAAGGGCGAGGATGTCGGCGAAATCCGCGACCTGCTGATCTTCGGTCAGGCTTTCGCCTCTGGAGGAGGCGCGCTGGACCCTAAGGCGGCCGTTGCGGCG
>DASVOF010000007.1:0-18413 GCA_036383495.1 Sphingobium sp. | reverse complement strand
CGACTCTCGCCGTTCAACGTCGCGCCTCTTCCCTTCTCCGCAGCCATGCGGCATTAGAACATATAGGGAACATGAAGGCAAGGACTTCGGTCGTCAGCGCTCCATCAGGCGCGGCATCAGTTCGACGAAGTTGCAGGGGCGAAAGCGGCTGTCCAACTGGCTCGTCAAAATGCCGTCCCAGGCGTCCCTGACCGCCCCCGTGGACCCTGGGAGCGCGAAGATGTAGGTCCCGCGCGCGACGCAGGCGGTGGCGCGGGACTGGATGGTCGATGTGCCGATCGTCTGATAGCTTAGCCAGCGGAACAACTCGCCAAAGCCGGGTATTTCCTTGTCCTGAACCTGCGCGAGCGCTTCGGGCGTGACGTCCCTGCCGGTAACGCCCGTTCCGCCCGTGGTGATGATGCAGTCGACCTGCGGATCGTCGATCCATGCACGCAGGCGAGCGACGATCGCGGACCGATCGTCGCGTTCGATATGGCGCGCCGCCAATATGTGCCCGGCGGCCTCGATCCGCTCCGCCAGCGTATCGCCAGACCGGTCGTCTGTCGCGCCGCGCGTGTCCGAAACGGTGAGAAGGGCGATGCGGACCGGCCGGAAAGGTCGGCTTTCGTCTATCGGCATCAGTCCGAACCACCCGCGATGCTGGAGCCGCCGATCGGCGCCTTCTGCGCGATGCGAACCATGCGCACGCCCTTGGCATTGGGGAAGGTCGGCCAGAGGCCTTGCGCCATGCCGGTCAGGCACTCGGCGCTGCCCTTCGCCTGAATCTGATACATCCAGTAGTTGCGCATGACGATGTTCACATAGGCGCGGGTTTCATAATAGGGCAGCGACTCTATGAACAGCAGCGGGTCGCCATTGTCCTTCACTTCGCTGTTCCATCGCTCCACCGGCAGCGGGCCTGCATTATAGGCGGCCATCACCTTGGGCAGCAGTCCACCCGTCGCGCTCATGTCGCGGAGATTTTCCAGATAGCGTTGGCCATATTCCATGTTGGTCGACGGCGCGAACAACTGAGCCGGAGAAGAAAGACCCAATCCACTGCCGGTTCCCGGGAGAACCTGCATCAACCCGCGCGCACCCGCGCTGCTGACCACGTCGCTGCGAAATCCCGATTCCTGAAGGGTGTGGGCGTAAATCAGCGCCGGGTCCACACGCCAGCCGCCATCCGGCCGCCAATCGGGCGCGGGGAATCGAGCGAAGCTGTCGGGTTGTTTGCCCGCAGGCCCATTATGCGCCAGCCATAGCTGCGTCGCGGGCAGATTGAGCGCACCCGCCAGCTTCAACAGCGGATCATATTGACTGACGCCGCCGATACGCGCCTGATGACGGATGAACTGGTCGGCTCTTGCGCTCTGCCCAATGGCGGTCAGCGCGATCGCCGCGCGGACGTTCGGGCTGTCCTTGAGCTGCTGCCATTCCGCCGCGCCGAAACGTCCGCTGGTTCGCGCGCTGGAGAGTGGTATCCCCAGCGTTTCACGGGCCAGAAGGCCATAGAAGGTTTCGTCCGACCGCGCTGCGGTCTTCAGCAGATTTTCAATCTTTTCGGGTTGTCCGCACACCATATAGGCGCGCGAGGCCCAGTAGGCGCCGGCCGCCCGCATATCCGCATTGCCAGCGAGCGCCGCCACATTGGAGAAGGCGGCCGCCGCGGTGGCGCAGTCATTCTGTCGCCAGGCGGCGAGACCCGTGGTCCAGTGCGCCTGCACCGTCCAGTCCCCTCCGGCGCGGGTTTCAAGCGCTCTTGCCGCCATGCGGCGGGCGTTGGCGTCGTCGCTTTCGATATAATAGGCCCAGGCGATGCGCTGGCGCACTTCCGTCAGTCCCTCGGGCGTCAGGCCAGGTTCGCCTGTGGCGAGCAGCGTCTCCGCCCCGGCGGGGTCGTCATTCTTGATGAAAGGCTGAATCTGGCCGACCAGTTGCCGTGCGAGTGGATCGGTCTTGACCGTCGACACATATTCCCGACGAGGCGCCGAACCCAGCCAGACCATCTTCTGAATCTGTGGCAAGGTGGGAAGTATCGTCGCGCCGCGTTTCTGCGCCAGGCGGGAAAGCTGGTCGGCGTTGGGGAGCCAGGACGCCCTGTTGATGAGGTCGAGCAGGTCGAACATCTCGACGCGGGGCGAATCCTTCGCCGCATAAAGCTCCGACAGCGCGACCGGGCGAATGGCGTCCTGCGGATCCAGCGCCTCGATCATCGCCTTCGCATCGGTCCATTTCTGGTCGCGCAGCGCGTCGAATATGGCCCGGTAATTCGCCTTGGCCGCGTCACTGACTTGCAGGACAGTGGTAGTCGATGTGGTGGCGGCCGTTGTCGAGGTCGTATCCGCCTGTGCGGGCATGGTGAGAAGCGCGCTCACGGCGGCCAGGGCCAGGAAGGACGAACGGGTCACGAAGCGAATCACTTATTCTGTTCCTCGATCAGGCGCTGCAATGTTCGCCAACATTCCGCCTTCGCCGCCGGTTGACCGAGCAGCAGGCGCGGATGGAAGGTGGCGAGCGCAGGCACAGTGCCGCCATCATGGTTGAAAAAGTGTAAAGCATCGCCGCGCCGATTGTCTTGGACAGGAAGACCATTGTCTTGAACCGGAAGGAAAGTCCGGATCGTCCTGTCGCCCAGCAGCAGCAACTTGCCGGGCGCCGCCAGCGCGACATGGCTGCGCATCCGGTCCGCCGCGATGGCAAGGTCGGCGGCCTCAACCATGCCGCCGGGGGGACGGACAAGAAACATGGACGCTAAATATATGTCGGAGCGCTTCAAGCCGATTGCAGCGAGCATCGCGTCGAAAAGCCGCCCCGCGCGATCCGTCAGCAACGTCCCCGCCGCCATGTCCGCCGGATCGGGCATGTCGGTGATGACCATCAACGGCGCACCAGCCGCGCCCTCCGGGAGGATCGGCGAGCCGGGCCAGCGGCGCTCGGGTTGATCCGCATCCTCGGCCAGCCAGGTCCGAAAACTCTCGATCGTCGTGGGCTTGGGCGCGAGGAGAGCAGCGGCGGGGGCGCCAGCAACGGGCACCGGCCGCGCGACCTGCGCGGGGCGCAACCAGTCGACCGGCGCCTCGCTGATCGCGCAATCCGCTCCCGCCAGCTCCCACCACGCCAGATAGGCGCTGGCGGCGGCCGCCATATCTTCCTGCAATAATCCCCGCATCAATCTTCTAGGGCCAGAGGTTGACGGCGTGGTCAAGAATCTTCATCGGCTGAGATGGCAAAACGTTTGAGTAATGCGCCGACCGGACCGGGAGAGGGAACCAGCCGGAAGGCCGATGGAGGGAATATGAGCGAACGGGAATCGATGCCTTATGACATCGTCATCGTCGGTGGGGGACCGGCTGGCCTGTCTGCGGCGATCCGCCTGAAGCAACTGGCGAACGATACCGGACAGGAACTGGCGGTGTGCGTGCTGGAGAAGGGCTCCGAAATCGGCGCGCATATCCTGTCGGGCGCAGTTATCGATCCGAGGGCGCTGGACGAACTGCTGCCCGAGTGGCGCGACATGGGCTGTTCGCTGGCCGAAGTGCCGGTGACGGACAACCAGCATTGGTTCCTGACCAAGCGCGGCAAATTGTCGATGCCGCATATCGTCACGCCGGGCTGGATGCACAACAAGGGCACCTATACCGGCTCGCTTGGCAATCTGTGCCGCTGGCTGGCCGAGCAGGCCGAAGGGCTGGGCGTCGAAATCTTCCCCGGCTTTGCCGCCGCGGAAATCCTCTACAATGAGGATGGGTCGGTGAAGGGCGTCGCGACCGGCGACATGGGCATCGATCGCGAAGGCAATCGCAAGCCCGATTATCAGCCGGGGCTCGAACTGCACGCCAAATATACCTTCTTCGCGGAAGGTGCGCGCGGTCATCTGACCAAGATCCTGAAGCGCCAGTTCAATCTGGATGCAGGCGCCGAACCGCAGGTCTACGGCATCGGCATGAAGGAATTGTGGGACATCGATCCGGCCAAACACAAGCCGGGCCTGGTCATCCACACACAGGGCTGGCCGCTGACCGACGCTTATGGCGGCGGGTTCCTTTACCATCAGGCAAATGGTCAGGTGGCGTTGGGCTTCGTCGTGGGCCTTGGCTATCGCAACCCCTATCTCTACCCGTTCGAGGAATTCCAGCGCTGGAAGCAGCATCCGAAGATCCGCGAATATCTGGAGGGTGGCCGCCGTGTCTCTTACGGCGCGCGCGCCATCAACGAGGGCGGCTGGCAGTCGATCCCCAAGCTGGTCTTCCCTGGCGGTGCGCTCATCGGCTGCACGGCAGGCTTCGTCAATGTGCCGCGCATCAAGGGCACGCACACGGCGATGAAATCCGGCATGCTCGCGGCGGAGGCGGCGTTCGAGGCGATCCTCGACGAACGCTCGCGCGACGTTCTGCACGACTATGATGACCGCCTGCGGTCGAGCTGGATCGCGACCGAACTGCAACTGGTGAAGAATGCCGAGCCGCTTCTGGCGAAGTTCGGCAATACGATCGGCACGGTTCTGGCCGGCATCGACATGTGGATGCGCACGCTGAAGATCGGCCTGCCCTTCACGATGAAGCACAAGCCCGATTGCGAGAAGATCTGGCCCAAGGACATCGCCAAAAAGATCGACTATCCCAAGCCGGATGGCGTGATCAGCTTTGACCGCCTCTCGTCGGTGTTCCTGTCGAACACCAATCATGAGGAGGACCAGCCGGTTCACTTGCAGCTGAAGGACCCATCGATCCCGATCAGCTACAACCTGCCGCTTTATGATGAGCCCGCGCAACGCTATTGTCCGGCGGGCGTCTATGAGGTGGTTGGGTTGGATGAAGGCAATCCGCGCTTCCAGATCAACGCGCAGAATTGCGTGCATTGCAAGACGTGCGACATCAAGGATCCGACCCAGAACATCAATTGGGTCGTGCCCGAAGGCGGTGGAGGGCCGAACTATCCCAATATGTAGGCGTCTGCTCCTATCCATTACGATACTGACGCTGCCGGTTGCAGCCGGTGCGTCAGTGGATCGGACCAGCGCGCTGCATGCCTATGCGCGGGCGCGGCTGGCGGACAGCGACGGAGCGTCCGGGCTGGCGGTCCAGAGCTATCGTCGCGCCATGGCGGGCGATCCGGACAGCCGGGACATTGCGCGGCGGTCATATTCCCATGCGCTGATGAGCGGGGACATGGCGCTGGCGCTTCAGTCGGCGGCGTTGTTGGATGGGGACGGCATATTGTCGCGGGACGGCACACTGCTGTTCCTTTGCGACGCGTTCAACCGGGCCGACTGGAAAGCCGCGCGGCACCTGACCGACAGGTTGACGAGCGAAGGCAATTTCGGCTTCCTCGCCCCGATCATCCTAAGTTGGATCTCCTTGGCAGAGGGCAACTATGTCCCGCCGACGATTGATGCGACCGATCGGTTTGCGTCGCTCGCCCGCCGCTATGTGGATGAGCATGTCGCATTGCAGGCGCTGGCCAAGGGCAATCTGGAGGAGGCCGCGTCGGCCATCAATCGCGCCCTTGCATTGCGGACCGTAGATCTTGCCACATTACGGCTGTCCTTCGCAGGGCAGTTGGCAAGGAAAGGGGCGCGCAAGCAGGCGCTGACGCTGCTCCCCGAAGGCGACGCTGATTATGCCCGCGCGCGCGAGGAACTGCAGCGCGGGAGAAGGGCGTCCGGAGCCGGAACACCGCTCACGGCGCGGCAGGGCTACGGGCGGCTGCTGGCGCGGCTTGCAACGGATATTTCTTCCGACGACAGCACTCGGGTTCTGGCTGTCAGGCTCGCGCGGATCGCCGCGTTCGCCGATCCGGACAGTGACGATACGCACATCATCCTGGCGAAGCTGCTCACCGAAGGCGGTTATGCCGATTATGGCGTGGCCGAGGCGCAAAAGATCGCCGCCGATGGCTGGTTCGGAACGCTGGGTCAGCCGGCGCTGGTAGATGCACTGACCGCCTCGGGTGACAGGGATGGCGCGATCGTTCTTGCTCGCACGCTGGCTGCTGCGCCCGACGCAGATGCGGAGCGGCATGTGCAATTGGGACGCCTGCTGGCTCAAGCGAGGCAGTTCAGCGCGGCGGCCGATGCTTTCCGCGCGGCCCAGGCGCGCTATGCCGCCGATGCTGTCCCGTGGGCGCTGATGCTGTTTGAAGGCAGCGCGCTGGAGCAGGCCGGGCGATGGGACGAAGCGCGGGCTGTGCTGGAACGGGCGGTGAAGATCGCGCCCGACGAGGCGGTGTTGCTCAATCATCTCGGCTATGCGCAGATCGAGCGCCGCCAGAATGTGGAGGTGGCGTTGGAACTGCTGAAAAAGGCCAGCGCGCTGAAACCCGATGAGCCGTCGATCACGGATTCCCTCGGCTGGGCGCAGTTCGTGACCGGCGATGTGGAAGCGGCGGTGCCGGTGCTGGAACGTGCTGCCGAGGGCGCGCCGGCGGATGCCGCGATCAACGAACATCTGGGCGATGCGCTCTGGACTACCGGCCGCCGCTACGAAGCGCGCTATGCATGGCGCGCGGCTGCGGTCTTTGCCGAAGGGGACGCAGCGTTGCGGCTGGAGGCCAAGACGAAAGAGGGATTGAAACCGGAATATGCCGCGCCCTGACGGTGACATTGCGACTGACGAGCCGAGGGCAGGCGGGGAATTGACCGAAATCGCCCATGCGAAGGTCAACCTGGCGCTGCATGTTCGTGAGAAACGCGCGGATGGCTATCACGCGCTGGAGAGCCTGTTCGTCTTCGTGCGGGATGGCGACCTGTTGACGGGGCGCGAAGCGGGTGGCGGAAGCATCAGCCTGGAGATCGACGGTCCGTTCGGAGCGGCGTTGGATGCCGGGGCGGACAATCTGGTGGTTAAGGCGGCACATGCCTTGCAGGATCATCTGGGCGAAGCGCGCGGCGCCGCATTGCGGCTGACAAAGAAGCTGCCGGTCGCGTCCGGGATCGGCGGCGGGTCGGCGGATGCTGCGGCTGCATTACGCCTGCTCAATCGCCTGTGGGGCGTTGGGCTCCCGAACCTTGGGCTGGAGCGGATCGCGCTGACGCTGGGTTCGGACGTTCCGGCTTGCATCTCCAGCGTGACGCAGATGGTGCGCGGGCGCGGCGAGATGCTGGAGCCACGCGCGATCGAAGGGTTGGCGGGGAGAGCGATGCTGCTTGTGAACCCCGCTGTCGCGGTATCCACCGCGCGGGTTTTCGCTGGATGGGATCAGAAGGATCGTGGACCGCTGCTGGCGGAGAGCCTGGACGCGCTGATCAGCGAGGGTCGCAACGATCTGGAGCAAGCGGCGATAGAGGCTGCGCCAGAGATTGATGACGTGCTGGCGCGGCTGGGGCAATGCAAGGGCGTCAGGCTTGCGCGGATGTCAGGGTCTGGGGCGACCTGTTTCGCTCTGTTCGACGATGTGCAGGATGGCCATGCGGCTGCTGTGGACCTACGTGCCGGCCGACCGCATTGGTGGGTCATGGAAACGGAGATACGGACGGCGTGAACGAGGCTTTCACCCAGATTGACGGCGGGGATCTGGACCTGCTGATCATAGCCGATCATGCATCGGCCCATGTTCCGTCGGATATTGATCTGGGGATCGACGAGGGACTGCTGCGCGATCATGTCGCTATCGACCTTGGCGTGGCGGAAGTCAGCACGTTGCTGGCGGAGCAACTGGGTTGCACGGCCATTCTCGGCGGCGTGTCGCGGTTGGTGATCGACCTAAATCGGGAGGACGACGCGCCCGGCCTTCTGCCCGTAATGAGCGACGGGCATGCCATTCCGGGCAACCGCTACGCGGATCTGGCGGACCGAATGATGCGCTTTCATCATCCCTATCATCATCAGATAGAACGGCTGCTGGACCGGATGGGAACAGCGTTCATTCTGTCGGTGCACAGCTTTACGCCGTGTCTTGCGAGCGACCCGCATGTAGAAAGACCCTGGGAGATAGGCGTCCTCTATAATGGGGATGACCGCGCAGCGCGGATCGCCATTCCGCTGCTGGAACAGGCAGGGATGGTAGTGGGCGATCAGATGCCCTATTCGGGGAAGCTCCTGAACTCTACGATGAACCGGCATGCCGAAGCCAATGGCATTCCCTATCTGGGCATCGAAATGCGGCAGGATCTGATATCGGACATTGCCGGACAGGCCCGATTTGCCAGGATATTGGGTCCGGTGGTGCTGGAATGCCGCAATAGCCTTGCGTGACTCGCCCCTTTTTGAAAAAGAGGCGCGCAAGAAGGGTAGGTTTTATGTCTCACACGTTCGACAAGTCGAAGCTGCCGAGCCGTCACGTCTCGGTTGGTCCGGAGCGGGCTCCACATCGCAGCTATTATTATGCGATGGGCCTGACGGAGGAAGAGATTGGCCGGCCCTTCGTAGGCATCGCGTCCGCAGGCAATGACAGCGCGCCGTGTAACACCACGCTGGACATGCAGGCGGATTGGTGCCGCCAGGGCGTGAACGAAGCGGGTGGCATGCCGCGCCGGTTCAACACCATCACCGTGACCGACGGCATCGCCATGGGTCATCAGGGCATGAAAAGCTCGCTGGCGAGCCGGGAAGTCATCGCGGATTCGGTCGAACTGTCGGTGCGCGGCCATTGCTACGATGCGCTCGTCACCTTCGCGGGTTGCGACAAATCGCTGCCCGGCATGATGATGGCGATGTTGCGGCTCAACGTGCCGTCGATCTTCGTCTATGGCGGGTCGATCCTGCCGGGCCGGTTCGAGAATCGCGACGTTACCGTCGTCGATGTGTTCGAGGTGGTGGGCAAATATGCCGCTGGCGCCTGCCCGCTGAAGGACGTCATCGCGCTTGAGAAGGTGGCATGTCCCGGCCATGGCGCCTGTGGTGGGCAATATACCGCCAACACCATGGCCTGTGTTGGCGAAGCGATCGGTCTGTCTCTGCCCAACAGCAACATGGCGCCCGCGCCCTACAAGAGCCGTGAGGAAGTCGCCGTCGCGGCCGGGCGTCAGGTGATGGAATTGCTGGCGAAGAATATTCGCCCGCGCGACATCTGCACCCGTGAGGCGTTTGAGAATGCCGCGCGTATCGTGGCGGCCACTGGCGGATCGACCAATGGCGCGCTCCACCTGCCTGCCATGGCGAATGAGTGCGGCATCGATTTTGACCTGTTCGATGTTGCGGAGATCTTCAAGTCGACGCCCTACATTGCTGACCTGAAGCCCGGCGGCAAATATGTCGCCAAGGATATGTATGACGCGGGCGGCGTCTACATGCTGATGAAGACGCTCCACGATAATGGCCTGCTGCATGGCGATTGCATGACCGTCACCGGCAAGACTCTCGCCGAGAATATCGAGGAAGTGACCTGGAATCCGGAGCAGAAGGTCATCTACGACGTCAAGTCGCCGATCACGCCTACCGGCGGCGTCGTGGGACTCAAGGGCTCGCTGGCCCCCAATGGAGCGATCGTGAAGGTCGCGGGCATGCACCGGCTTCAGTTCGAAGGGCCGGCGCGGGTCTTCGAATGTGAAGAAGAGGCCTTCGCCGCTGTCGAGGCGCGCGATATAGCCGAAGGGTCCATCATCGTCATCCGCTATGAAGGGCCGAAGGGCGGCCCTGGCATGCGCGAGATGCTGTCGACGACCGCCGCGCTTTATGGGCAGGGAATGGGCGAGAAGGTCGCGCTGATCACCGATGGTCGCTTTTCCGGCGCGACGCGCGGCTTCTGCATCGGCCATGTGGGCCCCGAGGCTGCGGAAGGCGGTCCGATCGCGCTGGTCGAAAATGGCGACATCATCGCCATCGACGCGGAAGCGGGCACGATCGACCTGAATGTCGACGAAGCCGTTCTGGCGGAGCGTCGCAAGAACTGGAAGCCGCGCCAGAATGATTATCAGTCGGGTGCGTTGTGGCGCTATGCACAGAATGTGGGGCCGGCCTACAAGGGAGCGGTGACGCATCCCGGAGCGAAGGCCGAAACCCATGTCTATGCGGATATCTGAACGGATTGCCGGGGCGGGGCTGCTTTGCCTCGCTCTGGCGGCTTGCGACGGCGGCGGGACGACAGGCGACGCGGCGATCAAGGGCGGCGGCCCCGGCGTCGCGGATTGTGCGATCGGCGCGAACGCCGGTTGGAGCCGCAGTTGCGCGGTCGAACGGGACGGCGGCATCCTCACCATCCGCCATGCGGATGGCGGGTTCCGGCGTTTTCATATCATGAAGGATGGACGCGGCCTGGCGACGGTCGATGGCGCGGAGCAGGCCGCCGTGGCCGTCATCGGGAAGGGGCAGATCGAACTGACCGTGGGGGAAGATCGCTACCGTCTGCCCGCCACGATCGCATCGGCCGTCAGGCCATGAACGGCGCGCCGATCCTGACTGCGGCGCAGATGCGCGCAGCGGAGCAGGCGGCCTGCGCAACGGGCATTCCGGAATATGCGCTGATGGAGCGCGCCGGGGCCGCAGCGGCGGAGTTCATCTGGCGGGCGGGCGGCAAGCGCGACCTGCTTGTGCTTTGCGGCCCTGGGAATAATGGCGGGGACGGGTTTGTGATCGCCCGGCTGCTGCGCGCTCGCGGCGTGCCGGTGCGTGTTGCGGCGATTGGCGAGAACCGGACCGAATCCAGCCGGACGGCGCGCGCCGCCTGGAACGGGCCGATCGAGCCCTTCATGCAGTCCGCTCCGGCGACGCAGATCGTCGACGCCCTGTTCGGGACGGGGCTCTCGCGGGGGCTGGACCCGGCGGTCGCGGATCGAATGGTCGCGCTGACCGAGCGGGTTGGCTTCAGCTATGCGATCGACCTGCCGAGCGGGGTCGATACAGACAGCGGCGCTCTGTTGTCGCGAGTGGCGCGCTTTGGCGTGTGCATAGCCTTGGGGGCGCTCAAACCCGCGCATCTGCTCCATCCGGCGGCAGGGCGGTTCGAGCGTCTGGTCTGCGCCGACATCGGGATCGAAGCATCCGACACGATCCATCGGCTGCCACCGCCCAGCATCACCGAACCGCCAGCATCCGCGCATAAATATAGTCGTGGTCTGGTCGCTGTGATCGGCGGTCAGATGGTCGGCGCGAGTCTGCTCGCCGCGCATGCCGCCGCGCGATCAGGGGCGGGGATGGTGCGCCATGTCACGATGAACGGTTCGCCCGCTGGGCCGGATGCGATCGTAAGCCTGCAAGCCCAAGAACCTTCAGAGGTTCAAAGCATTGTCGAAGATCAGAGGGTGGCGGCGGTTCTTGTCGGGCCCGGTCTGGGCAGGGATGAGCCAGCGAAGGCGCGGTTGCAGGCAGCTCTGAATAGCGGACATCCGTTAGTGCTGGATGCTGATGCGCTGACGCTATTTGCGGAAGGAGGGATTGGACAAATCCTTCCCGGCGCGATCCTGACGCCCCATGAAGGCGAATTCGTGCGGCTGTTTGGCAATCCACCCGGCAGCAAGATCGACCGCGCGCTGGCGGCGGCAAAGCGCTCGGGCGCTGTCGTGATCTACAAGGGCGCGGACAGCGTGATCGCGGCGCCGGACGGACGCGCGGCTGTCTCCGACGGAGCGACGTCCTGGCTGTCGACGGCGGGAACCGGCGATGTGCTGGCCGGGCTCGCCGTCGGACGACTGGCGGTGACGGGTGATCCCTTCCGAGCAGCTTGCGAGGCCGTGTGGCTGCATGGGGAAGCGGCGAGGCGCGCGGGCGCGGCGTTCATCGCTGATAATTTGATTGCGCAACTGCCTGCCGCTATCGCCTGCCGCCTGTGACCCAAGCCGACACCGATCTCATCATCCGCATCGCCGCAAAGGGCGATGGCGTGACCGCCGATGGCCGCCATGTGGCGCTTGCCGCGCCCGGAGACCGGGTTACGGTCGAGGGCGAACTTCTGCGCGGCCCGCATCATGTCGATCCGCCCTGCATCCATTTCCCGACTTGTGGAGGATGCGAACTTCAGCAGCTTGACGAAGTCGCCCTTGGCGAATTCGTCACGGGCCGTGTGACGGGCGCACTGGCGGGACAGGGCGTGGAGGCGGAAGTTGTGCTGCCGCCGCACATTTCGCCGCCGCGCACGAGGCGGCGAGCTTCGCTCCGCGCGATGCGGCAGGGACGGAAGCTTGTCATTGGCTTTGCGGAATCGGGGAGTCACACGCTCATCGACCTTTCCATGTGCGAAGTTCTGGACCCGCGCCTGTTCGCACTGCTCGATCCGCTGCGCGGGCTTCTGGCGCTGGTCCTCCCGGATCGGCGCGCAGCCCATGTGCGGATGTCGCTGGTCGATCAGGGCATCGACCTGTTGCTGGAGGGTGTGGAGGTCGAAGGACTGGCGGCGGAGGAATCCCTTCTAGAGTTCGCCAGCGCGCAGAAACTCGCGCGCTTGACGATTGACGAAGGCGATGGAGCGCAGACGCGCTGGGAACCCGAACCCGTAACGGTCAGCTTTGGCGGCGTGGCGGTCGCTTTTCCGCCTTTCGCCTTCCTACAGGCTACGCCCGACGGCGAGGCCGCGCTGGTGCAAACGGTCCGGGAAGCCTTGCCAGTAGAAGGCGAGGTGGCGGATCTCTTCTGTGGTCTTGGCACCTTCGCGCTTGCATTGGGTGAGGTGCGTCCTGTCTATGCGGCGGAGGCGGCGCGCGATCTCGTCCTCTCTCTCAAACTCGCGGCCAATCGAGCACGGCGGCGTTTTGTGGCGGATCATCGCGACCTGTTCCGGCGTCCGCTGACGCCGCAGGAACTTAACCGTTTCGCCGCGATCATCATCGATCCGCCCAGGGCCGGAGCGCGGGAGCAGGTGATGCAGTTGGCGGCCTCTACCGTGCCGCTGATCGCTTATGTGTCATGCAATCCCGCCAGCTTCGCGCGTGATGCGGCGCATCTGACGGCGGGCGGCTATGTGCTGGAAAGCGTGAAGCCGGTGGGGCAATTCCGCTGGTCGACGCATGTCGAACTGATCGGCATTTTCCGCCGCCGATAAAAATCGTCCCTCGCCACATATTTGCGGCGAGGGACAGGCACCCTCTCCAAGGGGGGAACTTGGACTTTTTAGCCCAGCTTGATGACAGTTGCGCGACGGCGGGCGGGCGCTTGATCGACGTAGAGGCTGGCCATGGGCTCGTCCTCCACCTCGATGACCGCTTCCGAGGTGAAGCCGTTGAAACCGGTGCGCATCGCCGCGCCATAAGCGCCGAGCATGCCGATCTCGATATAATCGCCCGCAGCCACGTCCCCGGGGAGCATGAAGGGGCCGACCATATGGTCCATGTCGTCGCAGGTCGGGCCGTAGAAGGAGAAGCCGGTCATTTCCGCCTCGCTCTCATCCTCGCGCAACAGTGCGACGGGGAAGCGCCAGCCGATATGCGCCGCGTCGAACAGCGCGCCATAAGCGCCGTCGTTGATGTAGAGTTCGGTGCCGCGACGACGTTCCACGCGGACGACGACCGAGCTGTACTCCGCTGAAAGCGCACGGCCCGGCTCGCACCACAGTTCGGCCGAATAGCTGATCGGCAGGCTTTCGAAGCCGTGATGGATCGCGTCGAAATAATGCTCCAGCGCGGGCGGCTCCATGCCGGGGTAAACGGACGGGAAGCCGCCGCCGACATCGATGATGTCGACCGTGACGGCCGCATCGACGATCGCGGCGCGAACCCGCTCGATGGCGTCGCTATAGGCTTGCGGGCTCATCGCCTGGCTGCCGACATGGAAGCAGATGCCGAGCGCATCGGCCGCCTGGCGCGTGGCCATCAGCAGTTCGCGGGTTTCACCCAGTTCTGCGCCGAATTTCGACGCCAGGCTGAGTTCGGAATGTTCGGAGGATACGCGCAGGCGAACGCATAGTTCGAGGTCGGCTGCGTCATTGGTGGCGCGCAGGATCTTTTCCAGCTCGTCCATCGTGTCGAGCGAGAAGGTGCGAACGCCATGGACATGGTAAGCTTCCGCGATCGCTTCCTCGGCCTTGACCGGATGCATGAAGCAGAGCTTCGCCCGACCCTGTTCGGCATTGGCCAGCGTTTCCGCGACGAGGCGCACTTCGGCTATCGAGGCCACGTCATAATGCGTGATCCCGCTGGCGAACAGTGTGCGGATCAGGTCGGGTGACGGATTCGCCTTGACCGCATAGAGCGAGCGGCCCGGAAACTTCTCAGCGAAGAATCGGGCGGCCCGGGCCGCAGCCTGGGGACGAATAAGCGTTACCGGTGCTGCCGGTGTGAGGGCGGTCGCTACCCCCAGCGCGCTATGGTGCTTGTGCAACTCAAGGGACCTCCAGTGTAGTTCATGGCAATCAAGCTGCCTTGCGGTGGAAGTCCCATGGGGCAGCGGAACGGCGATATATGCGGCAGGGGTCCCCCTGTAAAGCGCGTGTGTAAAATTTGTTGCGCGGGCGACTATGAAACGTGCGTCAGGAGAGACGGGACTTGAAATCCTCGTAGGAAAAGCGACGGATTTCCTTGAGTTCGTCGGTCTCCGAGTTCCACAGCCAGATCGCGGGAAGGGGCACGCCGTTGAATGTGTTGGTCTTCACCATCGAGTAATGCGCCTGGTCGAGGAAGGCGATGCGGCGTCCCGGAGTCGCCCCGCCAGGGACTCGATAGTCGCCGATGATGTCGCCTGCGAGGCAGGAGGGGCCGCCGAGTCTGGTCGGTTGGCCTTCGTTTTCCTCGTGCAGCATGGCTGGACGGTAGGGCGCCTCGATGACGTCGGGCATGTGGCAGGTGGCGGAGATGTCGGTGATCGCAACGGGCATGCCATTGTCGATCACGTCCAGGATTTCGCCGATCAGGATGCCGGCGTCGAGGGCCATGGCTTCGCCGGGTTCTAGGTAGAGTTGAAGGCCGGTTTCAGCCTTGATCCGATGCAGGAAGGCGATGAGATCGTCGATCTGATAGTCGGCGCGGGTGACATGATGGCCGCCGCCGAAGTTCAGCCATTTCAGGCCGTCGACATGGGGCATGACGCGCGATTCAATCGCGGCCCAGGTCCGCTCCAGCGGCAAGAAGTCCTGTTCGCACAGATTGTGGACGTGGAGGCCGTCCACGTCATCCAGATGTTCGGGACGCAGTTGGTCGATCGGGAAGCCCAGGCGGCTGTGCGGCTGCGAAGGGTCGTATTTGGGCACTTCCCCCTCGGCGTGGAGCGGGTTTATGCGCAGCCCGATGTCGAAGTTCACACCGTTCTTGCGGGCGGCTTCGATGACGGGCCGCATGCGCGCGATCTGGCCGGGGCTGTTGAAGATGACATGGTCGGAGATTTTGAGGATCTCGGCCAGGTCTTCGGGCTTGTAGGCGGCGCAGTAGGTCGCGACCTCTCCGCCATATTCCTCGCGGCCAAGGCGGGCTTCGTAGATGCCCGACGCGCAGACGCCGTCAAGATATTCGGCGACGACGCCCCCAAGCGACCACATGGAGAAGGCCTTGAGCGCGCCCAGCACCTTGATGCCTGCGCGGTCGCGGATGTCGCGTAGGACACTGAGGTTGCGGCGTATCGCTGCCTCGTCCACCACGAAGGCGGGCGAGGGGACGCGGTTCAGGTCGAAATGCGCGAAGGCGGCGGGATCGCCGGCTTTGGTTTCCATGCTAAATCCAATCGATGCCGTGTTCCTGCGAAGGCAGGAACCCAGTTCAGACGGTGGAACTAGGCTCCTGCCTTCGCAGGAGCACATGGGCTTAGAAATCCAGCGGCGCGGCCAGTTCCTTCACTTGCCAGGGCAGGCCGTGCTTGTTCAGCATGTCCATGAAGGGATCGGGATCGAACTGTTCGATGTTGAACACGCCTTCCCCTTTCCACGCGCCGGTCAGCATCATGGCCGCGCCGATCATCGCGGGGACGCCGGTGGTGTAGCTGACCGCCTGATTGCCGGTTTCGGCAAAGGCTTCCTCATGGTCGCAGATGTTGAGGACATAGACGGTCTTCTGCTTGCCGCCCTTCATGCCGGTGGCGATGTCGCCGATGTTCGTCTTGCCCTTGGTGGTGACGCCCAGCGAGGCGGGCTCGGGCAGCACGGCTTTCAGGAACTGCAGCGGGATGATCTCCCGGCCTTCGTACATGACTGGATCGATACGGGTCATGCCGACATTCTGCAGCACTTCCAGATGCTTGAGATAGGCGTCGCCGAAGGTCATCCAGAAGCGGATGCGCTTGATTTCAGGATAGAATTTCGCAAGGCTTTCCAGTTCCACATGATACATGAGGTACATGTTCTTCTCACCCACCTGATCGAACAGGAAGGGCTGCTTGTGGCTGAGCGCAGGCCCCTCGACCCATTCGCCGTTCGCCCAGTGGCGCGAGGGGGCGGTGACTTCGCGGATGTTGATTTCCGGGTTGAAGTTGGTCGCGAAATGCTGGCCATGGTCGCCGCCATTGCAGTCAAGAATGTCGAGCGTGTCGATGCTGTCGAGCAGATGCTTCTTGATATAGCTGGCAAAGACGCTGGTGACGCCGGGGTCGAAGCCGGAGCCGAGCAGGGCCATCAGGCCAGCCTCACGGAAACGATCCTGATAGGCCCATTGCCAGCCATATTCGAACTTGGCTTCATCGCGCGGTTCGTAATTGGCGGTGTCCATATAGTGCACGCCGGTCTTCAGGCACGCGTCCATGATGGCCAGGTCCTGATAGGGAAGGGCCAGGTTCACGACGAGCTTGGGCTGCACCTTCGCAATCAGGGCGGCGGTTTCCTCGACATTGTCGGCGTCGACCTGCGCCGTGGCGATGGTGACGCCGGTCCGCGCTTTCACCGATTCGGCGACGGCGTCACACTTGGCGATGCGGCGGCTGGCCAGGGTGATGTCGCTGAATATGTCCGTGTTCATGGCCATCTTGTGGACCGCTACCGACCCGACGCCGCCTGCGCCGATGACAAGGACCTTGCTCAATGCCTATCTCCATGCTTGACCCGCGCGACGCGCGAAAGCGCCCATATAGGGATGTGACATGACATCGCAAAGTCACAGTGCTGGCCGGACCCCGTATAGACATGGCGTTGAACGCGCGGCGGCGAAAATCGCCGCCATCCTGCCGCCGACGCCCCTGCTCCCAATCGAGGTTGAAGGCGTGACCCTCTGGTGCAAGGCGGAGTGTCTGCAGCCTATCGGCGCGTTCAAGATACGCGGCGCGTGGCACCGGCTGTCGGATATGACAGGCGAGGAGCGGGCGGCGGGCGTCGTCGCCTTCTCGTCCGGCAATCATGCGCAGGGCGTGGCGTGGGCGGCGCGGCGGCTGGGGATGCCCGCGACGATCGTCATGCCCGCCGATGCGCCGGTGGCCAAGACGGCCTCCACGATAGCGCTCGGGGCGACAGTCGTGACCTACGACCGGATGACGGAAAGCCGGGAGGAGATCGCCGGGCGTCTGGCGATGGAAAAGGGCGCTGTGCTGGTGCCGAGCTTCGACGATCCCTGGGTGATCGAGGGGCAGGGGAGCGCGGGCGTGGAGATCGGCGCGCAGATGCCGGGCGGGGCGGTGAGCCATCTCGTGATCCCCTGTGGCGGTGGCGGGCTGGCAAGTGGGTGCGCGCTGGCCTTGCCGGATGCGCAGGTCACGATCGTGGAGCCGAAGGGCTGGGCGGACATGGGCGAGTCGTTGCGAGCCGGGGATATCGTGCCGGTGGGGCCGAACCCGCCCTTCACCAGTTGCGACGCCTTGCAGACGACGCGCGTCGCGCCGCTGACCTTCGGAATATTGCGGGATCGCGGCGCAACGGGCGTCAGCGTGAGCGAGGCGGAGATCGGCGCGGCGATGAAACTGGCGATGACCCGGCTTGGGCTAGTGCTGGAGCCGGGCGGCGCGGTTGCGCTGGCGGCGGTGATCGCTGGCAAGGTCGCGCTGGTCGAGGGTATGGCGGTGCTGCTGTCCGGGCGGAATGTCGATCCGGGGCGCTATGCCGTCATGACCGACGCCTGCCCCTAGAAGCTGGCGCCGTCGACCTTTGTGATCTTGAGCGTGTCGATGTCGACGTCCGGCACGCAGCGCAGGTTGATCGCGCGCATGGCGGTTCCGTCGGGCATGGCGCTCGCGGCGAAGGCTTGGGTGCCGCAGGTCGTGCAGAATTGATGGTCGATCTTGTGCTTGTAGAATTCGTAGTTCCCAAGCGAGTCCTCGCCGCTCTTCAGCGTGAATTGCGCAGCAGGCACGAAGGTCAGGACGAAACCCTTGCGCGAGCAGTGGGAGCAGTTGCAGGTCATCGCCTCGGTGGGCGGATCGGCGTCCACGCTGAACGCCACTTTGCCGCAATGGCAGCTTCCCTCATAGGACATGATTGCGTCTCCCAAGTTTAGAGCAACATAGCCGTTCGTTTCGAGCGAAGTCGAGAAACAGGCGCGCGGTCTCTCGACTTCGCTCGAAACGAACGGAGTTTGAGAGTGGGAATTCCTAGCTGATCATCCGTTCCAGCGTCTCGATCACATCCGCTTCCGCCGCCGGCTTGTCCCTCCGGATGCGGGAGATGCGGGGGAAGCGCATGGCGAGGCCGGATTTGTGGCGCTTGCTGTCGTGGATGCTGTC
>DASVOF010000006.1:0-42222 GCA_036383495.1 Sphingobium sp. | reverse complement strand
CCTTGCAGGCATAGGCTTCACGCGCGCGCTCCTCGGCGAGGAGTCCACCGGCGTCGTTGTCAACGAAGAGATGCAGCTCGCGCACCGATTCCGGGATCGTGACCAGGCCGAACCGCTCGTTGCCCAGCGTCGCCCAGCAGGGAATGTCGAACATCTGCATCGCCGAAAGCGCGGATTCGTTGCCTTCGGCGAGCCCAAGTCGGCCACCACGCGGGTACGCGAGACGCACGGCGCCCGATCCCGGACTGCCGAGTGAGCGCTTAGGCTGCTCAAATGCGGCGAGGCGGTCACTGTCGGGATCGAGGAACGTCCGGTTCAGCGCCAGGATACCGGCGTCGTTGCGTACCGCTGCCACCAACGCCGGCAAGAACCGCACCGCGCCTTTCGGCCCCAGCGGCATGCGCGGATGAAAGCGCAGGTCGGAAGATGAGATCGTAATGCCTCTTGCCGAGAGGTAGCGGCCGGCCGGGCTGCCTGCGAGTAGCGAGGCTTCGCGCCACAGCCTCAGCGCGTTGCGATCGGCGACTTCCTCGCGTGGCTCCGAGGCGATCGGACCGCCTCGACCGTCGAACAGGTCCGAGATCCGCACGCCCAGCTTGGCCATGCCGGCGATGACCGCCTCGTTGGCGCAACCGGCGAAGCAATGGACCAAGATCGCACGCTTACCGAGCGTGATGCTCAGCGAGGGGGTGCGGTCTGCATGGGCCGGACAGCAACACATGCCGCGCGAACGCGACCAGGTGCCACCCAGTGCCTCGACGATCTTCCTGGCGCGAGCTTCGAGTGACGCGCCGTGAACTTGGGACATGAGGCAGCTCCATTGTGACATGCCTCCACCCGCGCAGCCTCCGCTCTACGCCGCCGCCAATGCGTTTTCCTACATACAATGTTCTATATATGTTCCTATCCGATTCGGCCAACAAGGAATCGGAAAATGAGACTGAGATGGGCTACGATGGCCTCGATACTGACGGGATTGGCATTCGTCGTGCCGGCTCACGCGCAGGAGCAAACACCTGCTGAGGCTGCAGGCGCGCCTGACCTTCGACCTGACGGCTTCCGCGTGGCCGAGGGAGCCAACGGTTTCCAACTGGTCGAACATGGAATCTGGCGACAGCCCCCGCCAGCTTCGTCCGGCGTTCCGGTTTTCGAGGCGGGCCGGACCTACCTTCCCTATCGTTATGCGAAGCCAGAAGCAGTCGGCCCGTCGGGCTTTCGACGGGCAAGCTACCTTCCCCATGTCTATGCTGCGGAGGCTCAGTATTCGCTACCGAGTGGGCTTCTCGACGCCCTGGTATGGACGGAATCGCGGTATAATCCTCTGGCGATCAGCAAGGCTGGCGCCGCCGGCCTGGGTCAGCTGATGCCGGGGACCGCCCGCGACCTTGGCGTTTCAAATCGCTTCGATCCAATGGCCAACATCTTCGGTGCGGCGCGGTATCTCCGCCAGATGCTCGACAAGTTCGGGGTAGTGCATCTGGCCCTCGCTGCCTACAATGCAGGCCCTGGCGCCGTCGAGCGAGCCGGCGGTATCCCACGCAATGGCGAGACACCGGCCTATGTGCGCGACGTGCTGCGTCATTGGCGCTTTTGAGCAGGGGGTAGTTGTGAGTTCCGGTCGAATACGCGTGTCGGGAATGCTGAGCCGCGGACGACGCGGAATGATCCTGACCACGAAATCGGACGAGGTTTGGATCGTCGAAAGCGAGGAAGTTGCCGATGATCTCATCGGTTCGAACGTGACTGTTGAAGGCGTCGTTGCAGGCATGGATCGCCTACGCGCCGACTGGATTGGCGCGGACAGTCATCCTTCCTGATTCTGCGGCGGATATTTCGCGACGAGTTGGAGAAGCTCCCTGCCCCACAGTGCGAGAGCTTCGCGCTTCTCATTGGTGTACTGATGCCGATGATAAACCCCGGCGACACCGGCCATTGCCGAGCCCGACTGATGATTGAGAACAGCTTCAGAAACGACCAGCGGTATTCCAAGCCTCTGCAGCCCAGTTGCCACTGTCCGGCGAATGTCATGCATGGTGAAATGACCGGCATCATAGCCAAGCTTCTCATCCACGCTTGCCCTAATCCGCTTCCAGGCCTTTGACAGCCCACTGACACTGTTTGTGTTGGTGACCTTGGATGCCAATAGAATTTGGGACTGCTTGTGGGCGTCGTCAGGAGCAATCCCCGCGGCCGCGAAGATGTCGGTGACGACTGTGAGTGCCTGGGCGGACAGCGGCACGACATTCGCCTTGCCGTTTTTCGCTCTGTCTCCAGGGACGGTCCAAACCTTCGCCTTGAAATCGAACTCGTCGCAAGTGGCGTCGAGCACCTCTCCCCGGCGCTGGGCTGTGAGAACAAGCATTTGCACGAGATGACCGAACGGATAGCCATCCTCGACAGCGGCTTGCCACAATGCGGCGAGCTCTCGATCGCTGAGTACGCGGTCGCGAGGCTCACTTCGCTTCGGACGCCATGCATCCCGGCAAGGATTGGCTGGCAAATGCTCGAGTCTGGTGAGTGCCCAAGTGTAGAAAGTTGAAAGATGGCGATACACGATGCGCGCCATCGTCAGGGTTTCCTTGCCCCGCTCGAAGGCGATCTTCTCGACAAAGCGGCTCACGTCGCTTCGAGTGATGGAATCCGCGAGACGGTCACCCAGCTCGGGTTCGATGTACTTCCGGAAAACCCGGTCGAACTCCTTCGCGCTCCGTTTTTTGCCCTCGATCTGCTGAGACAAATAAATCTCGTAGAGTTCAGCGACCGTCCCGACGCCCTTCGATCCCTTCCTCTTCGCGCCTGGCTTTCTGGCGATGTTCTTGCCCTGCTCAACATCGACCAGGAGATCTCGCGCCTTCCGCCGAGCATTGGCAAGAGTGAAGCTCGGGCCATGTCGGCCGATCGTGACATTCAACCATTTGCCTTGAACGCGCTTGCGCAAGATGTACGTCTTGATGCCGCTCGCACCCATCCGAAGCCTGAGCCCGGTCACGATGCCATCAGCAAGCTCAATTTGCCCCGTGGCAGGAGCCTTCAAGCCTGCGATCCGAGCGTCCGTCAAACCAACTTTGTTCGCCATATGTACCTGCTACCTTAGGTAGCTTTTGGTACTGGATACTGGCGAACATTTCAAGAACAATACGGACCGTGAATCGCAGATTTCTGCCATTTTTGGACCCATGCGGATGCGCTAGGACCCTCTGATTGCAGCTCTTAATCAGCGGGTCCTTGGTTCGAGCCCAAGTGCGTCCACCATTTTTTCAAAGACTTACAAAAAATTTATCGGTTCCATTCCGACAATTCGCCCGCATTATCTATATAGGCGACGCCCTCAGTGTCGTGCCATTGATGCTGGTTTACATCACGGGCAAGCGCCTGGCGATCGACGGCGACAATCGTATGATGAGCAACTGATCGACGCGGAACTCGGCGGTCAACCGACCTCGTTCAAGGTCAGCTTAGAAACATTTCCAAGATCGTCACCAGCGGCGATCGCTGAGGGCAATCGCTACCAGTTTCAAACCGCAAACCCGATCTGCGCGGCATCCGCCCAGTTGCCGTGAAGCCCGAATCGCAGGCGGATCGGGATGTGGATGGTGGCGACAGGGCCCTGCTCGATCGCCAAGGCATCGAAGATCAGGAGGTCGCTGCGATGCTCGTCCAGTCGGTTGCAAACCTGGACGATCCAGCCCTCGCCCTCTGGCGCGCCTGAACCACGCGGGACGAAACAGGGCTCCTGCAGCGAAGAGGTCGGACCGCACCACCAGTGTTGCTCGGCTCCGGTTTGTAGGTCCTTGAGGAACAGGCAGTTCATGATCTGCCCGGCCGCGCTGCCGCCCTTGATCTCGACGGGGCGCGCCGGGTCCATTTCCAGCATCCATCCATAGCGGTAAGCGCGACCCGCAAAGCGATCGTCGATCCGTGGAAACTCGCCGGTGGTTTCGGTCAGGCGGACGACGCTGTCGAATTCCTCGCCGTTCGACGCCATATCGACGGTCCAACGGGTGAGCCGGCTCATCGCCCCGACCGGATCGAACGGAGCGCCATGCACGTCGGGGAAGAAGGGGAACATGTTGTTCTTCGATTCAGGGACGTCGAAGTGGATCTTCGTCCCTTCCTGGAAAGCGTTCATGACGTGGCTGGCGAAGCAGTTGTCGCGCTTGAACCAGCGGATATCGGCGTCGGTCACGCCGTCACGGCGGGGAATGACGCCGAGATAGACCGGCATGGTCGTGTCGAAGCCGAAATGCGGGAGGCCCTTTTCGAGACGCTCCCAGCTACCGATCGAGGGCACGATGTGCAGGATGAGATAGTCCTCGGTAATCCCGAAATCGTGCATCATGCAGTAATAGGGAACCTTGAACCATTCCTCGCGGATCAGTTCGCCCTGCGGGCTCACTTCCATGTAGGTCACATCGTCGCTGCACAGGCCCGAGGCGGCATAGCCGATCGCCACCATATTGCCTGTAGCCGGATCGATCTTGGGATGCGCGGTAAAGGTTTCGCCGGTCATCCGGCCGCCGAACTTCTCGAAACCAACGGTTTCCATCGTTGCCGGGTCCATCAGCAGGGCCGGGCTGTCTTCCTTCATCGCCCACAGCTTGCCGGCGAACAGGATGGCGTTGGTATTCGCGGTCGAGCGGATCCGTCCCTTCACGCTCTCGTCGTCGGTAAGCGGGTTGCGATAGGCGCCGAACAGCCCCTTGCCGGCCGCGCTTTCGAGTTTCCACTTGTCGGTCCTGGCCCAACGCTGACGGAAATCGACCTGACCGTCATGGATGTGGAAGCGGGTTATCATGCCATCGCCGTTGAAGGCGATGTCATCGCCCAGGCGCGGCGGAAACATCGGGTCGGGCTGCACACGATAGAATGCACCGTTCAGTTCCGGTGGAATGACGCCTTCATGGCTCAGGTCGGCAATGTCCGCCTCGATCCGCGAGGGAGTATTGAAACCGGTGAAGCTCGGGGTGTCGGGGAACTTGGACATGGGTTCACTCTCCTGGCTTGACGGCGGCCAGGTGGCTCGCCGCCGGCGGGATACGGACGAAGGGATCAGAGAAGCTGGAAATAGTGGATGCGGTTGGCGTGCGGCACCTTCTCGGCGACACCGACGAAAACATATTTGCCCAGCCAGTCGTGCGGCCCTTCAGGGACGTCGAACTTGGGGCTGACACGCATATAATATTCGTCGTGCCCGACCGGCTCGTTGCGAGCCATGCGTTCGGCGACTTCGGGGGAATTTGCCCAGCGATAGCCCCGGCTCTGCAGATACACGATCGTGCCGTCATCAAGCTCGAGCAGGTAGCGGGCGTCGAAATCGATGACCCCATCGGGCCGGATCAGCGGCCAGTCGCCGCCGCTCATCGGCACCACCCTGCCCTTGATCCGCGGCCCGTCGACCGTGCCTTCGGCGGCATAGACGGCGGCGCGGGTCGCGCCCATGCTCGAAGGCCTGAGAAAGCGCGCGCCGGTCAGGTCGAGTGCGATCGTGAAGGCATATTCGAATTTCGGCGCGAACGGATGCGGCGGAACGTCCAAAGCGATTCTCCCTTTATCCTTTCCCGACCGCGCCCGGCGACCGGGGAAATTTATTGATTGATCATTGTAATACGTCTGACTAACTTGTGAAGATAGTTTTTGACATCGCAACCCGGAAGACCGGGGGACAAGGACGACGAAAGGGAGATGATGACGCAGGATCGCGCGCTGGACCCGAAGCTGGAACACGCTTTCGACATCCGCATCAATTTCGACCGGCGCTGGCGGACTGGCCCTATCCACGAGGGCGGCCCGGACCATGGCTATACTTCGCTGGGCGCGGGCGGGACCGTCAGCGGTCCGCTGCTGAACGGGACGCTGGTCGACCACAGCGGAGCCGACTGGCCGGTGATACGAACCGACGGCGTGGTCGAACTGAACGCCCACTACATGATCCGGACTGACGACGGCGCGCTGATCTATATCCGTAACCTGGGCTATGTGCACGGCCGTCTCGAACGGCCCGATGGCCGGGTGCTCGATCCCTATTTCCGCTGCACCCCCTATTTTCGCGCGCCTGAAGGGCCGTACGAGTGGCTCAATCGTACGGTGATCGTCGGAACCGGCCAGCGCCGCCCGCAGATGACGCCGGACGACGAGCCCGACCATTCACTCTTCCGCTATTATGCCCTGCGCTGAGGGGACGTCAGCGATGGAATCAGGATTCACCGATTTCCCCGAGGCGTTCGCCAATCCGGGCCAGCAGATCATCAAGCGTCGTCCGCTCCTTTGCGGAAAGGTTCGCGAGCAGGCTTTCGTGAAAGGCTTTGCGCTGACGCAGCACGTCGCGATAAACGCGGTCACCCTCGGTGGTCAGCCAGAGGATCGGCGCGCGCCGGTCGACCGGATTGTCCTCACGCGAGACAAGGCCCAGCGCCTCAAGCGCGCCGACCGCGCGACTGACCTCGGCCCTGTCGACCCAGGCAAGCGCGGCGATGTCGCGCACCGTGCCGCCTCCATCCATCATGCCAAGACGGGCGAGGACGCGCCACTGCGCATAGCTGAGGTTCGTTTGCCGGCCGAGCTGGCGAATGGTGAGCCGATCCATGATCTTGGCCAGAAGGCCGATACGGAAGGTCGGAAAATCGAGCTGGTCGATCTTCCAGCCGGACAGATCGCCTCCCTGATCAACTCCCACGCGCCGAACTTCGCTCATGCCACCTCTATAGAACCGGCCCGGCCGACCTTGCTGGGCGAGCTATCCGCTATCTCGTCATCGCTGATGATTTGTCAATGATATCCGGTCCAGCACATATCGAGCCAAAACAGGGCGGGGGCCTGGCGCGTGATTGAACTCAAATATGATTATATCGTGATCGGCGCGGGCTCGTCCGGCTGCGTCCTGGCGAGCCGCCTCTGCGAGGATCCGGACGTGAGCGTCCTGCTGATCGAGGCCGGCGGATCGGAAAGGCGCCCGCTGGTTGCCATGCCCGCCGCCTGGTTCGAGGCTATGAAGCGGCCGGAACTCGGCTGGGGCTACCTGACCGAGCCGGAACCCCATGCTGACAACCGACGCGTGCCGGCGCCGCGCGGAAAGGTGATCGGCGGCTGCTCCTCGATCAACGGGATGATGTATTCGCGCGGCCATCCGAACGATTACGACCAGTGGGCGCAGATGGGCGGGCATGGCTGGAGCTTTGCCGACGTTCTCCCCTATTTCCGCAAGTCGGAAGCGAACTGGCGCGGCGCATCGCCGTATCACGGCGATTCCGGCCCGATCACCATTGTCCGGCATGCGACCGACGGGGTGGTCTACCCGGCTCTGATCGCCGCCGCAGAGATGCTCGGCCACCGCCATCTCGACGATTTCCATGGCGAGCAAAGCGAAGGATGGAGCGCCCCCGATTTCGCGGTTCATCGTGGACGTCGCGCCAGCCCCGCGACGCGAATGCTGCGTCCGGCGATGCGCCGCCGCAACCTTGCGGTTGCCCCAAAGGCGCTTGTCAGTCGGGTTCTGATCGAGAACCGGCGCGCTCGCGGCGTCGAACTGGTCCGCGACGGACGGCGCGAGACGATTTACGCGGACCGCGAGGTGATCGTCTGCGCAGGCGCCTTCAACTCGCCCCACCTGCTGATGCTCTCGGGCCTGGGCCCGGCCGACCACTTGCTGAGCCACGGCATCCGCCCCGTGGCGGACCTGCCGGGGGTCGGCGGCAACCTGCAGGACCATCCCTCGGTAGGGATGCTGTTCGAGGCTGCGGGGCCTTTCACCTTTGATCGCGAGCTGCGCGCCGATCGCTTTGCGCTGTCACTGTTGCGCTGGCAATTGCTGGGCGAAGGGCCGCTGGCCAGTCTGCCGGTCGGTGCGCAGGGCTTCGTCCGGACGCGGGCGGGGCTCGACAGGCCGGACCTGCAGATCCTGATCAGCCCGGTGGCGATGGACGCTCGGGTCTGGTTTCCGGGCTGGCGCAAGCGGCGCGGCGACTACCTGACGGTCTCCAATGTCCTGCTCCACCCCGAGAGCCGGGGATCGGTAAGGCTCAAGTCGGCCGACCCGCTGGAGAAACCGGCGGTCCGTCTCAACCTGCTGGTCGAGGAAGCGGACCGCGCGGCGTTCCGCCGGTTCATCCGCTTCGCCCGCGAACTGCTGGCCACGGCGCCCGCACGCGATCTGGTGAAGGCCGAAATTTCCCCAAGCGGCGGGATGGCGAGCGATGCCGAAATCGATGCTTTCGTTCGCCGCGCCATTGGCACGGCCATGCATCCGGCGGGAAGCTGCGCGATGGGAGCCGGCGCGGACACGGTGGTCGACGAGCAATTGCGCGTCCATGGCGTCGACGGCCTGCGCGTGGCCGATTGCTCGATCATGCCGGTCATTGTCGGCGGCAATACCAATGCGCCCGCAATCATGATCGCGGAAAAGGCCGCCGACATGATCAGGGGCCGCGAGAGCGAGGCCATCGCCGCATGACCTTCGACTTCATCATCGTCGGCGCCGGATCGGCGGGCTGCGTCCTGGCCAACCGCCTAAGCGCGGACCCACGCAATCGCGTGCTGCTGCTCGAGGCCGGAGGCAGCCACCGGCATTTCCTGCTCGACATGCCGCTCGGCTTCCTGCGCGCGCTGCGCCAGCCGCGCTTCACCTGGCCGTTCATGTCCGAACCCGAGCCGCATCTCGACGGGCGGCGCATACCGATCCCGCGCGGGCGGGTTTTGGGCGGCTCGTCCTCGATCAACGGCATGTTCTACATGCGCGGCCATAGCCGGGACTATGACGGCTGGCGCCAGGCCGGCTGCGACGGCTGGAGCTTCGCCGAGGTCCTGCCCTACTTCAAGCGCATGGAGACAAGCTGGCGCGGCGCTAACCCGTGGCACGGCGACAGCGGCCCGCTGCATGTCGTTCCTGTCGCGACCGAGCGCCTGTTGCACCACCCACTGATGGCTACCGCCGCCGCGGCCGGCTATCCGGTCAGCGATGACCTCAGCGTCGGGCGGCGGCAGGAAGGCTTTGCCCGCGGCGAACTGACGATCGACCCCAGGGGCCGCCGCGCCAGCACCGCGAGGGCCTATCTCGACCCGGCTATGACCCGGCCTAACCTGACCGTAATCAGCGATGCGCTGGCGCAGCGTGTGCTGATCGAGGATCGGAAAGCCGTGGGCGTACAGTACGCACGGGACGGGGCGATCGAACAGGCGTTTGCGACGCGCGAGGTGATCCTGGCCGGCGGGGCCTACAACTCCCCGCACCTGCTGATGCTCTCGGGCATCGGCCCGGCGGACCACCTGCGCGCGCACGGGATCGAGCCGGTGCTCAACCTTCCCGGTGTCGGCCGCAATCTGTCCGAGCATCCGCGCGTCCCGGTTCATTTCGGGCTGCGCAAGCCGCTCAGCTTCCTCAACGAGCTGCGCGCCGACAGGGTCGCGCGATGGGTGCTCCAATGGAAATTTTCCGGAAGCGGCGCCTTCGCCAGCCAGTTGAACAGCTGCAACGTCGTACTGCGCACCCGTGCCGAGCTGGAACGGCCCGATATCCAGCTGTGGAGCAATCCGGTGCGCATGGACGCACATATCTGGTTCCCGCTGATCGAGCCGCGCCAAAAGGATCTGATCACGGCCGACGTGATCCTGCTGCATCCGCAGAGTCGGGGCTGGGTCGAACTGGGCTCGGCCGATCCGGCCGCCGCGCCTCGTATCACGCTCAACAACTTCGCCGATCGCGCGGACCTCGCGACCGCGCGCGACGGCATCCGCATCGCCCGCCGGATCTATCGCACCGCGCCGCAAGCGGAACTGACCGGCGAGGAGATTCTGCCCGGAGACCGTCGCCAGAGCGACACGGAACTCGACGCCCACATCCGTGAAACCGCGCAGGTGACGCAACACCCGGTCGGGACCTGCGCGATGGGCCGCAGTCCGTCGAGCGTCGTCGATCCGCAGTTGCGGTTGCGCGGAATCGCGGGACTGCGCGTGGTCGATGCTTCGATCATGCCTGATGTTCCCGGCGGCAACACCAATGCGCCGACGATCATGATCGCGGAAAAGGCCGCCGACATGATCCTGGGGCTCCCCCCCCTTCCCCCCGAATATCCGGACGGCCGCGAGGCCGGTTAAACAGGAGAACCCCATGCCCCCCGCCTCCATCGACATGTCCATCCTCGACGCCCTGCGCGCCGATCTTGCTTCCCGCCCGCGCGATCTGTTCATCGACGGCGCGTTCCGCCAGGCGATCTCGGGGGAGACCTTTGCGGTGGTCGACCCCTCCACCGGCCAAACCATCGCCTCGGCCGCGGCCGGCGGCGCCGGTGATATCGACCTTGCAGTGCGCGCGGCGCGCGGCGCGTTCGACAGCGGCGCCTGGCCGGCCATGCCACCGGCGCAGCGCGCGCGGCTCCTGACCCGACTGGCCGACCTGATCGAAAGCAACGGTGATCGCATCGCACTCACCGAAACCCTCGACAACGGCATGCCGCTGATGATGGCGAAGTTCGGCGGCGTCATGGCCGCATCCGAACAACTACGTTACAATGCCGGCTGGGCCACCAAGCTCAACGGTGAGACAGTGACGCCTTCGGCCCCAGGCGAATGGCACGCCTTCACCCTGCGCGAGCCGGTGGGCGTCGTCGGAGCCATCGTTCCTTGGAATTTCCCCTTCGTCATGGCCATCGCCAAGATCGCACCGGCGCTGGCCGCGGGCTGCACGGTGGTGCTGAAACCAGCAGAGCAGACCCCCCTGTCGGCGGTGATCCTGGCCGAGTTGATCGCCGAGGCCGGATTTCCCGCTGGCACGGTCAACATCGTCACCGGCTTCGGTGAAACCGCCGGTGCAGCTTTGGTCGACCATCCGATGGTCGACAAGGTGTCGTTCACGGGCTCGACCCAGGTGGGCAAGGCGATCGTCCGGGCCTCCACCGGCAACCTCAAGCGGGTGACGCTGGAACTGGGCGGCAAATCGCCGGTAGTGATCTTCCCCGATGCAGATATGGCCAAAGCCATCCCGTCGGTCGCGATGGGCATCTTCGCCAATGCTGGACAGGTCTGCGCCGCCGGATCGCGCCTGTTCGTTCACGAGAAGGTTCATGACGAAGTAATCGAAGGAATCTGCGCCTTCGCCCAGGCGCTCAACATTGGTCCCGGCCTGCGGCCCGACACCCAGATGGGACCGCTGGTCAGTCAGGAGCAGCTCGACCGCGTGCTTGGCTACGTCGAAAGCGCGCGGCTCGACGGGGCGACGATCGCCACCGGCGGCGAGCGCGTCGCAGGATGCGAAGGATATTTCGTCCAACCGACCATCGTCACTTCCGCCAAGCCGGAGATGAAGGCGGTGCGCGAGGAGATCTTCGGCCCCGTCCTGTGCGCCATGCGCTTTGGCGACGGCGACGACATCGAGCGCATCGCCCTTGCCGCGAATGCCGGAGATTACGGCCTGTCCTCGGCAGTGTGGACACGGGATATTTCCACTGCGCTGCGGATCGCACGGCGGATCAGGGCCGGGACAGTACGCGTCAACGGAGGGGCGGGCGGCGTCGATCCGGCCCTGCCGCTGGGCGGCTTCAAGCAATCGGGCTGGGGCCGCGAGAATGGCCGCAACGGCGTCGAATCCTTCACCGAGGTAAAGACAGTCACGATATCGCTTTAGCCGTCAGCCCGGATCATATCCGCAGGCCTTGCTCAGGATCGCCTGCGGATCGGCCGGAGCATCGCCCGCCCAGGCGACGAACTGATCGGGACGGACCAGCACCTGGCGCGCCGCGTAGGCTGGGACGCTGGCGCTGACCACGGTTAGGGGGACGCCCAGCGCCCGCGCCGCGGCCTGCCATGGTTCCACGCCGGCGGTATCCATGGCGAAAAGCGTGAAGCCCCGGCCCAGAAGCGCATAGCTGTTGCGCCCGGAAGGCAGCAGGCCGGGCGCCAGGTGGCGCCCGGCCCGTGCGCGATGACAATGATCGCCCACCGCCGAGGGCTTGCCGCCGTCGCCACCCATGATCGGCGATCCGGCATAGTGCGGAGCGAACCGGCCGACCTCCTCCTTCGCGACCAACGCACGTTCCGCCCATTCACGCGCAAAGCCCTGCGGGTCGCGCTCCGGGTCGAACCGCGCCAGGAAATCGCGATCGCTCCGGATCGAAGCGGCGATGAAGTCGCGCGCGGTGGAAACGAATACCGGGCGACGCTCCGCATCATAGCTGTCGAGCAGGCCCGGCCCGGCCCAGCCGGCATGGTGCGCGGCAAGCTTCCACCCCAGGTTGCGCGCGTCCTCAAGTCCGCTGTTGATGCCATAGCCGCCATAGGGCGGATGGCTGTGTGCGGCATCGCCCGCGATGAACAGCCGACCGGCGCGATAGCTTTGGGCGACCGCAAAGCGAAGATCCCAGAACCCCGTATGGTTGATCTCTATGTCGCACTCGGCGCCGATCGCCCGCTTCAGCATGGCCGAGAAATCGAAATCCTCCGAACGGGCCTCAGGCGGGACCGGCGCGTGAAAGAAGAACTGGCCGTCCAGATCGACGCGACCGAAGAACTGCCAGTAGCCCTCCAGCGCGGGAGCCAGCACGTTGAAGAAGGACTTGCCGGGAAAACGCTCAAGCAAGGCGTTCAATCCCTGGGAGCGGAACAGCACCAGCGCCATCAGCCGGTTGCGGTCGTCGAGCGACTGGCCGATCCCGGCTGCTTCGCGCACCAGCGAATGGCTTCCATCGCAGCCGACGGCAAATTCCGCATGGAAGGTCCGGCATATATCAGCGCCTTCCTGGCGAGCCACCACCGCCACCCCGTCTTCGTCCTGGACGACCGACACCACCCGCCATCCTGGTTTGAACATGACATGGGGCAGTTCCGCCACGCGCTCGCGCAGCACGCGCTCGGTTGCGTATTGAGGCAGGCGGCCATTGCGCGTGTAGTAATAGTCGCCCACCAGATCGCGCTGAAGCCAATCATAGTGAATGCCGCTGAGCAGGGAGCCATAGGCCGTCAGCCCGCCCTGGCCCTGGGAAGCGGGAATGGACTGCGCATTGCGCAGGGCGTCCTCGGCGCGCCAGAAGTGGAAATGCTCCAGCGTGCGCTGGGTCAGGTTTTGCCCCTTCGGGATCGGCGAAGGAACCAGATTGCGTTCGAGCACCAGCGTCGGAACCTCCGCCTGCCCGAGTTCCACGGCCAGCCCCAGCCCGACCGGTCCCCCGCCGATGACGATTACGCCCGCTTCCGGCACTGTACAAATCTCCCTTGGCAAGACCTTGGCATTTTAGTAAGATATCTTACTAATGTTGCGACCCAAGTCAACGCGCGAGGGAGAGCTTGCATGGCGGTGTCGGCACGGTTACCCGAAGACATGACGACAAAAACCCGCGCCCGAACGGACAGCGCGCAGCAGGAATTGAAGGAGTTGCAATTGCGCCCCGGCTTTCTGCTGCGGCGGGCGCATCAGGTTTCCTCGGCCCTGTTCATGGAGGCGACCACCGCGCTCAACGTGACAACCACCCAGTTCGGCATGCTGACGATTCTCGCCGCGCGTGAGCCCATCGACCAGATCGGCATCGCCAAGCTGATGCGGCTGGACCGGTCGACGACGGGCCTGGTGGTGAAGAATCTCGAAGACCGGGCGCTGATAGAGCGCGTTACCGACCCTGAAGACCGGCGCAGGCGCTTGCTGCGCCTCACCGCCGAAGGAAGGCGCTTGCTCCAGGCGGTGAAACAGCCTGCAAAAGCCGCACATGATCGCGGCCTGTCGGTTTTCAACGCCGAGGAAGCAAAGTCTTTCATCGCCCTACTGACCCGCTTCGTCGATGGGAACGACAGCGAGCGCCAATCATGAATGGACTGGGCCGGCGCGGTGCGGCCCCGCAAGGAGGAAGCGCCGGTCGTGGGCGCCAGGACGTGCGCCGGTGAACCGCGACCGTCTGCAAAACATCAACCTGAACCTGTTGCCGACACTCGATGCCGTGCTGCGTCATCGCAACCTGACCCGTGCGGCCGCCGAACTCGATGTCACCCAGGGCGCGGTCAGCCAGTCTCTGGCCCGGCTGCGCGAATTCTTTGACGATCCGCTGCTGGTGAAGGCTGGCAACGGTATGGAACCCACCGCGCTGGGGGAAACGCTGCGCGGGCATGTCGCGGAAATCCTCAACCTGATCGACAAGACGATCCTGGTTCATGAGGCTTTCGATCCGATGACGGCCGTCGGCACGCTGAACATCTGCCTGACCGACATGGGCGAGTTCGCGCTGCTCCCTCCGCTGATGCGCTATCTGGAGACAGCGGCGCCGCAGATGGACATCCGCACGCTGAACATCCCGGAAGAACGGCTGGTCGAGGCGATGGCGGCCGGGCTGTTCGATGTGGCGATCGCCGGACCGCTGGGCGATGTCAGCGAACTAAAGCAGCAGAAGATATTCGAGCACGAACTGGTGGCGCTGGTTCATCCGGACTGCCCGCTGCCCGACGTCCTGACCCCGCAGGACTATGTTTCGCGACCGCACATCGCGCTCGATTCCGCGATGGTGAAGCGCGTCTATCTTGACATCGCGCTCGCTAATCTGGGGGTCAGCCGAACGATCCGGGTGCGCACCGCGAACGCGCTTGTGCAGCCCTATCTCCTTGATACGCAGCCGGAACTGATCGCCACCGTCACCCGAATATTCGCCCAGAAGGCCGCGACCATCCACAACCTGCGGGTGCTGCGTTTCGGCTTCGACATGCCCCGTATTCCAGTCTATCAATATTGGCACCGGCGCTTCGACAAGGACGGCTTGTCGTTGTGGCTGCGAGATCTGATCCACAAGATCACCGCCGATCTCGCCCGCTCGCTCATCACCCGCTGAGAGCCATTAGCATTACTTATAGCGTGGCATAGCTCCACCCAATTGTCGGCCGATCAAATTAGTGAGATGTATGATGAATAAGCGGTAACCGACCGCATCCTGGGAGGGGGATCCATGACAATCGACAGCCAGTCGGCCGACAAGCCGCATGTCCATACATGGGACCCCAATTCCAATTCGGGAAAGCCGTTGTTCGTCCTCATGGAAAAGGGCGTCGACTTTGAATACCACTATGTCGACATCATTCAGTTCGAGCACCACGCACCGGAATATCTCGCGATCAATCCGGCGGGCACCGTGCCGACCCTGGTCCATCGCGGGCGGACCCTCACCGAATCCACCCCGATGTGCGAATATATCGACGCCGTCTTTCCCGGACAGTCGCTGAGCCCGAGCGATCCGAGCCTGCGCTATGCCATGCGGCTGTGGTGCCAGCGTACCGACATCGCTGCGGAATCGTTGAGCGTGATTGGCTGGCACACCAGCATCGGACCGATGGTGCGGTCGAAAACCCCCGAGGAAATGGAGCGGCTGATCGCCCGCATTCCGACCGAAGAACGACGCATTTCCTGGCGCCATGCCAGCCAGCAAAGTTTCACCGAGGAGCAATTGGCCCAGGCTCGGATCAAGGTCGGGTCCTATCTGCGCGACCTCGACCGGGGTCTGCAAAAGACCGGCTGGCTCGTCGGCAACCGGATCAGCCTCGTCGACCTTATCGCCTTCGCCAACTTCTACAGCCAGCCGCTGAGCAATCCCGACGCTTGCCGGGAAGAGGACGTACCGCACTTCATCGACTGGCTGCGCCGCATCTATGCCCGCCCGGCCACGCGTCGCACTTTCGCTCTCGCCCGCTCACTGGGGCGGCGCGGCCTGGAGGTTTCGCGCATGCTCGGCGTCGGCGCCGAAAGCGTCCGGCCATGATCCGGCTTATCGCAGGCAGTGGCGAAGCTGCGGCCTTCGGCCTGGTGTTCGCGCTCGAAGAACTGGGCGCGCCCTTCGTGCTGGAGCCCATCGACCTGCGGCGCTTCGTGCAGTGGAGCCCGCAGCACCGCGCCCTTTCGACTGACGGCAACCCGGTCGTCCTCGATATGGACGGGCAGACGATGGACCGTCCCCTGCTCGCGCTGCTATACCTCGCCGAGACGAAGCCGGAATCCCGCCTGCTGCCTGACGATCCGACACATCGCTATGCCGTTCAGGCCACGATTGCACAGTTCGATCACGCGTTGGGCGGCGGCATCCGCTATCTCGGCTGGCTGGCGACGGTCACGCAGCGGCAACGCGACGACTATGCCGCACGCCTCAACATGCGCAATGACCGCCCCGTTCTGGCGGGATGGAGCGCGGTGTGGCGCGATGCCGTATCCGAGGAGCAACGGGCCGATGACGCCAGGGCGAAAGTGCGGCACGGGATCGAGCAGGTCGCCGCGCTGCTTTCCAATCGACGCTGGCTTATCGGCGATGAATTCACCGTAGCCGACATCGCGACCTTTGCCCTGCTGCGGCAGTTGCCGCGCATCGGGTTCGATCTGGTGGAACCCGACGGCAGCGCCCTTTCGGCATGGTTCCAGCGTGTTGGCGGGCGACCGTCCGCGCAACTCGCAAGCGCGCGGATCGCAGAGGTCGGCCTCGGCGACGTCTTCGATCCGCCAATTTACGTCTGAAATCCGATCACAACGACAAAAAGGGGGGAGTTGATATGCAGAAATACCTGAAAGCCAGCCTGCAAGGCACGGCCAGCCTGATCGCCAGCATCGTGATTGCGGGCGCCGCCCATGCCCAGGCCAGCCCGTCGTCGGGATCCGCATCCGACAGAACCGAAGACGCTTCGGGCAATCCCGAAATCATCGTCACCGCCCAGTTCCGTGAGCAGTCGCTCCAGCAGACTCCGTTGGCGATCACCGCGGTCAACGCCGCCATGCTCGAATCGCGCAGCCAGACGAACATCGCCGAAGTGGCGTCGCAGGCGCCGTCTGTGACTCTCAAGCCGCAGGGCACCTCGTTCGGCCCGGCCCTGGGCGCGTCAATCCGAGGCATCGGCCAGTTCGACTTCAATCCCGGCTTCGAACCTGGCGTCGGCGTCTATGTCGACGATGTCTATTTCGCTACGCTCACCGGCTCTATCTTCGACCTGCTCGATCTTGATCGCGTCGAGGTGCTGCGCGGTCCGCAAGGAACGTTGGCCGGAAAGAACTCCATCGGCGGGGCTATCAAGCTCTATTCAAAAAAGCCGCGGGGCGATGGCTCGGGATTCGTTTCGGGCGCCTACGGCATCCGCAACCGGATCGACCTGCGAGGCGCGGTTGATCTCGGCCTAGCCAAGGGCCTGGCGCTGCGAATCTCCGGAGTGTCGAAGGTCCAGGAGGGGTATGTCGATAGGATCGACTACGGCTGCTCCCATCCCGGCGGCGGCATACCGGCGCTGCGCACCGCCACGGAGGGATGCGTGGTCGCCAAGGACGGCGACGTCAATTACCAGGCGTTCCGTGGCCAGTTGCGCTGGGAACCAACCCCCAACCTGGAAATAAACCTGGCAGGCGACTACACCCGCGATCATCGTCGCTCCCCCGCCGGCGTCCTGACTTTCGCCAACTATACCGGCCCGGGCTTCATCAATCCCTATGGCGGCGCCATTCCCTATGACAGCCGCTTTATCTGCGGGAAATACTGCAACTACGCCGCCTTCCAGTCGCCAGCCATGGCGGGGCCGCTGGGACCGCTCAGCCCCAACGGCTATGCCCAGTCGGTGACCGAGGACAAGGTCGATCTCAAAGCCTATGGGTTCTCCGGCACCATCGACCTGAAGCTTGGCGACGACGCCTCGCTCAAATCGATCACCGCCTACCGCAACTACAGCGCCTTCTTCGGTAACGACGACGATTACTCGCCGCTCGCCCACAGCCTGGGCCGCAGCTATGTCGATTTCTGGTCGTTCAGCCAGGAATTGCGCCTCTCGGGCGTGGCTTTCAACGACATGCTCGATTACACCGTCGGCGGCTTCTATCAGAAGCAGAAATCGGTCTATCTGACGTTCCAGGATCTGCGCTATGCGGCTCCCGGCTTCCCCCCGTTCATCGCCACCGACACCCTGCCCGCCGAAACCAAGGCCGCCTTCGCTCACGTCGCGTTCCATGCGACCGACCGATTCACCCTGACCGCCGGCCTGCGGTACACCGAGGAATCCAAGCAGAACACCTATCTGCGCAACAGCCCCGACGGAACCCCGCACATCCTGCTCGGATCGCTCAACAATGTGGTCGGGAAGTATAGCGGCGACCGTGTCGACTACCGCCTGAACGCCCAGTACCAGTTCAGCGACGATGTGATGGGCTATGCGCAGTTCGCCACCGGCTTCAAGGGCGGCGGCGTCAGCCCACGTCCGTTTGCGGCGGCCCAGGTCATCTCGTTCGGACCAGAAACGCTCAAAAACTTCGAAGTCGGCCTGAAAACGGACCTGCTGGACCGCAAGCTGCGGCTCAACCTGACCGGCTTCTACATGCGGTACGACGATATTCAGATCAATCTACTGTCCTGCGCGGATATCAGCCCGGCCCTGCCCGCTCCGTGTCCCATCACCCGCAATTTGGGTTCGGCCAACATCAAGGGCTTCGAGGCCGAAACCTTCATCCGCCCGGTCGACGGGCTGCAGATCGACGCCTCGCTCAGCTATCTCGACTTCCAGTTCCGCAAGCAATCGCAGGCCCCGCTGGCGGCGCAAGGCGTGCCGCTGAGCGATACCACCCCCTACAATCCCAAATGGAAATGGAGCGTCGGGATCCAGTACGAAATCCCGGTCGGTGAGGCCCAGTCGGTGACGCCGCGTTTCGACGCCTCTTACCAGAGCACTATCTTCACGCGGTCGCCCAACGCCGCGACATCGCGCATCGGCGGCTATACGGTCGCGAACGGGCGGCTCACGTACCGCAACCGCGACATGGGCCTCGATATCTCGGCCGAAGTCACGAACCTGTTCGACAAATATTATTACGTGACCAGCTTCGATCTCACAGGCGCTCGCGCCGGGATCGTGGCGGCGCAGCCCGGTCGGCCGCGCGAATGGGCCCTGACGGTCAAGAAGACCTTCTGATCGCCGTGCGCCTTGCCGTCCGGCGCATCCCCTGCGCCGGACGGCATCTCCCCCAACGATCCCAGACCGAGGCGATTCCCCTTGCTCGAACTCTACCATGCCGAACCGGTCGCGAATTCCATGAAGGTGCTCCTCTACATGAAGGAGAAGGGCCTCGATTTCGTCAGCCATTATGTCGACTTGCTGCGCTTCGAGCAGCACGAACCGGCCTTCCTGGCGATTAATCCCAACGGACAGGTTCCCGCCCTCGTTCATGACGGGCGCGTCGTTACCGAATCCAGCGTGATCGACGAATATCTGGAAGACGCCTTTCCCGAACCGCCACTGCGCCCCACCGATCCGCATCGACGGGCGAGGATGCGGATCATCGTCAAGTTCATCGACGACTACGCCCTGCCCGCGCTGTCGGTCATCGGCTGGCACCTGATGCTGCGCCAGGTAGCGGTCAGCATGGAATCCGACACCTTCGAACATCTGATGACGCGAGTCCCGCTCAAGGAACAGGAGGACAAGTGGCGCACGATCGCGGGGGAATCCTTCGCTCAGGACATCCTCGACGACAGCTACCGCAAATTGCGGGTCAGCGCGCGGCGGTTTGAGGAATGGCTGGAGGAAGGTCCCTGGCTGGTGGGTGAGGACTATTCGCTTGCCGATATCAACGCCTATACCCTGGCCGCGGCGCTCCCCGGCCGGGTGCCCGATGCCGCTTGCGAACAGGCGACGCCCCGCCTGCTGCGATGGCTCAAACGAATGAACGCGCGGCCGGGTGTCCAGGCGGCGCTGGCCATGCCCAACAAGGTGCCGGCCGAACTCCGGACCTTCTCCGCTTCCCTGTCGGGCGCGATCGCGGGGGAAAGCTGATGCGTACGTCGGTCCTCATCGTCGGCGGCGGCCCCGTAGGGCTGTGCCTCGCCATCGATCTCGCCATGCGCGGGATCGAAGTCACCGTCGCCGAAATTCGCGCCGCGCATGAGCCGCCCAGCGTCAAGTGCAACCATGTCTCATCGCGCACTATGGAGATCCTCCGGCGGCTCGGTCTTTCCGCCGAAGTGCGGGCGGCGGGCCTACCAGACGACTATCCCAACGACATCGCATTCCGCCCCGTCGCGACCCGCCCGGCGTTTCAACGTATCCCGATCCCCTGCCGGCGGGATCGCTTCACCGATACCGACTGCGTCGACGCCGGCTGGCCCACGCCCGAACCGGCGCACCGGGTCAATCAGACCTATTTCGAACCGATCCTGTCGCGCCATACGGCGCAGCAACCGAACATCACCATGCTCAACCGCACGCGAATCGACGAATTCGTGCAGGATGAGGATGCGGTCGTCGCGCAGGGGATCAACCTCGATAATGGCGAGGCCGTCGAAATCCGGGCCGATTACCTGATCGGCTGCGACGGCGGCGCGTCGATGATCCGCAACGCGATCGGCGCGCGGCTGGTTGGAGACGCGGAGATCCAGCGTGTGCAGTCCACCTTTTTTAGCGCGCCCGACCTGATCGAACGGATGCCCGGGCTCAACGCATGGTGGACCTATCTCTATCACCCTTCCCGCGCAGGCAGCCTCGTCGCGATCGACGGACGGGACCGGTGGCTGCTTCACAATTACCTCCTGCCCGGCGAGAATTTCGAAACGGTCGACCGCGACGCGTGCCTGCGAATGCTGCTGGGCGTTGATAGCGCCTTCGAATACACGATGCTGAGCGATGAGGACTGGGTCGGCCGTCGCCTGGTCGCCGACAGATTTCGCGACCGCCGGGTGTTCATCTGCGGCGATGCCTCGCATTTGTGGGTGCCCTATGCCGGCTATGGCATGAACGCGGGTATTGCCGATGCGATGAACCTTTCCTGGCTGCTCGCGGCGCGGGTCAATGGCTGGGCCGGCGATGGCGCGCTCAATGCCTATGAACAGGAACGCCAACCTATTACCGAGCAGGTTTCGCGGTTCGCTATGAGCCATGCCGAAAAGGCGATCGCCGAACGCACCAGCATCCCGGCCGAGATCCTTGACGATACGCCGGCCGGGGAAGCCGCGCGCGCAATGATCGGCGAGGAAGCCTTCCGACTCCATGTGCAGCAATTCGCCTGTGCCGGGCTCAACTACGGCTACTTCTACGATTTCTCCGAACTGATCGTGCCGGATGGCGAGACGGCGCCTGCCTACACCATGCACGATTACGAAGCTTCGACCGTTCCAGGCTGCCGCCTGCCGCATTTCTGGCTGCCCGACGGCAGTTCGCTCTACGATGCGCTGGGACGTGAGTTCACCCTGCTCCGGCTTGATCCTACGGTCGATGCCGATCCGCTGCTTGCGGCGGCGCAGGCGCAAGGCGTACCGATGGACCTGCTCGACATCGCAGCGGGCGCCGCCCCCGCCTCCTACCGCCACGCCCTTGTGCTGTGCCGCCCCGACGGACATGTCTGCTGGCGTGGCGACGCCGTCCCCAGCAAGGCCGGCGTCATCATCGACACGATCAGCGGTCGTGCGGTCATGGAGGTGGAGTGATGCGGCGACTCGCGGGCAGGACCGCCTTCGTCACGGGTGGAGCATCGGGCATCGGGCTTGGCGTCGCCGGCGCGCTACAGCGCGCGGGAATGAATCTGGTCATCGCGGATATCCGGCAGGACCATCTCGACGCGGCCCTGCCCGTGCTTGCCCATGGCGAAGCGCTGGCGCTGCAACTCGACGTGACCGACCGGGCCGCTTTCGCAAAGGCTGCGGATGCTGCCGAGGCCCGCTTCGGTAACATCCACGTTTTGGTCAACAATGCGGGCGTCGCCGCGATGGGGCCGGTGGAGTTGGCCTCCTATGGGGACTGGGATTGGACGATGGGCGTGAACCTTGGCGGCACGATCAACGGCATCGTCACCCTGCTGCCCCGCATCCTTGCCCATGGCGAGGGCGGGCATGTCGTCTGCACCGCCTCGATGTCGGGGCTGGTGCCGCATCCCGGCGCGGCGATCTATGCCGCGAGCAAGGCTGCGGTGATCGGCATGATGGAAGCCATGCGCGGCGAACTGGAGGAAAAGGGCGTCATCTGCTCGGCATTCTGTCCGGGCGCAGTCCGGTCAAACATCGCCAAGGCGCAGGAAACTCGCCCTGCCGCCTATGCCGAAACTGGCTTTGCCGAAAGCGACAAGCGCCGCCAGCAGGGCGACGATCACGCGCATCTATATATGAGCGCCGAGGAAGCCGGCGAGCGTGTCCGCGAAGGCATGGAAAGGGAAGAAATGTTCATCCTCACGCACAGCGAATTCCTGCCTGGAGTGCGCGCCCGGGCCGAGGCGATGGTCGCGGCCGTGCCGAAGCGTCCTGAAAACGCCGAATACAAGCAGCTGTTCTCGCGCCTGTTCCACAACCCCGTGCATGACGATGAGCGCCGGCGCCAGGCGGCTGGCCGCACCCTCGCCAGCTGAAGGCACCCAATCGGAGCAATTGATGACCAACTATCCCTCCCTTCATATGATCATCGCCGGAGAGCGGATCGACGGCTGTGGCCGCCGGACGACCGAAGTCGTCAACCCCGCGACCGGCGCCGTGATCGGCGCTCTGCCGCTGGCCGGAGCGGATGACCTGGACCGCGCGCTCGACGCTGCCGCGCGCGGTTTTCGCCAATGGCGCGCCTCGACATCGGATCAGCGCGCCTCGGTATTGCAGGGGGCGGCGCGGCTAATGGCCGAACGTCGGGAAGACCTCGCCCGGGCTGCGACCCTGGAAGAAGGCAAGACGCTGGCCGAAAGCCGCGGCGAAGTACAGATGTGCATCAACCTGTTCAATTTCTACGCTGGCGAATGCCATCGCCTGTACGGTCGCGAACTGGTCCGTCCGGCTGGAATGCGTTCGATCGTGCGGCACGAACCGGTCGGCCCCATCGCCGCCTTCGCACCCTGGAATTTCCCACTGGCGAACCCCGCTCGTAAGCTTGGCGCGCCGATCGCCGCGGGTTGCTCGGTGATCCTCAAGGCGGCGGAGGAAGCGCCCGCCTCCGCCCTGGGTGTTCTGCAATGCCTGCTGGACGCGGGCCTTCCCGGCGACGTAGCGCAAGCTGTGTTCGGCGTACCGGACGAGGTGAGCCGCCATCTCCTTACCAGTCCTGTCATACGCAAAGTCAGCTTCACTGGGTCGACCACGGTCGGAAAGCACCTGATGCGGCTGGCTTCAGAGAATATGCTGCGCACCACGATGGAACTTGGCGGCCACGGCCCGGTGTTGATCTTCGACGACGTCGACATCGACAGCGTGCTTGACGTAGCCGTGCCGTCGAAGGCGCGCAATTGTGGTCAGGTCTGCGTCAGCCCGACCCGGTTTATCGTACAGGAAGGCGTGTTCGAAGCGTTCCGCGACGGCTTCGCGCAGCGCATGTCGGCGCTCAAGGTGGATGACGGGCTGCTCCTCGGCACGCAGATGGGGCCGATGGCCAACGCCCGCCGACCAGAGGCGATGGAGCGCCTGATCGCCGACGCATGTAATCGCGGGGCCCGCATCCACACCGGCGGTCAGCGGATCGGAAATCGCGGCTTCTTCTTCGCGCCATCGGTGCTGTCGGAAATTCCGCTCGATGCCGCGGTGATGAACGAGGAGCCTTTCGGGCCGCTGGCGCTGATCAACCCCTTCCGCACCGAGGCCGATATGATCGCGGAAGCCAACCGGCTTCCCTATGGGCTTGCCGCCTATGTCTGGACGGCTGACAGCCGCAGGCAACGGCGTCTTGCCGACGACATCGAGTCGGGGATGGTCGGCATCAACACCCATGTGATCGCCGGTGCGGATAGTCCTTTCGGCGGAGTCAGGTGGTCGGGCCATGGCTGCGAGGACGGCCCGGAGGGCGTGCTCGCCTGCATGGTCACAAAGGCCGTCCATGAAGGGTGACGCCGCCTTGGCGAACTGCCAACTCCCGACGGCGGCGGCATCGGCGGAAACCGACCGGGTAAGCGCGGCCGGCTGGCGGATGCTCATGCTGGTATCGCTGACCCAGTTGCTGAGCCTGCTCGATCGCAACATCCTCGCCATCCTCAATCCGCGCATCAAGCACGATCTGGGCATCGGCGATGCAGAGATGGGCTTGCTCTACGGAACCGTTTTCGCGCTGTTCTACGTGCTCTTCTCGTTGCCGATCGGGCGGCTTGCGGACGGCTGGATACGTACCCGACTACTGGCGATCAGCATCGCCTTCTGGTCGCTCGCCACCGGCCTGGCCGCTTTCACCAGCGGCTTTGCGCTGCTTGCCCTGTCGCGGCTCGGCGTGGGCATAGGCGAGGCGGCCGCACAGCCGGCCGGGACCAGTCTGGTCTACGACTATTTCCCCAAGTCCCGCCGCGCCGTCGCCATGGCGGTGATGGCCTCGGCCCTGGCGGCGGGGCTTGGCCTGTCCTCCGTCCTCGGCGGGCTCGCGGCCGACTGGTGGGACGCCCGCTATGCCGGGCAGCCCGCGCCTTTGGGCTTTTCCGGCTGGCAGTTCGCCTTCCTCGTCGCGGCGCTTCCCGGTTTTCCGCTGGCCTTCGTCATGTGGCGCACCCACGAACCGGTGCGCGGTCGGATCGACGGGATCGAAACGGCGCCCGACCCGGCGCCGTTTCGGGCCAGCGCAGCGACGCTGGCGAGCATCATGCCGGGAAGCAACTGGTTCGTCCTGTGGCGGAGGGGAGCCGGGGCGCAGCAATGGGCGATCAACATCAGCGCACTGGTGCTGATCTTCGCGGCGATGGCGCTTCTTGCGCGGGCCTGCGCCGCCTATTCGCCGCGCCCCGCGTTGGTGATCGGCGGTTGGCCGATCGACGCCCATATCATGCAGTGGACGGTCATCGGCATCGGGCTCGTGGTCATTGCCAACCTCGTCCAGTCGCTGCGGTTGAGCGACCGGCCGGCCTATGCGGTAATCTTCGGATCACCGTCGCTGCTCATGTGCATGGCCGTGGGTGCGCTGCAAACGATGATCAATTACGGCATTATGGGATTCACTCCGGCCTTCCTCATGGAGACCTACAACCTCTCGCCCAGCGTGGCGGGATTCCAATTCGGTCTGCTTGCCGCCGGGATCGGCATCCTCGGGCCAGCCATCGCCGGACCGGTGGCGGATTTCGCCAACCGCCGTTTCCCGGTCAGGGGAAGAATGGCGGTCACGCTCGTGGCGCTCACCCTATCGCCCTTGCTGCAAGCGTGGATGTATCGTGCGCCCGATCCGACGACATTCTATTGGCGGTTCTTCGTCTACAGCTTCTTCCTGACGATGTGGCTGCCACCGCTCTATGCCGTGATGTACGAGCAGGTGTTGCCGCGAATGCGCGCGATCACCGTATCGCTCTACCTGTTCGTGACCACGATAGTCGGGCTTGGCGTAGGCCCGTACGTCGTTGGCATGATTTCCGATGCGAACGGCGGCGACATCCCGAAGGCGGTGGGCACTATCAATCTTGTCGCGCCGGTTATTATCGTCCTGCTGATCGTGCTCATGGTGCGAGCCCAAAAGGACGAGGCGAGCATCATGGACCGCGCGCAGGCAGCGGGGGAATAAGGCGGGCCATGCCGGCCTCTTCCCCGAGCAGCGCCCACCCCGGCGAGGGCGTATCAACCCCGTTCGCGAGCCATGCGCCGCGCTGCGGCGTAGTTGTCGCGCCGTATCGTTTCGAAGGCGATGCGCTGCTCGTGGCTGGGATCAGGCGGATAGTCGCGGAAATCGGCAAGTATCTCGTCGAATATCCCCGCCAACTCGTCCCGGAACTCAGGGTTAGGGAAAATATGGAACCGGTTCTCGGCCATAGCGTCAAGCGTGCGTTCGGCGATCAGGTCGGGGGTCATCCCGCTTTGGTGCAAACGTTCCATTCGCTCCAATGCCGCCTCATCCACCGGTCCGGCATTGCCGTTGAGCGCGGCAGGGCGGATCTCGTCGCTGGCATGGATATGGCTTCTGACCAGGCCAGGGCAAAGCACCGAAACCCCAATGTCGTGCTGCGCCAGGCTGTAGCGGAGGGTCTCGCTCAAGCCTCGGACGGCGAACTTCGTGGTGGCGTAGATGCCCGGCGACGCCCCGCAAAGGAAACTCGCCATCGACGCGGTGTTGACGATGTGTCCGCCAAGGCCCGCTTCCTTCATCCGGGGCGCGAACGTCATCACCCCATTGATCACGCCGTGCAGGTTGACGCCCAACAGCCAGTCCCAGTCATCGTAGCTCGATTCGTCGATCGTCCTGAACAGGTTCACCCCGGCATTGTTGAACAGCAGGCTGACTGGACCGAGCGTCGCCTCGGCTCGGTCGGCGGCTTCGGCGAATGCGTCGCGCGAGGCCACGTCGAGCGTGACGCCCATGGCATCGGCGCTATCCAGCGTCTCAAGCGCTGCGGCGATCGCGTCGGCGCGGATATCGGCGATGACCACTCGGCACCCCCTGGCCAGCAGGCCGCGAGCCAGACCGAGCCCGATGCCATTGGCGCCTCCGGTCACGAAGGCGGCGCGGCCCTTAAATTCCAGCATGCCTCTCTCCTTGCAGTTTCAGCGGCACGGCGGCATCGCTCACTACTTTCAGTAAAAAGTATTTTATATAATATTATTCAATAGTTTTCAAACTATTCTATTATTATCTTAAATAATATAATTTTATTCTATGAATTAGAAAATAATATGGAAAATTTTACAAGCAACAAGGGATAAATATGATGGGGTTGGAGTGATTTAGAGCCATGGCGCAAAGAGAAGAATTGTCGCGGTTCCTTAAGGCGGCGCGCGCGAAGTTGTTGCCTGAGGAAGTTGGCCTCCCCTCGGGCGAACGCCGTCGGACACGCGGGCTGCGGCGTGAGGAAGTGGCGGCGCTCGCGGGGATGAGCGTCACCTGGTACACATGGTTCGAACAGGGCCGCGAGGTGCAATTATCCGCGCCGATGCTCGAGCGATTGAGCCTTACCCTGCGCCTCACACCCAACGGCCGCGAATTTCTTTTCGCCCTCGCCCAACGCCGTCCGCCGCCGCTCGCCATGCGGCCGGACGAGACAATTCATATGGACACGCAACACCTGATGGACAGCCTCTCGATCCCGGCTCTCGTGATCGTCGAGGACTGGACGGTGATCGGCTGGAACCAGCTCGTCTTGCGTATTTTCCGCGACTATACTCAACTACCGCGCGGGGAGCGCAACCTGTTCCGCATCCTGCTGCTCCATCCACGCTACCGTGCCGATCCCGACAAATTCCGCGAAATGGCCCGGCGCATCATCGCTCGTTTCAAGTGGGACTACAGCCGCACCAGCCAGCCCGGAGTGTTCGAGACGATCATCGCCGACTTGATGGAACAGTCCGAAATTTTCCGCCAATACTGGCAGGAATCTGACATCATGGCCCATTTCGAGGATACCAATATCGCCGATATTCCCGAGCTTGGCGAAATCATGTTCCGCCACACCTCCTACGGGATCGAGGAAGCGCCGGGCCAGCGCCTACTGCTCTTCGCCCCGCTCGACACGGTCAGCGCGCAGCGACTGGCGAAGGTCGTGGGGAGACGGGTAGTCACGGCCTGACGCGGCCTGACGCGGCTGCGGTCAGGCAAGGATATTCCTGCCCTGCCAAGTGGTCTTCTCCGCCATTTCATCCGCTGTGGGAGGGGGCGGGATCAGGAGTCCACGCTGCACCGCCGGACGCTCGGCAATGCGGGCAAGCCAGCGCTGGAGATGCGGGAAGCCATCGATCTCAACCCCAACCCAGTCATGCCCACGGACCCAGGGAAAACAGGCGATGTCGGCGATCGAATAGTCCCCCGCCAGATAATCGCCCTTGGCCAGTTGGCCGTCCATCACCCCCAACAGACGCCGGCTCTCGCGCACGTAACGGTCGATCACCACCGGCAGCTTTTCCTCAAAATAGCGGTTGAAGACGGTTGCCTGCCCCATCATCGGCCCCAACCCCGACATCTGCCACATCAACCACTGGACGACCCGGCTGCGCCCGCGCGGATCGCCGGGAATGAAGCGTCCGAACTTTTCCGCCAGGTAAAGCAGGATCGCTCCCGATTCAAACACGGCGAAACCATCCTCATCATGGTCGATCAAGGTCGGAATGCGCCCATTCGGATTGAACGCCAAGTACCAGGCCTGCTTCTGCACTCCCTCACCCAGTGCGATCCGCGCGACCTTGTAGGGCACGCCCAATTCCTCCAGCATGATCGCGATCTTCCAGCCATTGGGCGTTTCCGAAGTCAACAATTCCAGCATTTGGCTCTCCGATCGTGGTCGACGGTCGGGCCGCCTGCACTATTCCAAGCAAAGGTCCAATGGTCCGGCAAGGCAAGCAGCGACGCTATTAGTGGCAGTGACAGGTAGCCACGGCATGGCAGGCGCCGGGTAGCCCGGCTGATAGTATCGGCAGACGGCTTGCAAACCGGGCCGATGCCCGGCAGTCACCGAGCCAGGGCGAACAAGGCCCGGCGGGTTTGAGAGGCAGGAATAGTCAAGCATGGCGCACTACGCCGAACATCGGGGCCGCGACAATGGCCTGGTATGACGAGCCCACCACGAACAGCCTTCGGATGTATCACATTCCCGGCTGCCCCTTTTCCGAGCGAATCGAATTGCTGCTCGACCTCAAGGGGCTCGACGGCGTTATGGCCGACCACGAGATCGACATTTCCCGTCCCCGGCCTGACTGGCTTTTGGCCAAGACCCGCGGCGCCACATCGCTTCCCGCGCTCGAACTGGAACATGGCGAGACCTTGAAGGAAAGCATGGTCATCATGCGCTACATTGAGGATCGCTTTCCCGATCCCGCGATCGCGCGGCGCGATCCTTTCGAGCATGCCGTCGAAGCGATGCTCTGCGCGGGCGAGAGTCAGTTCACCGGCGCAGGATACGCCATGATCCTCAACCGCGATCCCGCCCGGCGCGATGAGCACAAGGCCGCGGTCGACGCGCAATATACCCGGCTTGACGACTTCCTGCGCCACTACGCACCCGACGGGGATTTCCTGTTCGACCGGTTCGGCTGGGCCGAGATCGCCTTCACACCAATGTTCAAGCGGCTGTGGTTCCTCGAATATTACGAGGACTATCAGATCCCGCCCCGCCTGACCCGCCTGCTACGCTGGCGCGAAGCCTGCCTCTCGCACCCGGTCGCACAGCGCCGCCACGGCCACCGCGAACTGATGACGCTCTATTATGATTACAGCCAGGGTGGCGGCAACGGACGCCTTCCGCAAGGACGCAGCGTTTCAAGCTTTACGCTCGATCCCCCCTGGCACAGCCGCCCGCTGCCCCCGCGCGGTAAGTGGGACACACCCGCCACCGACGCGCAACTCGGCCTGGTTGCCGCCTGACACGCCGGAACGGACAAGCCGTAGAGATCGGCACACAGTCGCGCGCGGAATGGAAGGCATCTGCAACCGGCCCAATGCACCATCACATACTGGGGCCACACAGCTAGCTTTCCGGCTCGACAAAAAAAGCTCCGCGTAGCGGCAGGGTCGCCGCGCCGATCGCGGTTGCGTCATTTTGGATCGACGATGCGACGATCTTTGGGACCGGGCGGTGATAACCGCGCCGGTCCGGATTGGTGAAAGAAACGCGTTCGATGATCTTTTCCGCCAACGCCGCCGGCAGGCGGCCGCCAAGCACGATGACCTCCGGATCGGTCATCGCAGCGATGGCCGATACGACGAGATCAAGCGAGGGCGCGCATGCGTCCAGCCACGCATCGACGGCCGCATGATCGGGATCGAAGGCTGCAATCATGGCATGAAGATTTGGGTAGGATCGGCCCCGCTCAAGGAAATAACGGCGCAACTCCTCCAAATTCGGTTGCGGCCAATCAAGCGGCAGGATCGAGGCGAATTCCCCCGCATTGCCATGCCGCCCGCGCAGAGGCTGCCCCCCCGAAATCACGCCGCCTCCGAAGCCGGCGGAAAAATAGAGATAGGCGAAGTCGCGGATATGACGGCCCTGGCCGAGCATCGCTTCGCCGACCGCCGCCACATTGCCGTCATTGTCGATCCACACCTTTGCGCCCAGCGCGTCGCTGAGTATCGTATCGAGCGGCACGAGCGCCCAAGGGTCGAGTAACCGGGGCGGATTCATCCGGGCGCCGTCGCCAATAAAATAGCCGGTGACGCCGACGCCGATGCCGATCATGGCGGCCTTGTCCCACTTGGCCTCCGCAATTGCGGCATCGATCATCGCCCGCATCTGGGCCGTCGCGGGAGCGATTTCGATGCTGGCCATTGGTTCGGTGCGGACCGCCGCGACGGTCCCAGCCAGGTCGAGCAGCACGAGCGATATGGCGTCGGTCATGACCGACAAGCCGACGGAAAATGCAGCGCCGCCGGCAAGATCGAGCTTTGCGCTTGGTTTCCCCCTGCCAGCCGCCAGCGGAGCGGATTCGATTAGCAAACCGCGTTCCAGCAGCGGTTCGACAAGGCGCGTGATCGAGTGGGGCGCAAGTCCCGTCAGCCGCGCGAGGTCCGCCCGACTGGCGGAGCCGCTCCGCGACAACAGATCCATGACGACCCTCTCATTGGTCGTCGCGGTCCGTTTGCCGTCGTCACGCAAAAACTGTTCGGGAAAGGCGCCGGCCGAAATTCCGCTCATCGGGCTGCAAAGGCCCGGCTTCGCCACAAAGTCAATCCCGGCGCGGCCAGCGCCGCCGCCGCCACGCAGCCAAGGGCGACCGCCAGCGCGAACGGCGCGAAAGCGCCCGGGGCGAATGCCGGCGCTCGCCCAAGCCCTCCGGCCAGCGCCAGCCCCGCCGCGCCCAGCGCCAGCTTGGAGACCATGGCGTAGAGCCCATAACCCCGCGCGCCGCGCGCCAGCGAGGGCAGCAACGCCCAGCCGATCAGGTTCGTGAACCCCATCGCCAGCCCCAGCGCGACCAGCATCGGCGCAGCGGTGGTCCATGCGAATGCTGCGGCGATCCCCGCAGCGACGAGATACGCCATGGTCAGGAGCATGAGTCCGCGTTGCGCGCCGGCGATACGGAAGGGCAGGAGCGCGGAGATGGTCCTGCCCGCCGTCAACAGCAGCAGCATGTGGCTGCTATCGATCCGTGCAGCGGTCGACGGCAGATGAAGCACCGATTTCGCCAAGGCGCCCAAGGCGACGATGCCGATCACGCTCGCCGCGAGAAAATGGATGGGCAGGCTGAGCCCCGCTTTGCCCTGTTGTAACGGGGAGACGAACGGAATGCGGCGAAGCAGCGGGATGAGCAGGGAGCCAAGCACCGCCGCAGCGATGGAGAGCGTCCACAAAAACAGCGCGATCCTGCCGGGGTCGACGGCATCCGCCGCGCTCGCGGCAACCGTAAAGGCCGCGATCCCGGTTCCGACCGTCCGCCCGCGCGAAAGCCAAGCCGCCCGCCCGGCATCGGGCGCGAGCTGCGTCATCAGCGCATTGTGCGGCACGTCATACCCGGCATAAGCGACGCGGAAGACGAGCATCGCGACGAGCAGCGCGCCCGATCCCAGCGGCGCGGCGAGCATCGTCGCCGGAAAGGCGAGCGCGCTGATCAGCAGCGCTGCGCCTGCCAGAGGCGCGCCATGCGCCGGATGGCGATCCAGCCAGACGCCGACGCCCATGTCCGCGACCGCATTGGCCGTCAGCGCGGCCAGAAACATTGCGCCCGCGACCAGCGGATCGACCGCATAGAGCGTCACCAGCGTATAGAGCGTTATCAGGTCGCTCGCCGCCCAAAGCAGGCTCTTGCCGACATGAGCCGTCCAATAGGCCAAATACGCGGCCGGATAGGAACCGCTCGCCATTCAAGCGGTCTCCGGTTGCAAGCTCACCGAACCCAGCGAACCTTGTAGAGATGGATGTTCTTCACCGGAATCCGCACCGGTTCGGCGCCGTCCGCCCGCGCGATCGTGAAACCCTTCGCCCACCAGCGTTCCTCCGCCTGCACCCAGGCGAGCCGTCCGCCCGCCGCACTCACCGCCTTGACGCGCAGCTTGGGATTGAGCGCGGCGAAGGCCGTGAAACTGCCCGCGTCAGGATCGAAAGTCCAGACGCCGTCGTCCGTGGTGACGAAGAACCGGCCGTCGTCGCGGCGCGACAGATCGTGGCCGTCGCGACGGCCGGGCAGCGTCCAGCGCGCCATTTCGGTCAATGTCGGCGCGGTACGCGATCCCGCGACCGCGTAGGATTGAACCAGATCATGCGACAACACGAACAGCCGCGAACGATCGGCGTCCCACACCGCGCCATGACCCGAAGGCAGCGGCAGGTGCAGCAGCACCTCTTCGGGCCTGTCGCGGTCGTAAAGTTCGAGCCGGTCGCCATCGGCGTCAATCGACAACGCCACCGCGATCCGGCCATCGGGCAGCAGGTCGGCCGAATGCGCCATCGGCGCGGTGGCGCGAAAGCGGACGCGCCCGGTCGCGCGCTCGATCAGCACCACCCCTCCGGTCGAGGCGGTGGCGAGGATCGCGCGACCGCCGTCGACCGGCTTGCAGTCGTCGATATGAGCAAGCAGTGCTGTGCGGTAGTTAGCGGGCAGGTCGGTCGCGGCGGCCGCCGTCCAGCGCCACGATTCGGTCGCCTTGCCATTCCTGATTCGATATTCGCGAATCTGATCGTCGCCACAGGCGTAAAGCCTGGTCGCAGCGGCTGCCGGGATTGCGGCCGCCTGCCCCGCCCAATTGCCGGCCAGCATTGTCGCAGCCACCGCTATATTCCTGAAAATCGGCATTCCTCGTCCTCCTGGAGATCATGGGCTTGCCATAAGCTCGTGTCACGATTATGTCACCTATAGTGAATAAATAATGGCGAGCTTCAACGCCATCTACGATTCTTTCATCCCAGGGGGGGAATACCAATGAACATCATGACCCAGTTTCGCTGCCTGCTGCTCCTGAGCGCGTCGATCGGTTCGGCCGCCGTCGCACAGCAGGCCCCGCCCCATGACGTGGACGGCCCGGACGTGGACGCCATCGTCGTGACCGGCGCAAGATTGCAGGCGGTGCGCGAGATCGAGGCCAAGAAGCGGATCGACGTCATCTCCGACAGCATCGGTTCCGATGAAATCGGCACGCTGCCCGATTTCGGCCTGGGCGAGGCGCTGACCCGCGTGGCGGGCGTGTCGACGGTCCAGAATAATGCGCGGGGCGAAGCGCAGTTCCTGTCGATCCGTGGCCTCAACGCCGACTATAACCTCGTCCAGATTGACGGCGTAACCCTGCCCGCGAACGAGATCGGTCGCCGCAACGTATCGCTGGACATCATCCCGTCATCGCTGGCGAGCCGGGTCGAGGTCTACAAATCGGTGACCGCAGCGATGAACGGAAACGCGATCGGCGGCATCGCCAACCTGCGGACCCGCAGCGCATTCGACGGCAACGGCAAGCCTTTCCTGGGCGGCCGGTTCGACATCGGCAAATGGGACGCCGAACGGGTGCGTAGCAAGAGCACACCTTCGGGGCAGGCCGAACTGGTCGCATCGACGACCTTCGGGTCGGATCACCAGTTCGGCGTGGTCGTGTCGGGCAGCTATTACCGGCGCGATTCCGCCTCGCTCAATTCGGCGACCGACAATTATCTGTATTTCGATCCGGCGACCGGCGCGAAGCTGAACCAGCTGACGACCGATGTGTCGGACGCCAATGTCGCGCCGGATCGTCGGCGCTGGCTGCATTATGACAATGTCCGGCAGCGCTACGGCATGTTCGGAAAGCTGGAATTCAACGACCATCATATGTTCTCGGCGGCGCTGACGCTGGCCGATTTCCGCCATATCAATGACGAGGAACGGCAATCGAACCTGGTGGTCGGCAACGGCAATCCGGTCGCGTCCAGCATCACCCCGACGGGCGGGCGCGTGGCGAGCGCCAACGCGCAGGTCGATCTGGCCAATTTCTACCAGACGCGGCGCATGCGCTATGCCGATTTCCATGGCGAATGGACGCCGGCCAGCAACATCCGCGGCGATTTCGGCGTCAACTATGCGATCGCCACCTACCGGCAGGATGCGGAGCTGGCGACCTATCGCATCGCGAACACGCCCAACCTCGCCTATAATTACGAGATCAAGCCGGGCGACTTCACCTTTTTCAACTTCGCCAACCCGGCTGTCGTCGCCAATGCCGCGAACTACAAGCAGTTCGAATATGGGACCAACAGCGACGACAATCGCGAAACAGCGCTGACCGCGCGCGCCAATATCTCCGTGAACATGGATGCGGAAAATCGCGGCTTCGGCGTCGCAGCCGGGGCCTATGCGCGGTTCCTGGACCGCAACTATGATTTCCAGGTCGACAATTATCGCAACATCGCTTCGAGCACGCTGCTGTTGTCGGGCGTTCTCGCGCCGGAAAGCTATGCGCCCTATAATGGACGCGGCCAGACGATGCTGTTCGTCGATCCGGACGCCGCGCGCGCCGCATTCGCCGCCAATCGCGGCCAGTTCGCGCTAGCCGGAAGCAATCCGACGATGCCTAACGGGACCAATCCCACGGGCAGCAAGCAGTCGGATTACCGGCTGACCGAAGATATTTCGGCGAGCTATCTGATGGCGCGCTATGCGCTCGATACGATGCGGCTGACGGCGGGGCTCCGTTATGAAGATACGCGGCTGTCGACTGTCTCCACGACCTTCAGCAAGGTTGGACAGCAGACGCACTATCGCAACTGGCTGCCTTCCGCGCAGTTCGACTGGGACCTGACCGACCGGCTGCGCTTCCGCGCGGCCTATAGCCGGACATTGGGACGGCCCAACTATAGCGACCTGGCGGCGCGGGAGGCGGTCGATATCAGCAGTTCCAGCGGCGAAATCACCATAACCAGCGGGAACCCCGGACTGAAGCCGCGCATATCGGACAATTACGACCTGAGCCTGGAATATTATGTCAACCGTGACATTCTGTTTTCGGTCGCCGGCTTCGCGAAAGACATTGCGAACGAGATCATCACCGTGCGGAACCGGGGGACCGCGCTGGTCAATGGCGTGGATCAGCCCGTCACCTTCGTCCGTCCAACCAACGCCAATAGCGCGAAGATCAAGGGTATCGAACTCAACGCCGTGGTGGCGCGGATGCGGTTCCTGCCGGGGCCGTTCGACGGACTGGGTTTTTCGGCGAACCTGACGCTGCTGGACCCCACGCCGCCCTTGATCAGCGATGGCGTCAAGAGCCGCCGCCTGTCCGGCCTTTTCGAAAGCGCGAACACCGTCGCGAATGTGAAGCTGTTCTACACCAGCGGGCCGGTGACGGTGCAGGGGGCGTGGAATCACCTGTCGCCGGTGCTCTTTTCCGTATCGACGACGGACCCGTTGCAGGACCGGCGCTATGCGGCGAGCGATCTGTTCGACGCCCAGCTGCGGCTGGAAGTCAATCGTCATCTGACGGTGGTCGCGCAGGGCAAGAACCTTACCAACTATCGTCCGCAGCGCATGTTCGGTCCGGATTTCGGGCTGCTGCGCGAAGAACTCGACAATGGTCGCGCCTTTTATATCGGTGCGCTCGTCCGATACTGACGGACGAACGCACCGGCCGGGCAAGAAGCCTCTGACCCCCTTCTTGCCCGGCACACCCTTCGTTCCGCCTTCGATCGGACATTATTTCATGCGGCTATTCTTCCTAGGCCTCATGGGCCTTCTCTCGAGCGGTTCGGCCTTGGCCGCCGATGCCGCCGGCACAATGCGGCGGATCCGCGATCCGCAGGGCGGCCTGATCGCCATCGCGCATCGCGGCTGCCATGCGCCCGCGCCCTATCACGGCCTTCCTTCGGCGCCGGAAAACTCGCAGGCCGCGCTCGATCATTGCGTGGCGATCGGCGTGGACGTGATGGAAACGGACGTCCGCAAGAGCCGCGACGGCTATCTGGTCATCATGCACGACGCCACGGTCGACCGGACGACGAACGGCCACGGCGCGGTCGACCAGTTGACGCTGGCGGCGTTGAAGGCGTTCCGCCTGCGGACCGGCCTGGGCGGGGAGCAAGCGGCGGTCACCGACCAGACCGTGCTGACGCTGGACGAGATGCTTGCGCTCGCCAGGGGGAAGATCGTGCTGAACCTGGACGTGAAGGACGCGATCTACGCCGAAGTAATCGACGCCGTGGTCCGGCACAGAGCCGCCGATCATGTGATCGTGAAGGTGGCGGCGGGCGCAGGGTCTCCTCCGCTGGCCTCGATGGTCCCGTTCGACCGGGTGCCGTTCATGCCGATGATCGCCAGCGTCGATGAGATGGGCGCCGACTTGCCGGCGGTCGTCGATCGGCAGGCGACAGGCGCGCGCAAGCCGATAGGCTTTGAATTGCCGCGGCTGCCGCGATCGGCGGTCGAGCCTGTCGCCGAACGCGCCCGCGCGGTCGGAGGACGGCTGTGGGTGAACTCTCTTTGGGACGGTTTCATCGCCGGGGTCGGCGGCGACGTCGATGCGCTACGCGATCCGGATGCAGTGTGGGGCACCCTGTACAGGTCCGGCATCACCATGATCCAGACCGACGAGCCGGAAGCGCTGCTGCGTTATCGGGCCGGCATGGACAAGGCGAAGTAGATGCCCGGAAAGGGAATCGCGTCTACCCGGATGTGCGACCGGCGGCCGCGACGGCTTGAGCATTGCGCGACAGGGGCAACCTTATCCGATATTCATCGTCCCCGATTTCGTCCATCTCGATCGGACCGGAAGGTTCATAGCCATTCGCCGCAAGAAATGACGACAGTCCTCCCAGTAGCATTTCCTGCCGCGCGTCCTGTTCTTCCGGCGTGGCCGACCGCCCCGGCGCGCCAAGCAGGGCGCAACGATCCGCTTCGCAGCGCACGGCGACGTCGGACAGCATCGGATATGTCCGACGGACCTGTTCCACGAGGTTCTGCGCAGGCGTCGGCTTACCGGAGTCCGGCTGGATCGGGACGATTGGCTGCAAATCCGCCGCGGCATGGCCCTGTCCTTGGGGGATCGTGATGATCCGCTTCTGCCGGGCGACATCGTCGGTATCGCCGGAATAGAAAATCACAAAACAAGAAGCAGAAAACGCCACGAATGACACAGAAATAGCAATTATATTAAGATATCTCTTTCCGTATTTCATTGATATTTCCAATATAATAGTTTCATATTCTCTATAATACATAAATGATATGTTATATAATCTCAATTGCCAATTTTGGAGTTGATACATGACACAGTCAAGAAAACGGACGGCGATTTGGGCGAGGCGCTCTACCGTCATCACGGCATCGCTCTTCGCGATCCTCTCGTCGCATTCCGCGTGGGCGGGATGCACGGGGGCGGAGCAGCGGCTGGCGGAAATCCTGAACGTCGCCAAAACGCCCGATACGCTGGTGCTGGCCCATCGGGGCTATTGGGGGAACCACGCCGGGACGCCGTCGCTGCCGGAAAACTCGCTGGGCTCGATCGACACCGCCAACAGCAGTTGTATGGACGGGATCGAACTGGACGTCAAAATGTCCAGGGACGGCGTGCCCATCCTGATGCACGATTTCAACCTGGGGCGGACGACGACGATCTACAAAATCGTCGGCGGCCAGAAATTCGATCCAATGACAGGCCGCGGCGTCAATCCCCGCGTGGCCGACGTCGATATGCAAGTAATCGACCGGCTGGTCCTGCTGACCTCGGATCGGCGGCAGGAAAGCGGGTTTGTCGTTCCCCGGATAACCCAGGTTTTGGATGTCTGGAGAACGAGAGGCATGAAAACGCCGCTCATATTCGACATCAAGACCGCTGATGCCGTCCGGGCCGTCGATGCGCGTGTGCGGGACGCCGGAGTCGGTGGATTCAACGCGATGGCCGTAAAGGTCAACGCCACCTTATACCCCGATCCCGCCGGCTTTTTTCGCGACGCGAAAAGTCTCAATCCCATACCTGTCTATACGACGAACATGTTGGGAAGCATTAGCGTAGCGGACAGCCTCGAAAAATGGATGAGGACGGTTCAAACAATTGAAATCAACGTGAAGCAGAATAACGGATTGCTGAGTTTTCAGAAGCAACAGGCGTTGAACGCGGGCAAGAGAGTCGCCGTCTTTAATACTATTCCGGATGGGCCGGATGGGCCGGTGGCCGGCAAATTTTACCAGAATACGGGCGCCTGCTGCTATAAGCTGTCGGATCTCTTCTACGTTCGTCGTGTCATGGGAATGCCTGCGGGCAGGGACACGGAGGATCACCGGGAGGAACTGCCCTTCCTCATCCAGCAGGGCTTCGGGCTGATCACCACCGACGATCCGCGGGGAACGGTGCGGTTTCTCGCACGGGCAGGCAAGCGGCGGGTTCATCTCCAAGATTATTGAAAACCTCCATTGAACCGCATGACAGGGCGCCGGGACGTCATTGATTGTCCCGGCGCCCTCCCCTTTCGTCCAACCAGGGAATATCGACTGTGCAATCTCCCCTCTTTCGCGTCGCCATTGCCGTGATGACCTTGGGATCGTTCCAGGCGCCGGCAATATCGCAGGATCATATTGCAAACGCCCTCTCGACGGCTCCTTCTACGGGAACGTCCCCGGCGACCGATGCCGAGCGCACGCCTACGGCCACCGAGATCGCGATCGCAAGAATGCTGCGCGCGGGAACCGACCTGTCATGGCTGCTGTCGCCCGAAGAGGCCGCCACCATCAGATATTCTCCCGAACAGCTGGTCGAGGCGCGGTCGATCATCGGACTGGCCCGCGTAGCGAAGGCCCGTTCACTCGACCGGAGCGAGGATGCCGCCAATGTCCGCTCCATCCTCGAGACCGTAGCCCTCGCCGAAGTCGCGCGGCGCAGCCTGTTGAACAGCATTCGCGTGAGCGATGAAGATATCGCCGACAGGCTCGCCAAACAGCCAGGCCGCTACGACGAATACCGGCTTAGCCATATTTTCGTGGCGATCGGTCCGGACCGGAACGGCCATATTCGCACTGAAAATCAAGCGCGCACCCGCGCGTCGCAACTCTATGCTCAACTCGCGAAGGGCGCGGATTTCGCGACGCTTGCCAAGTCGGAATCGGATGACCTTGAAACGGCCGGGGATGGCGGCACCCTATCCTCCCTATTGGGTCCCTATATGGCGCCGGAATTCTTTCCCGATGTGCATGTCCTGAAAACCGGAGAAACGAGCAAGCCAATCCACGGGACTTTAGGATATCATATCGTTCGCCTCGACGAACGCATCGCCGCGACGGCCGCAACAGCTCGATACCTCATTACCAACGACATCCAGGCCGAGAGGATGCCCGCACTGATAGGAGAGGCGATCAGCGAGGCGGCTTCATCACGGTAACCGCTTTGCTGCCGCTGCAATCAAGCCGCCACCCTATTCACGACATTCTCAGCACGCCCTGAAATGCCGGGTCCTCAAGCGTTCGTCCCGCGCCCATCGCGACGCACATGAGGGGTTGATCGGCAATCTTCACCGGCAGGCCGGTTTCATCCATCAGCGCTTCGTCCAGTCGCCGCAGCAGGGCGCCGCCGCCCGTCAGCGTGATGCCTTCGTCGATGATGTCGGCCGCCAATTCGGGCGCGGTCTGTTCCAGGGCGGTCATGACGGCCATCTTGATCTGCCCGACCGCATCGGCCAGCGCCTCGACGATTTCGCCTTCGCTGATCGTCAGTTCGGCGGGACGACCATTTACCAAATCGCGCCCCTTGACGATGATCCGGCGGCCCTCCCCATCCGGTTGCGTGGCAGCGCCTATTTCGCACTTCACCCGTTCCGACGTCGCCTCGCCGATCATGAGATTGTGGGTCCGGCGGATATGGGACGCAATCGCGTCATCCAGCCGGTCGCCACCGACGCGGGCCGAATTGCTGTATGCGATGCCTCTGAGCGACAGGACCGCGACCTCGGTCGTGCCGCCGCCGATATCCACGACCATCGCGCCCCTGGGCTCGGTCACGGGCAGGTCCGCCCCAATGGCGGCGGCCATCGGTTCCTCGATCAACTGGACATGCGCGGCGCCTGCATTGGCGGCGGCGTCACGCAGCGCCCGCCGTTCGACCATGGTCGACCCTGACGGGACGCAAATCACCACTTCATGACGCCGTCCGAACCTGCCGCCATTCAGCGCCTTGTCGATGAAATGCTTGATCATCTGTTCGGCGACGTCGATGTCGGCGATGACGCCGTCGCGAAGCGGCCGGATCGCCTGAATATTGCCGGGCGTCTTGCCCATCATCAGCTTGGCTTCATTGCCGACCACCTTGACGCGCCGCACTCCCTGCCGGGTCTCGATCGCGATGACGGAGGGTTCGTTGAGCACGATGCCGCGATCACGAACGTAGATCACCGTGTTCACGGTGCCGAGGTCGATCGCCATGTCACAAGCGGAAGAGGAAAAGAATCGGGGCAATTTCATCGGTGAGACAGGCAATCTTTTATTGGAGCGATGGTGGCCGACGCACTGGAGACAGGTCCGTCAAAGCAGAAGGGGGCTGCGACGACCCGTCGGTTTCGCGGGGCCAACAGAGTGGAGCCTATACAGGGCCGAAGGCCAATGGGCATAGAAAAACCCCGCCTCGCGCAAAGGCGAAGCGGGGAAAGTTTGGGTCGCAATGCGGGCAAATGCCTGCGCGGACCAGTAGGTCATGGCGCGGCGATCATGACAAGAGCGTAAGAAATTGATCCAGATAAGGAATCCAATATCGAGACAAATTAGTCGAGTTACGACAAAGGCATAATAAACGACGCTCTCGACGGAGCTAACATGTGTTATGCACAATTTGCTGTCCGTTGTCCTCTGATGCCTTTGTGCGCCTCGGAGTTTCCAGGCGCTCCTTGCTGCAGGTTATGTTTCCCTGAGCCCATGATCTGGCGCGAATCATCGTCATCCGTAACGTCTTTATTCCGGCCGTTACGTACCAGAACAGCGAACTGAACGCCTTCCTTCAGACCGGCAGCGCGGTGGTGAACTTCGTCATCGACAAGGCGAAATGCGACGCCGCGCCCGCCACCGATGGATGACCAAGCAGGGTCATCATCAGGAAGCGATTATAATCCTCCACGTCGGCGACCACGACACGCAGCAGATAGTCCCACTCCCCCGACATGGAGAAGCATTCGACGACCTCCGGACGGGTATCGACAAATTGTTCGAACGACTTGCGCGCTTCGAGCGCGTGGCTGCGCACGCGGATGTTGCAGAGGACATTGACGCCGCGCCCGACCTTTTGCGCATCCACGAGGCGGACGGTGGCGGTGAGGACGCCCGCGCTTTCGAGGGCCTTGATCCGTCGCCAGCAGGATGCGCTGGACGCGCCTACCCTGTCGGCCAGTTCGGCGTGGCTGAGCGTCGCGTCCTGTTGCAGGGCGGCCAGGATCTTTCGGTCCACGGCGTCGATCTGACGTTCCTGTTTCATCAAAGCAGCATAAACGAAATGACGGCTTCATCGAACTTTCTTTTGTCCCAAGAATTGAAACCTTATTTCGGGCGCGACGTGCGAATATGCGCGCCATGACAGGAGCTGACATCATGTGTCCCGCTTCCACGGCAGGCGACTGGACCATCGCGCAGGATTGGGACTCCTACAGTCCCGACGAACATGCGATGTGGGACCGGCTGTTCGATCGGCAGGCGGCGATGCTGCCTGGGCGCGTGGTATCCGAATTTGTCGACGGCCTCGACATATTGCGGCTGACCAAGCCGGGCATTCCCGATTTTGCGGAATTGTCGGAACGGCTGATGGCCCGGACGGGGTGGCAGGTGGTGGCGGTGCCGGGGCTCGTGCCGGACCGGGTGTTTTTCGAACATCTCGCCAACCGGCGCTTCGTCGCGGGGCGCTTCATCCGGACGCCGGAGCAGCTCGACTATCTGGAGGAGCCGGACGTCTTCCATGACGTGTTCGGCCATGTGCCGCTGCTCGCCCATCCGGTGTTCGCCGATTATATGCAGGCCTATGGCGAAGGCGGGTTGAAGGCCGATGCGCTGGGGTCGATCGACCATCTGGCGCGGCTTTATTGGTATACGGTGGAGTTCGGGCTGATCGCTCAGGACGATGGCCTGAGGCTCTATGGCGCGGGTATCGTGTCGTCGCATGCGGAATCGATCTTCGCGCTGGATGATCCTTCGCCCAACCGCATCGGCTTCGACCTCAAGCGGGTGATGCGCACCAAATATCGGATCGACGACTATCAGCAGACCTATTTCGTGATCGACAGCTTCGAGGATCTGCTCGCCCTGACCGAGCGGGCCGACCTCACGCCGCTCTATGCCGAGTTGGAGGGGGCGAGCGACCTGGAGGTGGATGCTGTTCTGCCCATCGACCGGGTCCTGAGCCATGGCACGCAGGACCATGCGCGGCTGCGGGCCTGGAACGCCGAAAATTAGGAAGAGGATGCCGTGGCATGACGACGACCCCCGACAATCCGCTGGGCCTCAACGGCTTTGAATTTGTCGAGTTCACATCGCCCGACCCCAAAGCGATGGGCGCGCATTTCGAGCT
>DASVOF010000005.1:0-10586 GCA_036383495.1 Sphingobium sp. | reverse complement strand
GCTGGCGGACAATGACTATGTCGCGGGCGAAGACTATACGATCGCCGATATGGCGATATGGCCCTGGTATGGCGCGGTGACGCTGGGCCGCGCCTATGGCGACGCCGCCGAATTTCTCGACGCGCAAAGCTATCGCAACCTTCAGCGCTGGGCGAAGCAGATTGACGCCCGCCCGGCAGTGAAGCGCGGGCGCATGGTCAACCGCACCAGCGGACCGCTGGAAGAACAATTGCACGAGCGGCATGACGCCAGCGACTTTGAGACGCGGACGCAGGACAGGCTGGAAGGGGCGGCGTGAAGCCGCCCCTTCCGTTCAGTAGCCGCCCCGTTCAGTAACCGACGGTGAAGCGCTGGCGGCTATGGCGCGGATCTTCCACCTCATCGACAAGGGCGATGGCATAGTCCGCATAGGAAATGCTGCTATTGCCTTCTCCATCGACCAGCAACTGGTCGCCGCCCAGGCGGAAGCCGCCCTTGCGCGGCCCCTCGAAAAGCAGCGCCGAGGGCGACAGGAACGTCCAGTCGAGATCCTCCACCCGGCGCAGATAGTCCAGGAATACGCCGCCCCGGCTGGCTTCCCCCTTATAGGCTTCGGGAAATTCCGGCGTGCTGATCAGCGGAACGCCCGGCGCGACCTCCAGACTGCCCGCGCCGCCGACCACCACATAGCGGGGCGCGCCCGACTTGCGGACCGCATCGATCAGCGACGCGGGATCGGTGTCGGAGAACATGACGGCGCTGACCACCACATCATGACCGGCGATCAGGGCGGTGAGCGCCGCCGGATCATTGACGTCGCCCGCGATGGGCGTGATCGCGGGGTCCTGCACCGCATTTTCGGGATGGCGAGAGATCGCCGTGACCTGATAACCGCGCCGGGCCAGTTCCGCGCTGATTTCCCGTCCCGCGCGGCCGGTGCCGCCGATAATCGCTACCTTCATTCGCCTTACTCCATGCTGGTATCTGATGGAAACCAGATAGAGATTTTGATATCAGGAGGACAAGAAGGCACTTTCCCTTCATCTGGTCACTTTGAGGATACCGCCATGGACATAAAGCTGCACCGGCAGGGAGACGCTTATAATCCCGATTGCCCGACACGGCAGATACTCGACCGGATCGGGGACAAATGGGCGGTGCTGATATTGTTGACGCTGCGGGATCGTCCGGTGCGGTTCAATGATCTGCGGCGGCGGATCGGGGCGATCTCGCAGAAGATGCTCTCCCAGACTCTGAAGAGCCTGGAGCGGGACGGGCTGATTTCGCGGACGGCCTATGCGACCGTGCCGGTGACGGTGGAATATGCGCTGACGCCGCTGGCCGGGGGGCTGATCGGCATATTGGGGGAAGTCACGCGCTGGGCCGAGAGCCATGTCGGGGAGATCATGGCGGCGCGACGACGGCATGATGGGGAGGCTTTGGCGGCTTGACGGGCAAAGCGCCCTACCCCGCCGCCTTGACGATTTCGGCCCAGGCCGCTTCGTCGATCACCTCGATCCCCAGCGCCGCCGCCTGCTTGAGCTTCGATCCCGCGCCGGGACCGGCCACCAGCAGGTCGGTCTTGGCGCTCACCGATCCGGCGGCCTTGGCGCCCAGTCGTTCGGCCTGCGCCTTGGCCTCGTCGCGGCTCATGGTTTCCAGCTTGCCGGTGAACACCACGGTCTTGCCCGTCACTTGGGATTCTTGAAAGGTAGGACGGTAGCGCTCAATTGTCATTAAGCGAGAAAGTCGTTCGATTTCTTCTTCATTGTTTGGCGAAGTAACATTCTCGACGAGAGACCGTGCAGTAGTCCATCCCATCCCATCGATGTTGGTTAGCAACGCGAAGGATTTCCTGTCCCGATGAATAGCTTCAAGTATATTTCGCGCATTATTTCCAATAATTATTAACGAATTTCGAATTGATCGCGCGTTATGACGAATACCTTGGTCACGCAAAGCGTAACGGAACTCTTCAGCCGCAACTCGGTAAACGCGGGCCATTCGAGAACGCCGCCAAGCCTCCGCAGAGGGCTGAATCGTTGATCCAAGACCCGGGAAGTAGCTTTCAAAGCCTCGATAGGCGGCGGCCAATCGTCCTTTAACGTTTTCGATGGACTCTCGTTGGAGAAGGACTTCCGACAAATGAAGTAAAAATTGCTCAGAGGCAACGGGCCCTATGTTCGGAGCATTCGTGAATCGGCTAATTTTCTCTATACTGCGGTTATACGTATTGGTCGCAGCAACTCTAAAATCCTCAACCTCAATTTCGATCTTTATGAAATCAGCACGCTCCGCTAAATCAGACCAATTGCGAAATTCACGATTTTTCACATCTTCGCTGAAATCAATGATTTGTTCAATCGAATCTAAAACCGTCGCAATCAATTTCGCCTTTTCGGAACCGATAAGCCGAAAACCCAACGATTTTAGAAAACGCGGGAGCTCAACCTTTCGGCTGTTTTCGATAGCTTTCTCCAAGGCGTTTAATTTACGATCTTTGAACCCTGGAAGCTTAAGCAGTTCATTGCGGAACATCCGCAGCCCGAAAATGTCGCTAGGCCGTTTTATATAACCGTAATCGATAAAAATTTTGATAGTTTCTGTGCCCAATCCCTCAATATCCAGGCCTGACTTTCCAGTAAAATGTTGAACAGAACGCTCGACTTGAGGAGGGCAAGATAAACCTCCGCCGCAACGCCGGTCGACGCTATAAGAGCTGGTATTAGGATTGAAATCGCGAAGCACTGGTGAAGAGCACTCAGGACAAAGATTTGGGAAAACCCAAGTTTCACGCTCCTCCTCGCGCGTCAGATTATCCACCACCTGCGGAATGACGTCTCCGGCGCGCTGCACGACGATGCGGTCGCCCGGACGCACGCCCAGGCGCGCAATCTCATCGGCATTGTGCAGCGTGACGTTCGACACCACCACGCCGCCCACCGTCACCGGCGTCAGGCGACCGACGGGGGTCAGCTTGCCCGTGCGACCGACCTGAATGTCGATCGCCTCCAGCGTCGTCTGCGCGCGTTCGGCCGGGAATTTATGCGCGATGGCCCAGCGCGGCGCCTTGGCGACGAAGCCCAATCGCTGCTGCCAGTCGAGCCGGTCGACCTTGTAGACGACGCCGTCAATGTCGAAGGGCAGGTCGGCGCGCGCGGCCTCTATCCCGCGATAATGGCGGATCAGCGCGTCGATCGTATCGACGCAGGTCAGCCGGTCCGACACCGGCAGGCCCCAGCCGGCGATCGCCTGCATGACGCCCAATTGCGTATCGGAAGGCAACGCGCTCGCCTCCCCCCAGCCATGCGCCAGAAAGCGGAGCGGGCGGCTGGCCGTGACGGTCGGGTCTTTCTGTCGCAGCGATCCTGCCGCCGCGTTGCGGGGATTGGCGAATTGGCGCGCCTTGGCCGGGTCCTCCGCCTCGGCGAGCAACCGCTCATTCAGCGCCACGAAGTCGGCCCTCGCCATATAGACCTCGCCACGTATCTCGAACAGGTCGGGGATGTTGTCACCCGTCAGCCGATCGGGAATGTCGGAAATCGTGCGCGCATTGGCGGTGACGTCCTCGCCGGTCGCGCCATCGCCCCGCGTCGCCGCCAGCCGCAGCTCGCCCTTTTCATAGCGCAGGGAGCAGGACAGCCCGTCGATCTTCGGTTCAGCCGTCAGGGCGACCGGCGCATCTTCGGGTAAAGCCAGAAAGCGCCGCACCCGCGCGGCGAACTCGGCGATATCTTCATCCGAAAAGCCGTTGTCGAGGCTCATCATGCGGACCGCATGCTGCACTTTCCTCAAGCCCGAGGTCGGCGCCGCGCCAACCTGCGCATTGGGCGAATCCGCCCGGATCAGCTGCGGAAAGGCCGCCTCGATCGCATTGTTTTCCCGGATCAGCGCATCATAGTCGGCGTCCGTAATCTCCGGCTGATCCTGGTCATGATAGAGCCGATTGTGCCGCGCTATCTCTTTGGCGAGCCGCATCAGGCGGTTGGCGGCTTGCGCTTCGGTCATCTGTTCGGGGTCGGTCATCAGTCCTGATTCTTGAAAAACTCGTCGATCTTGGAGCCCCAATAGACTTCATGAACCGCATGCACACCATCGGCATCGATAATCTCCGCCGCACTCTCTTTTAGCAATCGAACCAAGCGCGGGTTAGCAGCGCATCGATTGAGAGAAACAAAAAAAGTCTCCGCATCAGGTGCAAGCCGGTCAGCATGGAGGAGAATAGCCTCCACATCAGGCTCGCCGGGCGCCTCAAAACGCAGCCAATATCGAGATATACAATCTTCCAACGCCTGCCGTTCAAACGGGTGATACTCGCGATCACAGCGAGCCATGAATATTAGGGCATTAAGAATTGCGACGAAATCGGCGCGCTGACGGACGTTCAGCCCCCAGCCCGGCTGCGAGCGTTGAGAGCGGTCTACCTCAAATTGCGCAAAAAAGGCGATCGGGGAACCGAGTAGTTCTCCTGTCTCAGCGTCCGCTATGTCGACAATGCGATCCACACGGAATTGACGCACCGCTGCCCGGTGATGGCAAAATGCCCAGAGATAAAGCGTGTCGGCCGCACGATCCAACCGCTGACAGGTCACAAGCCGCTGCGTGATTTCACCTTTGCCTGCCTCGTATTTCAATATGAAAGGAAGGCCAGAAACCGAAATGAGTTTCGCTTCCCAAGATGGCTGATCGACCATCGAAGCGGATATCGGCTGCTCATCTTCATCGGGAAGGATGAAATCGCGTAGGGCGGCTCGCGCCGGAACAAATTTTCCTCGAACTTCAGTCCACAGGCTATTCATCTTCCCCCCCTCTATTAAACCTCCAGCAACCGATCCGCCTGCGCCCGCGCCTCTGCGGTGATCTCCGCGCCCGACAGCATGCGCGCGATTTCCTCGCGCCGCTCGCCGTCGCCCAGCGCGTGGACGCCGGTGCGCGTCACCGTGCCGTCGCTCGCCTTGGCGATCAACATGTGATCCGCGCCGCGCGCCGCGACCTGCGGGCTGTGGGTGACCACCAATATCTGATTGCCGCGCGCCAACCGCGCCAGCCGGTCGCCGATCGCGGACGCCACTGCGCCGCCGACGCCCCGATCGATCTCGTCGAAGATCAGCGTATCGGCCCCGCCCCGCTCCGCCAGCGCAACCTTGAGAGCGAGGATGAATCGCGACAATTCGCCGCCCGACGCGATCTTGACCAGCGGCGCGAAGGGAGCGCCCGGATTGGTCGAAATCTCGAACTCCACCCGGTCCATGCCCTGCGCGGTCCACTGCCCCTGATCCAGCGACGCCACCACCGTCCTGAACCGCGCCGCATCCAGCTTGAGCGGCGCGAGTTCCAGCGCAACCGCCGCGTCGAGCCGCGCGGCCGCATCGGCTCGCTGCGCCGACAGGGTCAGCGCAGCCTCGCGATAGTCCGCCTGCTTCCCCGCAACCTCCGCCTCCAGCGCGGCGAGATGCTCCTCGCCCCCCTCGATCGCGGCCAGCTTCGTCGCCATGTCGTCGCACAGCGCGGCAAGGTCGTCCGCCGCCACCTGATGCTTGCGCGCGAGGCCCCGCAGGTCGAACAGCCGCGTTTCGATCCCGTCCAACCGAGCAGGGTCGAAGCTCAGCGCCTCCGCCGCCTCGGCCAGCCGGTCCTCGGCCTCCCCCGCCTCTATCACCGCGCGGTCCAGCGCCGCCAACACTTCGGCCAGCGGCGCATATTCGCCGACGATCCGGTCCAGCCGCCGCGCCGCCGCGCGCAACTGCGCCAGGCCGCCGTCCGATCCGGTCAGGCACTCCGTCACCGCCGACAGATCATCGGTCAGCCGCGCGCCCTTCTGCATCGTGGCGCGTTCCTCGGCCAGCGCCGCCTCTTCGCCGGGCTCGGGTGCGAAACGCGTAAGCTCCTCGACCGCATGGGTCAGATAATCCCGGTCCCGCGCCGCCAGATCGACCGCCGCCCGGCTTTCCGCCAGCCGCTCCGCCGCCGCGCGCCACGCCAGATGGGCGCTCGCCACCGCGCCCGTATCGCAGCGGCCATAGGCGTCGAGCAGGGCGCGATGCCCGCGCGGATTGAGCAGGCCGCGATCATCATGTTGTCCGTGGATTTCGACCAGCGTCCCGCCCAGATCGCGCAGCAACGCCGCCGAACAGGCCTGATCGTTCACGAAGGCGCGACTGCCGCCGTCCGCCTTCAATGTGCGGCGGATGATGAGCGGCTCGCCCGGCTCCATGTCGATGCCGTTGCCCGTCAGCAGCGCCGCCGCGCGATGATCCCCGCGCGGCGCTTCGAAGGTCGCGGTGACGCTCGCCTGCGCTTCCCCGCTCCGCACCAGTCCGCTGTCGGCCCGCGCGCCCAGCGCCAGTCCGAGCGAATCCAGCAGGATCGACTTGCCCGCCCCCGTCTCGCCAGTCAGCACGCCTAGACCCGCGCCGAACTCCAGGTCCAGCGCCTCGATCAGCACCACATTGCGGATGGAAAGATTGGTCAGCAAGCCGTTCGCCCCCAGAACGTCATCCCAGCGAAAGCTGGGATCTCGTGCCTCCAGGCCGCGCCCAGCCTCCTGAGATCCCAGCTTGCGCTGGGATGACGGAAAATTGGCGCTTACGCCTTGCGGCCATGTTCCTGCATGAGCTTGTAGGAGCGCTCATACCATTTGGAGCCGGGATAATTCCGCCCCAGCACCGCCGCCGCCTTCTGCGCCTCTTCCGGAATACCGAGCGAGAGATAGCTTTCGACAAGGCGCTCCAGCGCCTCGGGCGTGTGGGTCGTGGTCTGATATTTGTCGATCACGGCGCGGAAGCGCAGCGTGGCCGCCAGCCACTGGCCGCGCCGCTGGTAGAAGCGGCCGACTTCCATTTCCTTGCCCGCCAGATGATCGTTGACCAGATCCAGCTTCAACCGCGCGTCGGCCGCATAGCGCGTGTCCGGGTAGCGGCGGATCAGTTCGCCCAGCGCGTCGAGCGACTGCTGCGTGATCTTCTGGTCGCGGGTCACGTCGGCGATCTGCTCATAATAGCAGAGCGCAATCAGATAATAGGCGTAGGGCGCGTCCTTGTTGCCGGTGTGGATCGACAGGAAACGCTGCGCCGCCGCAACCGACTCATTATAGTCGCGGTTCATATAATAGCTGAACGCCGACATCATCTGCGCCCGGCGCGCCCAGGGCGAATAGGGATGCTGGCGCTCCACCTCGTCGAACAAGGCGGCGGCGAGCTTATACTGGCCGTGATCGAGCCGGTATTTGCCCGCATTGTAGAGCGTCGAAACGTCGCGGGCGACATATTGGGTGTCGGCCTTGTTCTTCGACGTTGAACAGCCCGTAAGCACAGGGCCGGCAAGCAGGACCAGGGCGGTGGCCGCGCCGATGCGCGTCATGGTTTTCGTCAGCATGGCCGGGTCATAGCGGAGCGAATGGCGCTCGCCAAGCGGCAGAATGGCGGCCGGACGCTGGCGGACGTTCAAGACGCCTGCAAGGGCAGGTCTAGCCGGGCCACCGCGCCTCCTTCGGGACGCGAATGCAGCGCGAAACGGCCGCTGAGCTGGCCCGCCAGCGCGCTTGCAATCCGCAGGCCCAGCGAATTGCCGCCTTCCGGGTCGAAATCCGGCGCCAGCCCCCGTCCATCGTCGGCGATTCTGAGCGACAGCGCGCCGCTCGCATCCTCCAGCGTGATCGTGATCGATCCGCCGCGATGCGGCAGGCCATGTTCGATGGCGTTGCTGACCGCCTCCGCCACGATGATCGCCAGCGGCACGGCGGTGTTCGGTTCCAGCGTCACGTCGCCCGGCGCGACCACGGAAATAGTGATGTCGTCGCGCCCAGCCGCATCGACGACATCGCCGGTCAGCCTGGTCAGAAAGGCGTGAATGTCCAGCCCCTCGCCAGACAGATCATAGAGCGCCCGGCTGATCCTGCCGACCAGCGCCAGCCGCCGCGACGCATCGTCCAATGCTCGCCGCGCCATTTCATGATCGACATGGCGCCGCTGAAGCGAAAGCATCGCCGCCACGACCTGAAGATTGTTGGACACCCGATGCTGGAGTTCGTGGAACAGCAATTCCCTGTTATCCGCCAGCGCGCGACTGCGTTCCCGTTCGATCGCCAGATCGTAATTCGCCCGCTGCATGAAATGGATGAGCGCGACATCGACGCCGACGACCACAGCATAGAAACCCAGCGCCAGGATGACGCCCGGATTGAACATGAGTTCCAGGCGCGGCGGGATGAAGAAATACCAGGAAAACAGGCCGCACAGGACCCCGGCCAAGATGCCCGGCCGGACCCCGAAGAGGAAGGTGGACAGGATGACGGCGGGGAAGAAGGACACGAAGGGATAGCCGACCGGCAGCATGTGATCGACCGTCAGGCGCAACGCCAACGCTCCCAGGCAGAGCAGCGTCGTCAGCACATAGCCATGGAAGGGCCTGCCCAGCACCAGCGGAAGGCGCTGCACGAACCGCTCATTGGTGCGTTGCATTAAGTCCCCCCTCATATTCCGGCTATAATAACAGAAGTTTGCCCGTCACAAACTGATCCAGATCAGTAACATTACGCACCCACGAAAAAGGGGCGCCCGGCAAGCCGCGCGCCCCTCTTCTGATTTCAATCCTGAACCTAGTCTGGATCGATCAATCCTGCGTCAGGAAGTCGGGCAGACCAGCGGAACCGCCGTCGTCGTCCTTGCTTTCACTGCGCGGGCCACGGTCGCGGCGCGGGCCGCGATCGCCGCCACGGTCTCCACCGCGACCACCGCGATCGCCGCCGTCACGACGCGGGCCACGGCCACGATCGCCACGGTCGCCGCGATCGCCACGGGGTTCGCGCGGTTCGCGGGCGGGACGGGTGTCCTCCAGCTCTTCGCCGGTTTCCTGGTCAACGACGCGCATCGACAGGCGAACCTTGCCGCGCGGGTCGATCTCGAGGACCTTGACCTTCACTTCCTGGCCTTCCGACACGACGTCGGTCGGCTTTTCAACGCGCTCATTCCGCATTTCGGACACGTGGACGAGACCGTCCTTGCCACCCATGAAGTTCACGAAGGCGCCGAAATCGACGATGTTGACGACCTTGCCGTTGTAGACCTTGCCGACTTCCGCTTCCTCGACGATGCCGAGGATCCACTTCTTGGCGGCCTCGATCTGGTCGATGTCGGACGAGCTGATCTTGATGACGCCCTCGTCGTCGATGTCGACCTTCGCGCCGGTTTCCGCGACGATTTCGCGGATGACCTTGCCGCCGGTGCCGATGACGTCGCGGATCTTCGACTTGTCGATCTGGATCGTCTCGATGCGCGGGGCATGCGCCGACAGCTCGGAACGGGTCGAGGACAGCGCCTTGTTCATCTCACCCAGGATATGGGCGCGGCCTTCGCTGGCCTGACGCAGCGCGACTTCGAAAATCTCCCGGGTGATGCCGGCGATCTTGATGTCCATCTGCATCGTGGTGATGCCGACTTCCGTACCGGCGACCTTGAAGTCCATGTCGCCCAGGTGATCCTCGTCGCCCAGGATGTCGCTGATGACGGCATAGTCCTTGCCTTCCAGGATCAGGCCCATGGCGATGCCCGACACCGGACGCTTGAGCGGAACGCCCGCGTCCATCATCGACAGCGAACCGCCGCAGACCGTCGCCATCGACGACGAGCCGTTGGACTCGGTGATGTCGGACAGGACGCGGATCGTGTAGGGGAACTCGTCCTTCGTCGGCAGCACCGGGTGCAGCGCGCGCCACGCCAGCTTGCCATGACCGACTTCACGACGGCCCGGCGCGCCGAAGCGGCCGACTTCACCGACCGAATAGGGCGGGAAGTTATAGTGCAGCATGAAGTTTTCATAATAGACGCCGTTCAGGCCGTCTATCATCTGCTCGGCGTCCTTGGTGCCCAGCGTGGTGGTGCAGATCGACTGCGTCTCGCCACGGGTGAACAGCGCCGAACCATGGGTGCGCGGCAGGAAGCCGACCATCGCCTCGATCGGGCGGATCTGCGTGGTGGTGCGGCCGTCGATGCGCTTGCCTTCCTTCAGGATGGCGCCACGCACGATCTCGGCTTCCAGCTTCTTGGTCAGCTTGATGCCGGCCATCACGGTCTGGGCGTCGAGACCGTCGGCCGCGAACTGGGCCTTCGCCTTGGCGCGGGCTTCGTTCAGCGCGTTGGAGCGGGCCGACTTGTCGGTCAGCTTGTAGGCGGCGGTGATGTCCTTGCCGATCAGCTTCTTGAGCTTCTTCTTGAGGTCATCGACGTCATCGCCCTTGGCGACGTCCCACGGATCCTTCGCGGCCTTTTCAGCCAGGTCGATGATCGCGTTGACGATCTTCTTGCTCGCTTCATGGGCAAACAGGACGGCGCCGAGCATGACGTCTTCCGACAGCTCCTTGGCTTCGGATTCGACCATCATCACGGCGTTGCCGGTGGCGGCGACGACCAGGTCGAGTTCGCCGGCCTTCACTTCGTCAAGGCTCGGGTTCAGCTGATATTCGCCATCCTTGTAACCGACGCGGGCGGCGCCGATCGGACCCAGGAAGGGCACGCCCGACAGGGTCAGCGCGGCCGAAGCGGCGATCATCGCCACGATGTCGGGCTCACTCTCGCCGTCGAAGCTCAGAACCTGAGCAATGACGTTGATTT
>DASVOF010000004.1:0-64296 GCA_036383495.1 Sphingobium sp. | reverse complement strand
TTTGGCTTCCTCGACATGCATGCTCTCGATCATGCGGCCCTCGAACCGCTCCGCGCCGCCGGTGGCCGCCTCGATCAGGCGGCGGGCGTCGGCGACGGCCTGGGGCTCGGGACCGAAAACCTGATTGGCGACCGGCACCTGACTGGGGTGGATCAACGTCTTGCCATCGAAGCCGATGCTGTGACCGGCGGCGCATTCGACTTCGAAGCCCGCTTCATCGTCCAGACGGTTGAACACGCCATCGAAGACCGCGACACGGGCGGCCCGCGCCGCCAATATGACCGATTGCAGCGCCAGCGAAAGTCCTTCGCGACCCGCAGAGGGCGGAATGCCCAGATCCTGCCGCAGGTCGTTATTGCCCATGAACAGGCCCGCCGTCCCCTCCGCCGATGCAATGGCCCGCGCCGCCAGCACGCCCGCCGCGCTCTCGATCATTGCGATGACCGGCTTCTGGCAGACGCTGAACACGTCCATCACCTGCTTGGGCGTTTCGACCTTGGGCAGGACGACATAATCCGCCGCCGACTGCTTGACAGCCACCATCTCCGCCCCATGCCATGGCGTGCCCTCGACATTGATCCGGATCGCCGCCAGTCGCCCGCCAAAGCCGGTTCCCACCGCCTCGACGGCGTTGGCGCGCGCCTCTTCCTTCCGGTCGTCGGGAACGGCGTCCTCCAGGTCCAGTATGACCATGTCGCACGGCAAAGTCCGCGCCTTGGCGATGGCGCGCATGTTCGACGCGGGCAGGAACAGCAGGGATCGGGCGTGGCGCAGCAACATCGGGCTTGTCCTCCTGTATCGGGCCTTGCCGACCCTATGACGGTTTGCCTTTTCCCGTTAACGATTTCGCGTCATAGTCAATCGCTTATTGGGGGAAGAGAAATATGCTGACGACATTTGCGCTGACCGTGACGTTCCTGGTGCTGTTCTATCTGGCCGTGAGCGTGAAGGTGGTCCGGCAGGGCTATCAATATACGATCGAACGCTTCGGCCGCTTCACCGAAGTGGCGCGTCCCGGCCTCAATTTCTACCCCGCCTTTTTCTACGCGGTCGGGCGCAAGATCAACATGATGGAGCAGGTCGTCGACATTCCGGGGCAGGAGATCATCACCAAGGATAACGCCATGGTGTCGGTCGACGGCGTCGTGTTCTTCCAGGTGCTGGACGCCGCCAAGGCCGCTTATGAGGTATCGGAACTCTATGTCGCGATCATGCAGCTGGCGACCACCAACCTGCGCACCGTGATGGGCTCGATGGACCTCGACGAAACGCTGTCGAAGCGCGACGAAATCAACGCCCGCCTGCTGTCGGTCGTCGATCACGCCACCAACGCCTGGGGCATCAAGATCACCCGCGTCGAACTCAAGGATATCCGCCCGCCCGCCGACATCGTGAACGCCATGGGCCGCCAGATGAAAGCCGAGCGTGAGAAGCGCGCCAACATCCTGGACGCAGAAGGCGCCCGCGCTGCCGAAATCCTGCGCGCTGAGGGTGAGAAGCAGGGCCAGATATTGCAGGCCGAAGGTCGCCGCGAAGCCGCCTTCCGCGACGCCGAAGCCCGCGAGCGCGAGGCGGAAGCCGAAGCCAAGGCGACCCAGATGGTGTCCGACGCCATCTCCGCCGGCAATCCGCAGGCGCTCAATTACTTCATCGCCCAGAAATATACCGAGGCCGTCAGCCAGTTCGCCACATCACCCAACGCCAAGACCATCCTCTTCCCGGTTGAAGCGACCCAGCTCATCGGCACGCTGGGCGGGATCGGGGCGCTGGCGAAGGAGGCTCTGGGCGGCGCCGCGACGCCATCCGCGCCGCCGCCCGCCCCCACCCGGCGCGGCCCCTTCGAACAAGGGCAGGGTTGATGGAATGGTTTGCTACGCTGGAGGACCATTGGTGGTGGCTGGTCTTCGCCGCGCTGCTCGGCATCGGCGAAGTGATGCTGCCCGGCGTGTTCCTGATATGGGTGGCGCTCGCCGCGGCGGTGACGGGCCTGGTCGCGCTCGCGCTGCCCCTAACGATGCCGGTGCAGTTCCTGATCTTCGCCGCACTGTGCCTGGTCGCGGTCTGGGGCGGACGCCGCTGGTATACGGCCAATCCTGTGGATTCCCAGGACCCGCTGCTCAATGACCGCACCGCGCGTCTCACAGGAGAGATCGTGACCGTTGTCGAGGCGATTGAGGCCGGGCGCGGCCGGGTCAAGGTCGGCGACAGCGTCTGGCCGTGCCGTGGTCCTGATGCGCCCATCGGATCGCATGTGCGCGTGGTTGGGGCGGAAGCCTCGGTGTTGCGGGTGGAGCCAGCCTGAACCCTGGGGAAACCTAACCGCCGCGCGCCATTTCCTCACCCCGGTCACGCGCGGCCGCCAGCGTATCGATAAGCAGCTTCAGCAGCCGATCGTCGGCGTCCAGCACATTAAGGCCCTGGCGCGTCATCCCGCCGGGACTGGCGACCCGGTCGGCGAGGATGCCGGGGCTATCGCTCGCCTGAGCCGCCATGCTGGCCGAGCCCTGCACGGTGGCGAGCGCCATCCGGGCGGACTGTTCCGCCGGCAGGCCGATCGCTTCGCCCGCGCGGGCGAAGGCGTCGATGAAGCGGAACAGGAAGGCCGGACCGCATCCCGAAAGCGCCGTCACTTCGTTGAACAACCGCTCCTCGGCGATCCATTCGGCAAGCCCGAGGGGCGCGATCAGCGCATCGACGTCCGCGCGCGCTTGCGCCGAAACCGCCTCGTCCGCATGAAGCGCGGTGACGCCCTGCCCTATGCCGACCGGCAGGTTGGGCATGGCCCGCACAATGTCTCGAACATCGGGGAACTGCCGGCGCAATTCGGCCAGCGGCGCGCCCGCGAGGATCGACACAAGATGCGCGTCGGCTCCGCAAATCGGTGCGAGCGCGGCGGCGACATCGGCAAGCTGGTAAGGCTTCATGCCGAGCAGAACCGTGGTCCCGGACGGCAGCGAGGGCGGATAGTCCGTCACCACGCGCACCCCGTCGGCCACGGCGCGGCCACTGGGGCGCAGCACGGTCACACGGGCGGGATCAAGGCCGCAGGCGAGCCAGCGGGCCAGCATCTGCCCCGCCATATTGCCGCAACCGACAAGGAACAGATGGTCGGGCCAGATATTGTTCATGAAAGGGAACTCAGGCTTCGCCGCGGGTTTCGATCAGGCTGGCGGAAATCGCCTCGGTCGGGCTCTTGCCGCCCCACAGCACGAACTGGAACACCGGATAGAAGCGTTCGCACTCGTCGATCGCGGTCTCCACCAATATCTGCGCCTGATCGAGCGTCAGCACCCCGCCCGCGCCCAGCAGCGCGCCGTGGCGGAACAGGACTATGCCGCTCGACGACCACAGCTCGAAATGGCCGAGCCACAGCTGCTCATTGATAAGGCCCAGCGTCTCGTAGATGGCGGGGCGCTTTTCCTCGGTCACGCGAATGTCGGGCAGCGCCAGAAGCTGAAGCACCTGATCCTCATCGCGCCAGATGCCGCGCAGCTCATATTGCGCCCAGGACCCTTGCGTGCTCGCGACGATCTCATCCTCGCCGACCTGATCGAAGCTCCAGCCATTCGCCTCGAAATAGGCGGCAAGCATGTCGATCGGCGCGGCTTCCTGGCCGCCATTTTCAAATTCGTCGCTGTCCATCATCTGCGTGCCATAAGCATTTCCGGGCGCGGGGGAAACCACGCGACTCGGTAAAATGCGCGAAGTCCGGGGATCGTTGCAGAAATCCAATGGTCCGGCGGCGAACCCTTGCTATTGCGCGTCGGTCGATTTGCCCTTGGGCGACTTGACCGTCTTCGTGACGGGCTGCCCCGCTTTGCCTTCCAGCGCGTCGATGCGGGCTTTCAGCAGCTCCACCTCTTCGCGCGCGGCGGCGGCGAGCGCCTTCACCGCGTCGAATTCGTTGCGGCTTACGAAATCCATCCCGCCGATCCACTGCTTCGCCTTTTCGCGGGCGCCGGTCTCAAACTCCCGGCTCATGCCCGCGACCGTCCCGGCCGCGCCGTTCACCAGCTTGGCAAGGTCGTCGAAAAAGCGGTTTTCGCTCTGCATGATCCTCTGGTCCTCATTGTGGGCGCATGGGTTGCGCCAAAAATCATATCTGGGTCTTGAGCGCGGGCGCGACAAGGGTTTCAGCCTCCGGGTTGAGGCGGCCGATCTCATAATTGAGGTGCGCGGCAAAGGCCAGCCACGCCAGATAGGGCAGCAGCAGCAGCCCAGCCACCCGGCGAATGCGCCCGAACAGGGCGGCCGTGACGCCCACGGTGACGAACAGCCCCAGAATCAGGGCCAGCGCATTATCCACCTGATGCGCGCGAAAGAAGAGCGGCGACCAGACAAAGTTTAGCGCAAGCTGGACGAAAAAGAGCAGGATAGCGATCCCCCGCCCCTTCGCCCCGCGCGCGTGAATGACGATCGCCAGCGCCAGCGCCATCAGGATGTAGAGGATCGTCCAGGCGACCCCGAACAGCCAGCCGGGCGGCATCAGATCGGGCTTCACCAGCGCGTCGAACCAGCGATTGCCATAGCCGCTATTGGCCAGCTTGCCCGACAGGAAGCCGAGGAAAACGATCACAGGGACGGTGACAAGAGCCCAGCGTAGATAGGCCAGGCGCAACTGGCCTGGGGACGCAATCTCGTTCATCGGCAGCGCAACTCCACACAAGCTCACTCGGCGGCTTCGGGCGAATCCTTCAGGGCCGTGTCAAGCCGCCGACTGACGGTTTGCGGTGAAACGGTTCGTCTCGCAACCCGCGAATAGAGGATGGGAATGAGGAACAGCGTGATCAGCGTCGCGAGGCTCACGCCGAACACCACGACCACGCCGATCGAATGACGCGCCGCCGCCCCCGCCCCGCCCTGGATGACCAGCGGCATCGCGCCGATCACGGTCGCGATCGAGGTCATGAGGATCGGGCGCAGGCGGCGGGCGGCGGCTTTTCGGATCGCGTCGGCGATCTCCAGCCCCTCGTCGCGCAACTGGTTGGCGAATTCAACGATCAGGATGCCGTTCTTCGCGGCGAGGCCCACCAGCATGACGATGCCGATCTGGCTGTAGAGGTTGATCGACCCGCCGGTCAGCACCAGCCCCAGTACCCCGCCCGCCACCGCCAGCGGCACGGTGGCGATGATGACGCCGGGATGGACGAAACTTTCGAACTGCGCGGCGAGCAGCAGGTAGACGATGAGGATGGTAAGGCCGAAGACAAGCCAGATCGACCCGCCGGTTTCCCGCAGAGACTGGCTTTCCCCGCGATAGCCAATGGCGAGCACTTCGGGCGACTGGCGCGCCTGACCTTCCAGATAGGTCAGCGCCTCGCCCAGCGAATAGCCCGGCGCGAGGCCCGCCGTCAGGGTGATGGCGCGCAGCTTGTTGTAACGGTTGAGCTGGCGCGGGCCGGCGACTTCGCGGACGGTCACGACGGACGACAGCGGCGTCAGCGCGCCGGTGCGCGTGCGGACCTGAATGCGCTCCAGGTCGGCGAGCGTCTGACGGCCCTCGCGCTCCGCCTGGATCAGGACGCGATATTCCTTGCCCCGGTCGATATAGGTGGTGACGCGGCGGGAACCGAGCAGGGTCTGGAGCGCCTGGCTGATGTCGTTGGCCGATACGCCCAGGTCGCCCGCGCGCTGCTGGTTCACCTCTATCCGCATCTGCGGCTTGGTTTCCTTATAGTCGCTGTCGACGTTGACGAGGCCCGGATTGCCGGCCGCCGCCGCCATGATCCGGTTCCGCGCGGCGACGAGCCCTTCATAGGTCGCCCCTGCCAGCACGATGTTGACCGGCAGGCCCCGCCCTCGCCCCAGCCCCGAACGCGGCGCGACATTGCCGCGCACGCCGGGCTGGTCGGCGATCACCTTGTTGATGGCGTCGGCGACCTGCGCGGTGGTGACCGTCCGCTCCTCCCATGGCCGCAGGAAGGCGACGACGTTGCCGCCATTATAATCGTCGCTCGCGCCGAAACCGCCGGGCGTCCGCGTGATGAGCACCTTCACCCTGCCGTCCTTCAGCATGGGTTGAAGATCATCCTCCAGCCGCTTCATATAGGCCATCATCCGGTCGAATCCGGTCCCTTCGGGCGCGCTGATCTGGCCGTCCGCGACGCCCGTATCCTCGGCCGGCGCAAGCTCGTTGGGCAGCGTCATGAACAGCGCCCCCGCCGCGCCAAGAAAGAGCGCAAGGGCGACCAGCGCGACCATGGGGCGAAGCAGGACGCGGTCGAGCAGCCGCGAATAGGCGCCTTCCAGCCGCTGGAAACGATTGTCGACCCAGCGGGCCAGCCGCCCACGCTCGCTGTGGCGCAGCAATTTGGAGCAGAGCATCGGCGCGAGGCTCAAGGAGATGAAGCCCGAAAAGGCGATGGCCGCGATCATCGCGATGGCAAGCTCGCGGAACAGCAGGCCCGTCTGCCCGGCCAGGAACATGACCGGCACGAACACGGCGCAAACCACCAGCGTCGTCGAAATGATCGCAAAGCCTACCTGCCGGGCGCCGAGATAGGCGGCGACCAGCGGGTCTTCCCCCTGTTCGATGCGGTGATAGACATTTTCCAGCACGACGATGGCGTCGTCGACGACAAGGCCGATGGCGAGCACGAAGGCGAGCAGCGTCAACAGGTTGATCGACAGGCCCAGCAGCCACATCACCGCGCAGGTCGCGAGCAGGCAGATCGGCACCGTGATCGACGGAATGATAGTCGCGCGCAGCGAGCCCAGGAACAGGAAGATGACGAGGACGACCAGCACCGCCGCTTCCAGCAGCGTGTGATAGACATTGTCGATCGCGCGGCTGATGAACAGCGACTCGTCCGATCCGATGGTGACGTTCATGCCCTGCGGAAGGTCCGGACGCAGCTCCTCGACCAGCGCCTTGGCGCGCTCGGCGACTTCCAGCGTGTTCGCGCCCGACTGGCGGACGATGCCGATGCCGATGCCCGTGCCGCCATTGGAGCGGAAGGAGGTGTAGGGATTTTCCGCGCCCTGCTCGATCCGGGCGACGTCGCCAAGCTTCACCTGATAGCCGTCGGCGCCGCGCCCGACGACCAGTTGCGCAAATTGCTCGGGCGTGGAGAAGGCTCGCTCCACGCGCAGCGTCTGGTTCTGGTCCTTCGATTCAAAACGGCCGGCGGGCAATTCCACATTCTGCGCCCGCAACGCGTTCTCGATGTCGGCGGGGGTCAGCGCAAAGGCCGCCAGCCGTTCCGCGTTCAGCCAGATGCGGGTCGCGGGCCGCTCGTCCGCGCCGCCATTGACGCGCGCGACGCCGTCGATCGCGGACAAGCGGTCGATCACGTTGCGATCGAGATAATCGGCGATCTGCGTCGGCGTCCAGCCCGGCCGCGCGAACACGAAATACAGGATCGGGCGCGCATCCGCATCGACCTTGCGGATTTCGGGCGCGAGGGCGTCCTCCGGCAGATCCTCGGTCACCGCGCCGACGCGGTCGCGCACGTCATTGGCGGCGGTATCGATGTCGCGCGAAGGGTCGAATTCAATGCTGATCGCGGACGTGCCGTCGCGCGAGGTCGACGTGATTGTCCGAATGCCCTGAACGCCCGCGACCGAATCCTCGATGATCTGCGTGATGCGCGTCTCGATGACGGAAGCCGCCGCGCCGGTATAGCTGGTCTCGACGGACACGATCGGCGGATCGGTGTCCGGATATTCGCGGATGGACAGGTTGATGTAACCCACCACGCCGACGATGCACAGGAGCACCGCGACGACGGCGGCGAAGACCGGGCGGCGGACGGACAAATCGGACAGCTGCATCGCGCCGCCCTCCCCTAAACGCCCGCGCCGGCGCGATCCGCTACCCTGGCGCGGGGGCCGGACTTGTCGCCGGGCAGGCGCACGGGAACACCGTCGGTCAGCTTGACCACGCCGTCCGTCACCACCTGCTGCCCCGGCTTCACGCCGCCCAATATTTCGACCAGCCCGTTCTGCCGGATGCCGGTGGCGACCTTGACCCTTTTAGCCTTGCGGTCGACGACCACGAACAGGAAACGATCGTCGCCGTCGCCGACGATCGCCAGTTCGGGCACGGCGAGCGACTGGCGCTGCCGCGCGACCACGCTGACGGTCAGCAGCATGCCGGGCTTCAGGGCGCGATCGGGATTGGCCAGGATCGCCCGCACCTTGACCGCGCGCGTCGCCGGATCGACCACCGGATCAATCGTGGCGATGGTTCCGGTGAAGGGCCGATCGGGAAAGGCCGCAGCTACCGCATTGATCGTCTGGCCTTCGCGGATCATCGACAGGCGGGTTTCCGGAACGGTGAAGTCGAGCTTGATGCGCGAAATGTCGCTGACCGTTGCAATCTCCGTGCCCGCCGTGACGATCGCGCCGGGCGAAACCATCCGCAGGCTGACCCAGCCGGCGAAGGGCGCGCGGATGATCCGGTCGCCGATCGAGGCGCGGGCGAGTTGCGCATTGGCGCGGGCGGAATTGGCCGCCGCCACCTGCTGGTCGAGGCTGGCCATGGTGGCGAAGCCGCGCTTCTTGAGCGCCTGGACGCGCTCCAGCTGCTGGTTCGCCTGCAACGCCTGCGCCTGCGCAGCGGCGAGTTCGGCCCTTTCCTGCCCCACGGCCAGCGTCGCGATCACCTGCCCCCGGCTGACATAGCCGCCGTCGGCGAAATTGATCGACGTGATCCGCTCCGTCACCGGGGCGGACAGCACGACCTGTTCATTGGCGAGCGCGGCGCCTACCGCTTCCAGATCGTCGGTGAAGGTGGCGCGCGTGATCGGCGCGGCCTCCACCAGAGCGGCGGGTCGCGCTTTCTTCTCCTTGTCGCCCCCGCAGGAGGCCAGGGTCAGCGCAAGGAGGCACAAGGACAGGGAAATGCGCATGGGAAAGGGCTACCGGGCCTTTGCAAGCGACACAACCGGAGCATTTGTCGCGAAATGTAACTGTGACATGCGAAACGCGCGGCGGCGTTATCCGCCAAGGCGCGCGTAGATGAGAAATTCGACATTTCCCTGCGGTCCCGTGATCGGGCTGGGCGTAATCCCTATAACGTCCCATTTCTCAGACGTCACCCACTCGCTTACTTCATCGCAGACGCGCGCGTGGATCGCCGGATCGCGCACGACGCCGCCCTTGCCGACTTCCTCGCGCCCCGCCTCGAACTGCGGCTTGATGAGGGCGACGAGATGCGCGCCGGGCCGAGCGAAGCTGATCGGCCGCTCCAGCACCTTGGCCAGCGAGATGAAGCTGGCGTCGCACACGATGATGTCGACCTGTTCGGGGATATGGCTTGGCGTCAGTATGCGCGCGCTCGTCTGCTCATGCACGACGACGCGCGGGTCGGAACGCAGCTTCCAGGCGAGCTGGTTGGTCCCGCTGTCGACCGCATAGACCTTCGCCGCGCCCTTGCTGAGCAGCACGTCGGTGAAGCCGCCGGTCGAACTGCCGACGTCGATCGCCACCATGCCGGTCACCTCGATGCCGAAATGGTCGATCGCATGGGCGAGCTTGACGCCGCCGCGCGACACCCAGGGATGATCGCGTCCCCGGACTTCCAGCGCGGCGTCCTGCGCGACCTGCTGGCCGGCCTTGTCGATCTTCCGGTCGCCCATGAAGACGAGACCCGCAAGGATCAACGCCTGCGCCCGCGCCCGGCTTTCGGCGAGCCCGCGATCGACGAGCAACTGGTCGGCGCGCGCCTTCGCCATCAGCGCGCCAGCGCCGTCAGGGTCGCGGCGGTGAGCAACTGCGGCAACACTTGCGCGTCCCTGCCCGGCGCATACCAGAGGTAGAGGGGCACGCCCGACCGGCCCTGCGCCTCCAGGAAGCGGGTGATGCCGGGGTCGGCATTGGTCCAGTCGCCGATCATCACGGTGACGCCGGCTTTGTTGAACGCCTCGCGCGTTTCGGCGCGGTCGATGGCGGCGGCTTCATTGGCCTTGCAGGTGAGGCACCAGTCGGCGGTGAAGTAGAGGAAGACGGGCTTATTCGCCGCCCGCAGACTGGCCAGCCGCGCTTCGTCGAACGGGATCGCGCCGCTTTCCGCCTTCGTTACGGCGGGCGCATGCGCAGGGAGCAGACTTGCCCCGGCGGCGAGCAGCAGCGGCGCGCCCAGCAGCACGATCAGGCCACCGCGCCTGCCGCGATGCTGGCGAACCCCCAGCCACCAGAGCAGCAGCGCAAGGAGCAGCGCCGCGCCAAGGCCGATGGTCATGGCGGCGACGCCGCGCTGCTGGCCGAGCAGCCAGACAAGGCCGAGCGCCGTCAGGAACATGGGCACGGAAAGGATCTTCTGGAACGTCTCCATCCACGGCCCCGGACGCGGCAATCGCGTGCGTAGCGCGGGCACATAAGCCAGCAGCAGGAAGGGCAAGGCCAGCCCCAGTCCCAGTCCCGCGAACAGCGCGAGCGAAGCGGGCAGCGGCAGCACCAGCGCCGCACCCATGGCCGCGCCCATGAACGGCCCGGTGCAGGGCGTCGCGACGAAGGCGACCAGCGCGCCCGTCCAGAAAGCGCCCGCCATCCCAGCCTTGTGCGCCAGCCTGTCTCCGCCGCCAAAGGCGCTGAGATCGAATAGCCCGGCGAGGTTGAACGCCACCGCCGTCACCAGCAACAGCAGCAGCAGGATGACGCGCGGGTCCTGCAACTGGAAAGCCCAGCCGACCGCCGTCCCCGCCGCCCGGATCGCCAGCAACAGCCCGCCCAGCGCGAGGCAGGTGAGGACGACCCCGGCGGCATAGGCCAGCGCCTCCCGCCGCACCGTGCGTTCGTCACCGCCAGCGCGGGCGAGCTTCAATGCCTTGAGACCCAGGATCGGAAAGACGCAGGGCATGATATTGAGCAGCAGCCCGCCCAGAATCGCGCCGCCCAGCGCGATCAGCGTCGCCTGCACCATGCCGGACCGGACAGCGGGGACATCGCCGGGTCGGGCCGTCAGCAGGAAACCGACATGATCGCCGGTGCGCAGCACGGCGCGGACCTCTCCACCCTTGAAGCCCTGCCCTGCTTCGGTTTCGATCAGCAGCCGATCGCCCTGCCGGGTGACGGATTGCGGCGCGGCATAGCGCGCCAGCCCATCCTGCAACGGGAACAGGTGAATGTCGGACGCCGTCGCTCCGGCGGGGAAAGGGACCGCGATCCGCAGCCGCCCGTCGGCCAGCGCATAGGTCGCCGCGCTCCCCAGCGGCCTTGGCAGGCGCGATCGCCATGCGTCGAACTGCGCCCGGACTGCGGGCGCGACCGCCCCCTCGCCCACGGTCAGGTCGAGCGTGACGTCCGCGCTTTCGGGCACGCAAACCTTGTCGGTGCAGGCCAGCCACTCGGCGCGGCCCCGGATCGGCAAGCGCGCACCCACCGGGACATCGGGAGCGACGGTCAAGGCGGCCAGCAGCGCGTAGGGCCCCTCATAGACATGGTTCATGAGGCCGGAGATCACCAACGTCTCCGGCACCGGATAGCGTAGCGCGCCGATGCTGACGCCCTTGGGCAGCACCCATTTGACGCTCATCCCCAGGCCCGCGTCGCCCGGATTTTCCCAATAGCCGTGCCAGCCCTGCTCGGGCGCCATGGCGAAGGCGATGCTGATCGTCCGGCCGCGCGCGGGAGTCGCGCTTTCGGCTTCCAGCCGGGCGGCGATATGCGGCGCACCTGACCCGAAAGCGCCCTGTGCGCGCGCCGCTGGAGCCAGAAACAGCGCCAACGTCATCAGAAGGACATGAAAAATTCGCATCGGGCCTCTGGTCGCGTGGATGTGAGCGGGCTAGGTCCCTGCGCATGCGCCGTCAAGGCATGAGAAGGGGACCCGTAAAATGCTGAAGAAAGCCGTCGCCGCCCTCCTCCTGGCCGCATCCCCGCCCACACTGGCGCAGGAACCCGCCGCCGCGCCGCCCCGGCTGATCGTCGCCATCTCGGTAGACCAGTTTTCCGCCGACCTCTTCAGCGAATATCGCCCATATTATACAGGCGGCCTCAAGCGGCTGAGCGAAGGAGCCGTCTTTCCCCGCGGCTATCAAAGCCACGCCGCAACTGAAACCTGCCCCGGCCACAGCACCATCCTGACCGGCAGCCGTCCGTCGCGCACGGGCATCATCGCCAACAACTGGTTCGACCTTGGCGCCGCGCGCGCCGACAAGAACATTTATTGCGCCGAGGATGAAAGCCAGCCGGGCAGCAGCAGCGGCAATTATGTCGCGTCCCCCATCCATCTGCGCGTGCCGACGCTGGGCGGGCGGATGAAGGCGGCCAATCCCGCCGCGCGCGTCGTGTCGATCGCGGGCAAGGATCGCGCGGCGATCATGATGGGCGGGGCGAATGCGGATCAGGTCTGGTGGCTCAGTCCCAAGGGCTATGTCAGCTACAAAGGCGTGCCAACCCCGCCGCTGGCCGCAAAGGTGAACGAGGTTTTCGCGCAGCGGCTGGCGCAGGCCAATCCCGGCTTCGACCTGCCGCCGCAATGCGCGGCGAAGGATTTTCCTGTCAGCATCGGCGGCGGCAAGACCGTAGGGACCGGGCGCTTCGCGCGCGAGGCGGGCAACTATAACGATTTCCGCACCTCGCCTGAACAGGATGCGATGACGCTGGCCTTCGCGGCGGCTGCGATCGACAATATGGACCTCGGCAAGCAGGCGCAGACGGACATCATCTCCATCGGCCTTTCCGCCACCGACGCGATCGGCCACGCCTATGGCACCGAAGGGACCGAAAGCTGCATCCAGGTCGACCGGCTGGACCGCGAGTTGGGCGCGTTCTTCGACCGGCTCGATGCCCAGGGGATCGACTATGTGGTCATGCTGACCGCCGATCATGGCGGCCACGACCTGCCCGAACGGCACCGGCAAAACGCCATGCCGATGGAACAGCGCGTCGACCCCGCGCTAATGCCAAAGGCGCTTTCGGCGACAGTGGCGGAAAAGACCGGCATCAGCGGCAAGACCCTGATTTACGGCGACGGCCCGTCCGGCGACCTCTATTTCGACCGCAGCCTTACCCCGACGCAGCGATCGAAGGTCGAAAAGGCGACGCTGGCCTTGCTGCGCGCCCATCCGCAGGTCGAAACCGTCTTCACCAAGGCGCAGATCGCCGCCACCCCCTCCCCGTCCGGCCCGCCGGAAAGCTGGAGCCTGTTGCAGGAAGCGCGCGCCAGCTTCGATCCCGAACGGTCGGGCGACCTGCTACTGCTGCTGAAACCCCGCATCACCCCGATCAGCGTTCCGCTCAAGGGCATCGTCGCGACGCACGGCTCGCCATGGGACAGCGACCGGCGCGTGCCGATCCTGTTCTGGCGCAAGGGGATGCGGCATTTCGAACAACCGCTGGGCGTGGAGACGGCGGACATCATGCCGAGCCTCGCGGCGCTCATCGGCCTGCCCGTGCCCAAAAGCGAGATTGACGGGCGCTGCCTGGACCTGATCGCCGGAGAGGGCGACAGCTGCGGCGGGAAATAGGGCCCGGATCGAAATCACTTACCGCCGTTCGGGCTGAGCCCTTCGACAAGCTCAGGAGAGCCTTGTCGAAGGGCTCAGCCCGAACGGAAAAAGCTGCCCCTCAAATATTCTCCGCAAACCCTTCCCGATCGACCTCCGCCAGCGAATGAACCCGGTGCGGCGCCGACACTTCGACCCGGCTCGTCACTTCATATTGCGCCTTGGCCTGACGCACATTGCTGTCCGCCGGCACGCTGTCGGTCAGCCAGACATTGCCGCCGATCACCGACCGGCTGCCCACAATGACGCGGCCCAATATGGTCGCGCCCGCATAGATGACCACGTCATCCTCGATAATCGGATGACGCGGCAGCGCCTTTTCAAGGCCGCCCTTCTCATCCGCCGGGAAGCTGCGCGCGCCCAGCGTCACGCCCTGGTAGAGCCGCACCCGGTCGCCGACGATCGCGGTTTCGCCGATGACAACGCCGGTGCCATGGTCGATGAAGAAGCTGCGGCCGATCTTCGCGCCGGGATGGATGTCGATCCCGGTGCGCGAATGGGCGATTTCGGAGGTGATGCGCGCCACCAGCGGCGCGCCCAGTTCGTGCAGCTCATGCGCCAGGCGGTGATGGATGATCGCCAGCATCGACGGGTAGCAGATCAGCACCTCATCGACGCTGCGCGCGGCGGGATCGCCGAGATAGGCGGCCTCCACATCACTGTCGAGCAGTGCGCGAAGTCCCGGCAGTCGCTGCGCGAAGTTGCTGATGATACGGGCCGCCTGCGCGTCGACCTCGACCGCATCCTGCCCCGGCATCGCGTAAAGCAGTTCCAGCCGGATCTGGCCATAAAGCCTGCTGAGCGCCGTCTGGAGCGTCTGCGCGACGAAGGCGTCCTCATTATGGATGCGCACGAAGCTGGGCCCCAGCCGCAGGGGGAAAAGCGCGCCGCACAGCGAACTCATGATCTTCGTCAAATTGGCCCGCGAAGGAAATCCCTCCGCGCCATATTCGGCATGATGTTGTTGCTCCTGCCGCCAGCGGCTGCGCACCGCGCTCAGCTCCGTCACCAGCTGGTCGATATCCCAATAGCCTTCCAGGACAGGATGCTGCTCTTCGCCGTCTGTCGTCATATGCGCCTCTTGTTCAACGACAATGGCATAGCCCGACCAGAGACGATCCGATAAACGAGTTTTGCTTGGCCCCGGACAGATTCTCTTTTGTCGGGAAGGCTTTTCAGCGACCGCCTGACGATGCAGACTGGGGCAAGAGGATTTCCGCGCGCAGGCCGCCTTCAGGGCGGTTCGCGAGGATCAGCTGTCCCCCTTCCCGCTCGACCGCCTGGGCGACGATGGCGAGGCCAAGGCCCAGGCCGCGGGTATTTCGCTGCCGCGCCTCGTCCAGCCGGGCGAAGGGTTTGAGCACCTCTTCCAACCTGTCGCGCGGGATGCCGGGGCCGTCATCATCCACCCGGATCAACACTTCGCCATCGTACCGATTGACACTGACACGGGCGCGCTGGCCGTAATGCAGCGCATTTTCGATGAGGTTCGACACCGCCCGGCGCAACGACAACGGCCGGACTTCCCCCTCCAGATGGTCGAGCCCTGCATAGGTCACGTCCTTGCCCTGATCCTCGAACGCGTCGACCACCGTCGCCACGGTCACGGCGATGTCGATGCGGACCGCCGCCTCGCCATTTTTTTCGCCGCCGAGGAAAGCCAGCAGGGAATCGATCATCTGGCCCATTTCGGCGAGATCCTCGCCCATCGCCTCGCGCGCTTCGGCGTCGCCAACGCCCTCCACCCGCAATTGCAGCCGGGCGAGCGGCGTGCGCAAATCATGCCCCACCGCCGCCAGCGTCTCTGTCCGTTCGATGATCAGGCGGTGGATGCGCTTCTGCATCAGGTTGAAGGCGCGGATGAGGTCGCGCAGATCGCTGGTGCCCCCTTCCGCCACCGTCACTTCATCGCTGAGGCCGATATGCTCGGTGGCGCGGGTAAGGTCCTTGAGCGGCGCGAGCGTGCGGCGGATCAACATCCCGCCCGCGAGCAGCAGCGCGATCACGGGGATCAGCGCAAGGCCGATCCGGCCGAGGGTGAAGGTCCATTTCCCACCGCTATGATGCATGCCGAAATAGAGCCAGCTCCTGTCCGGCAGTTGCAGCCCGCCGTTGATCTCCGACACGCGGCCCGGCGACGCGAGCCGCAGCCACAGGCGCGACCGTTCGAGGCTCGGTTCCCAGACGATGATCTGCCGGCGCATCCGCTCCAGTTCGGGCGCGAGCGGCGGCGGCGGCGGCGATGCCGGCGTCCAGTGGATGTCGTAGCGGTCGGTGGTCAGCTGGACCGCAAGCGCATGCCGCTCCGCGACGGGCTGTTCGGCGACCAGCTTGCGGGCGATGACCAGATGCTCGGCCAAACGCCGCGCTTCGTCATCCTGGAGCGACAGATGCCCCGCCCGCTCGTAGATCAACGTGCCGACCGCAAATTCCAGCGTCAGCGTCAGCAGCAGGATGACGAACAGCCGCCCGACCAGACCGACCGAACGGTGCATATGCCGTCTCAAGCGCGGCTGACCTCCGCGTTCAGCATGTAGCCGACGCCGCGAACCGTCGTGATCGGGGCGGCCCTGTCATCGCTGGTAAGCTTGCGGCGCAGGCGGCTGACCAGCACGTCGATGCTGCGGTCGGAGCTGTCGCCCATGCGGGTGCGCGACAGTTCGATCAGGCGCTCACGGGCGATGACGCGCTGCGGGTGGCTGAGGAAAGAGCCGAGCAGGTCGAACTCCGCGCCGGTCAGGTCGACGATCGCGCCGGTGGGCGATCGCAACTCACGGCGCGGGAAATTGACCACCCAGCCGTCGAAGCGCGCTTCAGTCTCGCGATGTTCGTCGGGACCGCGCTCCACGCCTACCCGGCGCAGGATGGCGCGGATGCGCGCAATCAGCTCGCGCGTGCCGAAGGGCTTGGGCAGATAATCGTCGGCGCCCAGCTCCAGCCCGACGATGCGGTCGGTTTCGCCGCCCTTGGCGCTGATGAAGATGATGGGCACATCGCTCTTGCGACGGATCTGACGGCAAAGGTCGATGCCGTTGGTGCCCGGCAGCATGACGTCCAGCACGACCAGATCGACCGGACCGGCGTCGAAGGCCACCCACATTTCGGGACCCGACGAAGCGGGCCGCACCTGATAGCCATGTTCCTGAAGGGCGCGCGCCGTCAGCGTGCGCAGCGGCGGGTCATCCTCGACCAGGATGATCGTCGGAGCGGTCATGCCGGAAACGTCGCGCAACAAAATGAGGTCATGGCCGGGAGATAGGGGGGGCCGTCTGACCGGTCAACCGGGCGATGGGTCGGAAACAGGCGAGAGGGGCCTGAGCAATGATTTGTCATGGATGAGACAATCGGACGCTGCCCGCAGAAAGAAAGGCATGCCGGCCCCGGCGAACCGGGGCCGGCATGCTCAATATCATCAGAAAGCGGCCGTCAGGGAGAATACCACCTGGCTGCGCGCGATCGAGGAACCGTCGGCGTCCGAGAAGTTCGGACGGATATAGTTTTCCTCGACCCGGGCGATGTCGGTGTCGACATAGGCGACGCCCAGGGTCAGCGGCGTGCCGGGGACGGCGACATCCGCGCCCACCAGCCAGTCGAGATATTTGCCGGTCGGCGCGACCGAGGTGCCGTTCGGGCCAAGGCCGGGGTTGCCGTCCGAATAGCCCAGATGCGCCTTCAGCGTGACCGGCGTGTTCGGCACTGCGCCGCTCACGTCACCCCAGATGTAGAGATTGTCTTCCTTGTCGCCCGCCGCGCTCTGCGGGGTGTTCGACCAGTTGCCGAGCGCCTGCTGCTTGGGCGCATAGGCGACGCCCAGCAGACCCTTTACGGGGCCCAACTGGCTCGACAGCTTCACATAGGGTTCGGCGAAGTCGGTCTTCGACGCGCCCGACGGATACATGTACCAGGTGAGGCCGACGTCCAGGGTCGCGCCGCCCAGCGGGATGGCGTAGCCGCCGAACAGGTCCAGTTCCATGTTGGAACCGCCAAAGGTGCCCCAACCGGACAGGTTCGAAGCCCATGTGCCGACATAGGCGCCGCTTTCATGGGTCAGCGTGACGCCGCCCTGAATGGCCATGCCCTTGTCGGTCTGCGACACGCCGCGGAAACGATAGTCGGAAACCAACGCGGCGCTACCCGACACGGTGACGGGGCGAGCGGGTTCTTCCTGGGCGAAGGCCGGCGCGCTCGACATAAGAGCGAGGGCGGCACAGGCGATCTGATACTTCATGAACATTCCCCTTTATGGAAAGAATGTTCCGTCCTGCGTCCGCTCAAGCCCGGAGATCGTGGTCGTCCCTCGGTGCCGGCGGATGAGGCTGAGCCTATGGGGCGATGACGCAAAGCGGAATGGATTTTTCCGCACCTGCGAAGGGAGCGACCCAAGCTGTGGCTATGGGAGCACGGTTATTGTCCTAGGCGATTCATAATATTTCTATTGGGTTTCTATATTGTAATTTAATGTAAAAAATCCGCCGCGCCATCGGGATATGGCGCGGCGGCTGGCGTCGCCCGACGCAAGGGGGAGATCAGGCGACGAGGTTGCGAAGGCGGCCGGTGGCGCCGAACAATTCTACCGCATGCCCCGCGCCACGACGGCGGTCGATCCATTCGCGGACCATCTCCGCGCTGGTATGGTCGATATGGGCCAGCCGCTCGACATTGAGGATGACGAGGCGTCCGGCAGGCACCGAATCCAGCTTGGCCGACAGCTTGGGCAGGGTCAGGAATGTGGCCGTGCCGTGCAGCGCCACTTCATGCGCATCGTCCCGATCATGCTCGTCAAACCTGAGGCCGAGGCGACGGGCGTGAGGCAGAAGTTCCAGCAGGGAGAGCCCGATGCCGACCAGCACGCCGGTCAGCAGGTCGGTCGCCACGACCATGATCAGCGTCGCCGCCCACACGATCACCGGAAGCGGACCATAGCGGTGCAACAGATGCTTGGCGTGGTCAAGGCTGACCAGCCGAACGCCGGTGACGACCAGAATGCCCGCCAGCGCCGCCATCGGAATCTCGCGCAGCAGCCAGGGCAGCAATGCAACGAAGCCCAATATCCACACGCCGTGCAGGATGGTCGACAGCCTTGTCTTCGCCCCGGCCTGCACATTGGCGGAACTGCGAACGATGACGCCGGTCATCGGCAACGCGCCCGCAAAGCCACACAGCAAATTGCCCACGCCCTGCGCGCTGAGTTCGCGGTTATAGTTGGTGCGCACGCCGTCATGCATACGGTCGACCGCCGCCGCCGACAGCAGCGTTTCGGCGCTGGCGATGAAGGCGATGGCGATCGCGGTGGTGATCACGGCCGGGTTCATCAACTGCTGGAGCAAGCCCTGTTCGGGCAGAGCGATCGCAGCCATGATGGATTCCGGCACGACCACGCGCGCGACGGGTAGGCCCAGGAAGAACGCAACCAGCGTCGCCAGAACCACGCCCACCAGCGCGCCCGGAACCAGCTTCAGCGAAGCGGGACGGAACTTCTCCCACCCCAGCATGCCGCCGATCGTGACCAGGCCGACCGCGAAGGCGATGGCCGCGTCCTGATTGGTCAGGCCGAAAATCTGCCCCGGCATGGCGATCAGGTTGGCGAGGCCGCTCGACAGCGGCTTGTCGTCAAAGAGCACATGGAACTGGCCGACGACGATCAGCACGCCGATGCCCGCGAGCATGCCGTGCACGACCGCCGGGGAAATGGCGCGAAACCATCCGCCGACCTTGAGCAGGCCCGCGATCACCTGAATCGCGCCCGCAAGGATCAGGATCGGACCAAGGGCTGAAAGCCCCTGCTCCCGCACGATCTCGAATACGATGACGGCCAGACCCGCCGCAGGGCCGCTGACCTGCAACGGCGACCCGGCGAGGAAGCCGACGACCAGACCACCGATCATGCCGGTGATCAGCCCCTTTTCGGGCGGCACGCCGGAAGCGACCGCGATGCCCATGCACAGCGGCATCGCCACCAGGAACACGACGATGGAGGCGGTGAAATCGCGGCTGAACGCGCCGCCGGAAAGAGCTTTCAACATGCGCTTACTCCGCCGCCACGGCGATACTGATGTCACCCGCCAGGCGACGAGCCTGCGCAAGCGCCACGGGCAGCGGCTCGCCTTCGCGAAGGGCTGTGAAACGCCCGGTCTCGCCGTCGAGGCCAAGGACCTGACCGGCGTGAATGTCGACATACCAGCCGTGCAGCGCGATGTCGCCGCGCGCGATGCCGGACGCGACCGACGGATGGGTCCGCAGGTGCGACAACTGCACCACTACATTTTCCAGCGCCATGTTGCGCAGCTTGTCCGCGTCGTTGAGGTCGGCGGGATAATTTTCCCGGCATACCTTCTGCGCGGCGTGCGAATGACGCAGCCAGGCGGCCACGTTCGGCATCGCCGACAGATCGGCGTCGGTCGCCAGCGCCTTCATCGCGCCGCAGTCGCTGTGACCGCACACGATGATGTCGCGCACGCCCAACACCATGATCGCATATTCGACGGTGGCGGTAACGCCGCCCAGCTGGCTGGCGTGCGGCGGCACGATATTGCCCGCATTGCGGCAGACGAACAGGTCACCCGGATCGGCCTGCATGATATGTTCGGGCACGATGCGGGAGTCGGCGCAGGAAATCATCAGCGCCTTGGGGCTCTGCCCGTGGCTGGCGAGCCGGTTGTAGAGCGCGCTCTGGTTCGGGAAGACGTGACTTTCAAAACTGAAGACGCGGCCGATCAGATCGTTCATGACTTCTCTATCCTTATTGTGGCTTGCCGGTCAGGGGGCGGACCGGCTTGATCAAGGAAGATAGAGAAGCGGCTTTGCTGCGGCGCAGCGGGTTTGTTAAATAATATGTCTGGGCGATTTTCCACGCCCAGACGTGGCTGCCGGCGGCCAGCCCGGCCTCACCGTCGGTCCACCACCGCGCTCAGCATGTATCCCACGCCCCTCACCGTGACGATCGGCCCGGACCGCCCGCCATGGCTGAGCTTGCGGCGCAGGCGGCTGACCAGCACGTCGACGCTGCGTTCGGAGGACGGCCCGTCGCGCACGCCGCCCAGTTCCATGAGCCGCGCCCGCGCAATAACCGCCTGCGGATGGTCGAGCAGCACGGCCAACAGCGAAAATTCGGCCGCCGTCAGCTCCACCAGACCGCCATCGGGATCGCGCACTTCGCGCCGGGCGAAGTCGGTCGTCCAGCCGTCGAAGCGCGCTTCGGTCTGGCGGCGCAGACCCAACGCGCGCTCATTCCTGCCGCGCCGCAGCACCGCCCGGAGCCGGGCGGCGAGTTCGCGCGTCGAATAGGGCTTGGCCATATAGTCGTCCGCGCCCAGCTCCAGCCCGACGACGCGGTCGACCTCGCTGCTGTTCGCGCCGACCAGGATGATCGGCACGTCGCTGCGCTCGCGCACGTCGCGGCACAGGTCCATGCCGTCCGGTCCGCGCAGCGCCGCGTCGAGCACGAGCACGCCGACCGGCATCGTTTCCATGGCTGTCCAGATGTCCGACGCCGAGGCGGCCGGGAACGCCCGGAAACCATTCTGCTCCAGGGATTCGCGCACCTGTTGACGCAAATCCTGCTGCGCCTCGGCAATCAGGATCAGTGGTGGACTCATCCGCCCTTCACGGACAGGGCGTGGATGCCGTCCAGTTCCTGGAGCAGGACCGCTCGGTCCTGCTGCGCGACCGCCATCGATTCAGCGGCGCGGGCGCGCGAATAGCGGGCTACTTCCGCGTTGATCTGGCTGCGCGCGGCGTCGCAGGAGCCCGCATGGCTACCCGACAACGGTGCGAAGCGGTGGATGGACTTGCCTACCGCCGCGACCGGGCGACCCTCAGCCGAAACCGCCCGGTTCAGAACCAGTTCGGCCTGCCAGCGGCAGACGGGCGTGGCGGGACGGCTGGCGAAGCGCGGCTCAACCTCATTCAAGCGGACCGTCGACTCCGTCTCGTAGCTTGCCTGATAGGCGTTGGCGGCGTGGGGGATCTGGGCGCTGTGGACGGGCGTTGCGGCCGACATGGCGGCGGCCGCCGAGGCAAGAATGAGGAACATCGTCTTCTCCTTCACGAATAATGGGCTGTCGCGAAGGCTGTAGGGGCGGTGAATGTCTCTGAAATTTGCCGAAGGTTACAAATTGTTGCTGGCTGAATAATGCGCCCTCAAATGCCGGGAACACATATCTAGCGCCCTGTTCCCCAGCGATCCGTCGCTGAACAGAACGCCCGCCGATAAGCCATTCTTTACTACTGAGCCGGTAAAACCAGCCGGGGCGCTGGCAATCCTTGCCTGCGGGCGGGATTGAGAGGGCGTATGAGCCACATGCCAGGAGCGGCCGAATTCACGAATGTTGAGCCGCATGCGCTTGCCGGCTTGCAGGACGCGATGGGCGCGGTGTTCCAGATCGCGGGCTCCAGTTCCAGTATATGGATCGACCTCGCGCGCATCAGCGCGCTGGCGCAGGATGCCGACCCCTGCATCGCCATGGCCGGACAGGTCGGCAGCCAGGTGAAGATGCGCGTCGGCGACAGTTGGCTGATCGCCAGCGTGCGCTCCATGGCGCTCGACCGGCAGGACAGCGGCATGATCGTCGCGGAGGTCGACTTCCTGGGCGAAGGGGACGAGGAAAAGCTGACCGGGCGCATCCATCGCTTCCGTCGCGGCGTCACGCGCTATCCCACGCCCGGCACGGATATCTTCCCGGTATCGAGCGCGGACATGCAGCAAATCTATGCCGCCGACGACCGCCCGCATGTGCAGATCGGCACCGTCTATCCCACCGCCGATACGCGCGCCGCGCTCTATGTCGATTCCATGCTGGGCAAGCATTTCGCGCTGCTGGGGTCGACCGGCACGGGCAAGTCGACCAGCGCCGCGCTGATCCTGCACCGCATCTGCGACCTGTCGCCGCAGGGCCACATCGTCATGATCGACCCGCACGGCGAATATGGCGCGGCTTTCGCGCAAAATGGCGCGGTGTTCGACGTGAACAACCTCGCTTTGCCCTACTGGCTCATGAATTTCGAAGAGCATTGCGAGGTGTTCGTCACCTCCGAAGGCGCCGACCGCACGGTGGATTGCGACATCCTCGCCAAATGCCTGCTCGCCGCGCGGCAGAAGAACCGGCTGGCCGAAGGCATCGGACGGCTAACCGTCGATTCCCCCGTGCCCTATCTGCTGTCGGACCTCACCAACATCTTACAAAATGAGATGGGGAAGCTGGACAAGGGCACCGGCGCCCTCCCCTATATGCGGCTGAAAACCAAGATCGACGAGATCAAGGCCGATCCGCGCTACAGCTTCATGTTTTCCGGCATGCTGGTCGCCGACACGATGCAGGAATTCCTAGCCAAGATTTTCCGCCTGCCCTCGGGCGGGAAGCCGATTTCCATCATCGACGTATCCGCCATGCCTTCGGACATCACGTCGGTCGTGGTGTCGGTGCTGTCCCGGCTGGTGTTCGACTACGCCATCTGGGCGCGGGACGAACCGCAGCGCCCCATCCTGCTCGTGTGCGAGGAAGCGCATCGCTATATCCCCAGTTCGACCGCGGGCACGGGGCAGGCCGTGCGCCGCATCCTGGAGCGGATCGTCAAGGAAGGCCGTAAATATGGCGTGTCGCTTGGCCTCATCACCCAGCGTCCTTCGGATCTGGCCGAAGGCGTGCTGTCGCAGTGCGGCACGATCATTTCGATGCGCCTCAACAATGATCGCGATCAGGCGTTCGTGAAGGCGGCGATGCCCGAAGGCGCGCGCGGTTTCCTGGATTCCATTCCGGCGCTGCGCAACCGGGAAGCGATCATCTGCGGCGAAGGCGTCGCCGTGCCGATCCGGGTCACGCTGGATGATCTGGAGGAAGCGCGGCGGCCCGCATCGGGCGATCCCAGCTTTACCGAACTATGGCGGCAGGCCGGCGGCGAGCAGGACATTCTCGCCCGCACCATCACCCGCTGGCGCAGCCAGGGACGGTAAGTCGGATCAACCGACCGGCACGATACGCCCGGTGGGTTCCGCTTCCGAATTGGCCGTTTCGACGCACTCTTCATCGGTCGGCGGGACCATCAACCGCGCCTTGCGCCAGCCCCCGCGATAATAGACCGCCGCCGCCAATACCAGCGCGGTTGCCGAGCCCGCCGGAAAGCTCCACCACAACGCATCCGGCCCGATGCGGGGATAGGCGATCACGTAAAAGCCGAGCCGCGCGACGAACAGCGACAGGATCATGATGATAAGCGGCATCATGACCACGCCGTTGGCGCGCATGATGCCGAAATAGATCATCGCGCCACCGAACAGGATGAAGCTCCAACTCGCGATCAACTGCATATGCCAGGCCATCGGGATGGCGGGGCTGGAGCCGCCCAGGAACAGCGCCAGCAGCGGATGGTGGAACCACAGCATCAACGCGACCATGACGCCGGTGAACCCCAGCAAATAGCAGAGCCCGTAATTGGCGATCCGTCCGATCCTGTCCCATCGGCCCGCGCCGACATTCTGCGCCGCCATGGCGCTGACCGCGCCGCCAATGGCCATGGCGGGCATCTGCAGATAGGACCAGAGCTGCTGCGCCGCGCCATAGGCCGCCGTCGCCAACAACCCCTCGCGATTGACGAGCCCGATCATGAGGATGCCCGATACCGACGCCACGATCATCTGCAATCCCATCGGCAACCCCTTGCCGACCAGAATCCGCAGTTGCGGCATGGACGGGCGCAGATAGGCCCATTCCGCTCCCCTCAAGCGGATCGGCAGGTCGCGGCGATAGGTATAGGCAACCAGCGCGACGAAGCTGATGAAGCCGGCGACGGCGCTCGCCCCAGCCGATCCGGCGATTCCCATGGCGGGGATGGGCCCCAGCCCCAGGATCAGAACCGGGTTGAGAACAAGGTCGAGCCCGACATTGAGCAGCATGAAATAAAAGGGCGTGCGCGCATCCCCGATCCCGCGCACCCCCATCGTCATCATGATGCTGAGCAGCGTCGCGGGCATGGAGATGAAGATGACGCGCAGATAGGCGAGCGCCGGATCGAACGCTTCCGCCGGGGTCGCGAGCATGTGCAGCAAAGCGGGTGCGCCCAGCCATCCCGCCACCGAAATCAGCAACGAGAAGAGAAAGCAGAATCCTATCGCCGACCCGAACGCCCGCCGCGCCGCATCCATATCGCGCGCGCCGGTCGCCTGCGCGATCAGCACCGTGGAGGCCATACCGAGCCCGAAGACGATCGAGAACATTAGGAACATGATGATGTTCGCGTTGGTCGTCGCGGCGACCGCCCGCTCGCCCAGGAAACGACCCACCCATATGGTGTTGATCGATCCGTTCAGCGATTGCAGGATATTGGACCCGAGCGTCGGCAATGCGAACAGCAGCAACGTCGACGCAATCGGCCCCTGCGTCAGGTCTTTCCCGCCCCTTTGCACCAATATCTCCCTGTTTTTTCTATCGTGATGGAAGGCGCTGGATCAGGCAAGCCGTTCCAGCGCCGCCTTCAATCTCTCCGCCTCGGCGGTCTTTTCGGCATGGTCCTCGCGCGCCTTGGCCACGGCGTCGGGCTTGGCCTTTTCGACGAAGGCGGGGTTCGACAGGCGACCGCCCAGCGAATCCCGCTCCTTCTCCGCCGCCGCCAGCGCCTTGGCGAGCCGCGCCTTTTCGGAGGCGATGTCGATGACGCCTTCGAGGGGTATCGTGAACGTCGCCTCATCCACCACGATCTGGATCGACGCGCCTTCCGGCGCTGCCCCGTCGGTCACGATGTCGAGCCGGGCGAGCTTGGCAAGGGCGGTGAAGTGTCGGTTGATATTGTCCTGCGTATCGCCGCTGGCGTCCCGGACATAGGCCTTCAGGCGCGTTCCGGGCGCGATGCCCAGTTCATTCTTGGCCGCTCTGGTATCCCCTACCAGCCTGATGAACCATTCTATCGACGCCTTCGCATCGGGGTCGACCGACGCCTTGGGATCGGGCCATTGCGCGACGATAAGCCTGTTGTCGCGCGGTCCCAGCGCTCCCCACAATTCCTCAGTGATGAACGGCATGAACGGGTGGAGCATGACCAATATCTGGTCCAGCACCCATCCGGCCACGGCGCGCGTCTCCTCTGCCTGCTGCGCTCCATAAGGCGGGATTGCCGCTTCTTCGCCCAGCGTGGGCTTGATCCTTTCCAGATACCAGTCGCAAAACTGGTCCCAGACGAAATGATAGATCGCGTTGGCGGCGGCGTCGAAACGCAATTCCGCCATCGCCTTGTCGAGTGCGGCGACGGTTTCCACAACCTCGCCGATGATCCATCTGTTGACCGGCAGGGTCGCTTCGGGCGCCGCCACGGAGGTGCTGGCGCCGATGCCGTTGGCCATGGCGAAACGGGTGGCATTCCACAGCTTGGTCGCGAAGTTGCGATAACCCTCGACGCGCTTCTCATCCATCTTCACGTCGCGGCCCTGGCTTTCCATGGCCGACATGAAGAAGCGCAGCGCGTCGGCGCCGAACTTGTCGATCAGGCCGAGCGGGTCGACGACATTGCCCTTGGACTTGGACATTTTCTGGCCGTCCGCCGCGCGCACGAGGCCGTGGAGGTAGAGCTTGCGCCACGGCACATCGCCCATGAACTCCATCCCCTGCATCGCCATGCGCGCATCCCAGAAAAACAGGATGTCGAAGCCGGAAATCAGCAGGTCGTTGGGGTAGTGGCGCTGCAACAAACTCCGACCCGTTCGGGCTGAGCCTGTCGAAGCCCCTTCCTTTTCCTCCGAAGAGAAGGATTGCCCTTCGACAAGCTCAGGGCGAACGGAGGTTTCTTCTTCCGGCCAGCCCAGCGTACCGAAGGGCCAGAGCGCGGAGGAGAACCAAGTGTCGAGCACATCTGGGTCGCGATACAGAACCGCTTTCGTCGGATGATGTCCGATTTCCGCTGCTTCGGTTCTGGAGGCGGCAATGACGATCTCGACGCTTTCGCCATAGCATTCCCGCGCCTGCGCAAACATTTCCTCCTCGGTTTCCGCGACGAAGATATGTGTCCCCAAGGAAGGGATGATTGCACCGTTGTTGGTATGGGGCCCAAACCAAGCCGGAATCCGATGCCCCCACCAAAGCTGCCGCGACACGCACCAGGGCTGGATATTCTCCATCCAGTTAAAGAAGGTCTTTTCCCACGTCTTGGGCACGATCTCGATCCGCCCGTCGCGCACCGCCTGCATCGGCGCGACCGCGAGCTTCTCCGCATCGACATACCATTGGTCGGTCAGCCACGGCTCGATCACCACGCCGGAACGGTCGCCGAAGGGCGTCTGGATGGTGCGCGGCTCGAAATCGGCCTCAACCTCCTCGCCATCCTTGTTCTTCGAGACATGCGGGACCAGCATCCCCAGCGCCTTCATCTCGGCCACGACCAGCTCACGCGCGCCATCCACGCCATCACGCTTGAAACGGTGCAACCCCAGGAAGCGCTCGGGGATCAGCCCGTCAGCGGTCTGGATCACATTGGCGTCGGCGTCGAACATGTTGAGCATCCCGGCCGGCTTAAAGCCCGCCCGCTTGCCCACTTCGAAGTCGTTGAAGTCATGCCCCGGCGTGATCTTCACCGCGCCTGATCCCAGCTCCGGATCGGCATAATCGTCGCCCACGATCTTGAACCGGCGGCCGGTGATCGGCTGGAGAATGTCCTTGCCGATAACGTCCTTGTAGCGCGGATCTTCGGGATGCACCGCGACCGCCATATCCGCCAGCATCGTCTCGGGCCGCGTAGTGGCGACGACGATATGGTCCGCGCCATCGGGAAGGCGAACCCCATCCGCCAGCGGATAGCGGAAGTGCCAGAAGCCGCCCTTCACCTCCTGCGTCTCGACCTCCAGATCGGAGATAGCCGAGCGGAAGCGCGGGTCCCAGTTCACCAGCCGCTTGTCGCGATAGAGCAGGCCGCGTTTGTGCAACTCCACGAACGTCTTGATGACGGCGCGCGAAAAGCCCTCATCCATGGTGAAGCGCTCATTGGCCCAATCCATAGAGCATCCCAGCCGCCGCAGCTGCCGCGTGATCGCGCCGCCGCTCTCGCCCTTCCATTCCCAGACCTTCTCGATGAACTGGTCGCGCGTATAGTTGGTGCGCTTGTCCTGCCGCGCCTCCATCTGCCGCTCGACCACCATCTGCGTCGCGATGCCCGCATGGTCGGTGCCCACGACCCACAGCGCATCCTTGCCGCGCAGCCGCTCATAGCGGATCACGATATCCTGCAACGTATTGTCGAGCGCATGGCCAATATGCAGGCTGCCCGTCACGTTCGGCGGCGGGTTCACGATGGTGAAGGGCTCGGCATTGGGGCGTTCCGGGCGGAACAGGCCATTCTCCTCCCAATGGGCGTACCAGCGGGACTCGATTTCGGCGGGGTCGAAGGTCTTGGGCAGTTCGGTCATGGCTGGGGCTTTAACCGCAACATCCGCAAGATCAAACAGTGCGCTTCATCCGAACAGCAGATTGCTCTCCAGAACCTGTTGGAGGTCGGGTGGTAAACGGTCCAGTACGGTCAAAGGCTTTTTATATTTCTTGATCGCCACGAGATTGGGTTCACCTCGAGAATTGTCGAATATGGCGAGATAATCGAGATGCTTGGCGAAGAGCGCGAGTTGCTGGAATGACCGGGCTCGTCGCGAAATGATCTTCTCCGCCGGGACGTTATGTCCGCCTTCGGACACCCTCAACCTGACCCGTTCGATCTGAAGCTCCGCCGAATCGAGAACTACGTAGAGCATCCGCACATCGAAGCCGCGATCCTTCGCCCGATCGACAAGCGCGCGATATTTGGACGTGGACAACACCGTCTCCACACCAATCGTCTGATGCACTTCGATCGACGCATCGAGCCACGCCTGAATACGGTCAAGCGCCGCGCGATTGGCGTGGTTTTGCGTAAGCCCTTCCTGTTCGGTGAGGCGCAGGGTGAGAAGGTCTGGATTGATGATCCAGATGGAGCCACCCCACCCGTCAATGTCTGTTCGATTATAAAGCGTACTCTTACCCGAGCCATTAGGGCCCGCGATAATCCACAGTGATGGCTTGTCCGCCTTACGCGGCGATATCTGCATCTTTGGCCCGGGCTCTGCGCTCCCGCTTCAATCGGCGCACATTGGAACGGAAAGCAGCGAGCAGATCATATTCCAGCGTCTCGCTTTCGGATTGCACGACCTTCACGGCGATCATCTCGCCGTTGGGAGCCCGCTTCCATTTCGTGGGGAGATCACTGGGACGCTTGTCGATCATTTGATTACCTCTGCGAGCAAGATAATGCTCAGGCCTTATTTAGGAAAGGTATATTTCCCTGACTATGTTTGCGAGCCAGCCCCTCTGCCCCCCTCAACGCGCAGTGATGCGGGCGATTTCCCTGGCGACCATGTCCTCGACCAGCGCAGGCAGACGCGCGTCCAGCCATTCCTTCAGCATCGGCTTCAGCATCGAGCGGACAAGCCCGTCCAGCGTATTATCCTCGCCCTCTTTGGGCGCCACCAGCATTGACGAGAGCGTGGAGAGCGAATGGCGCGCGGCGACCTCGCTCTCGACCGACAGGATGGAACCGTCCTCCTCGGGCGTTTCGATCGAGGCGGCGCGGGACGTCTTGTGGGCAGGCATCGGCTCCTCCGCTCCAACCTCGTCGGTCAGTTCCAGCACTTCCTCCAGCGCAGGGGCGACATCGGCCGCTGCGGCGTCCGGCGCCTGCTTGCCCGCCGCATCCGACCGGCCGCGACGCGACACGGGCTGCACAGCCTCTTCCCCTTCCTCCGCGATGATCCGCTTTATGGAAGAAAGGATGTCCTCCATCGAGGGTTCCTTGCTCATGTCGCCCATGGATACCCCGTGTTAACCTTTACGGTTGCTGCGCCAAACCAGCTGGAACATTGGCATTTTGTGCCGGCGTGTCAACGGTGGGCGTCGCCTGGCGCCGCGGCGCGGGATCGAAATCCCAATCGAACCATTTGCCCTTCACCCGCTCATAATTAACCATGGGGTCGTAGAGCGCGCCGGTTTCGAGGCTTAGGTCGTCCGCTTCGGCATGGCCCATGGCGGCGAGCAGGCTGAAGCCCGCGACATAGGCGTTGCGCCGCGCGGACACGAGCTGGACCTTGGCGTTCAACGCCTCTTGCTCGGCATTCAATATGTCGAGGATGGTGCGGCTGCCGACGGAATTTTCCGCGCGCACACCTTCGAGCGACAGGTTGGCGGCCTCGACCGCCTTCTGGTTCGACTGGATGCTCTGGAGCGACGCCTGCCAGCTGGCATAGGCGGAACGGGTCTGGGCGATGACGCCGCGCTCGACCTCGATCTCCTGTTCGATCGCCTGCGATTCCAGCGCCTGGTTCCGCCGCACCTGCGCGGCGGGGCGGCCGCCCTGATAGAGGGGCAGCGTCAATTGAACGCCAGCGCCCGCTTGCTTGTTGATCTGCGGTCCAGCGATGGGATTTCCGACATTGTCGAGATAATCCTGCGTATTGAGGAAATTCGTGTAGCTGCCCTGGGTAAAGGCCGAGATCTTGGGAAGGGGGCCGGCTTTCGCAACGCGCACATCATATCCAGCCGCTTCTTTGGCTTTTTTTGCGGCGAGAATGTCGGGATTGTCAGCCAGCGCCACTTGCACCGCAATCTCCGGCGAGGCGGGAGCGCCGGGCAGCGGCGGCGGCGGTTGCAGGTCGTCCGGCGGCGAACCCACCAGCGCGATGTAATTTTCCCGGCTGCCGATGAGATTGGCCTCGGCCGTCTGCAAGTCCGATCGGGCGAGGGCGAGGCGCGATTCGGACTGGGCGACGTCGGTGCGGGTAAGGTCGCCTACCTCGAACCGGTCATTGGATGCCTGGAGGTTGACCTCCAGCACATTCACATTGGCCATGTTGAGCGAGACGATCGCGCTGTCGCGGATCACGTCCATATAGGCGGCGACCACCTGCGAGAAGATGGACGCCTCCGTGCCGCGCAGATTGGCCTGCCCGGCTTCGACGCGGGTCTTCGCCGCTTTAACGCCGTTTCGCACCGCGCCACCCGCATAGATGGGCACCGTGACCTGTGCGTTCGCACTCAGGGTGCGTTGCGGCGACGTGAAGCTGATCGTCGGCTTCAAAACGCTTTCGGTAAAGCTCGTATTGGCTTCCAGAGCGGGCCGTCCGTCCGCCTTGCGGATGGGGACATTTTCGTCCGTGGCCCGCTGCTGCGCGCGCGCGCCGGTGAGCGTCGGGTTGGCCCGATAGGCCTGGGCCAGCGCACCCTGGAGCGTTTCCGCGCCGGCCGCTCCGGCCATGGCGGAAGAGACGAGCAGCAAAGCCGTGGCGGCGGAGCGCCGAATGAAGAATTGCCTTGCCGTCATGACTTCCCCGGTCCGTTAGAAAAGAAAACGTTCCGGCGCGGCGAAGCCCGGCAGAACAACCATTTCCATGTCGGCGAGGCTGGCGAGCCCCAGCACGCCGCCGGCCACGCGTCCGCTGCACAGGCGGGTGACGCCGCGCTCGACGATCCCCGTCACGACGCGCGCGCCATCGCCAAGTTGCTGAACGAGCGCCGCTGGCACTTCCTCCACGGCTCCGTCGATGAACAGGACGTCATAGGGCGCGCCATCGGGAGCGCCGGCCTTGAGCGAGCCACGCACGATCGTGGCGGCGTTCGACGCCGGATCGGGACCGCCCTCTTCCTCCACCGCCGTCACCTGCGCGCCGAGCGCGGACAGCAACGCCGCGCTGTAACCCGTGGCTGCGCCGATCAGGAGGACGCGGTCGCCCGGCTCGACATGCGCTTCCTTGAGCAGGCGGCCCGTCACCAAAGGCGGGTTGAGCGCGCGTCCGTTACCAAGCGGGATCGGGCGATCGACATAGGCCATGGCGCGGCGCTCGGCCGGCACGAAATCCTCGCGCGCGACCCGCGCCATCGCGGCGATCACGCGCTGGTCGTCCACATCGCTGGTGCGAAGCTGGCTTTCGACCATGGCGGCCCGCATCGATGAAAAATTCTGATCGGTCACGACAATTCCCCGATTGGCACAACTGTATTGGCAAAGCAATACAGCACTGACATAAACGGACCTCTAAATCAGCGGACTGTCAACGCCAAGCGGCTTTAGACGCCGGGGAACGAGAATCTTGGGATCGTTCGCCATGGCCGCGCTTGACTTTGAACCAAAAGCCTCACATTTGCGGCGTCCACCACCGGATGGCCCGATGGCGGAGTGGTGACGCAGCGGACTGCAAATCCGTGCACGCCGGTTCGATTCCGGCTCGGGCCTCCATCCTTTTCCGTCCGCTCAGGCGACAAGCCGCCAGCCGACGACGACCAGCACGATCGCCAGCAATGGTTGGAGCACCCGCTCCGACACCCGCGTCGCCAGCAGCGATCCGATGATGATCCCCGGCAGCGATCCGGCGAGCAGGTTCACCAGCAGCAGCGGATTGACGTTGCCGATCCACAGATGGCCCAGGCCCGCCACCAGCGTCAGCGGAACGGCGTGGACGATGTCGGTCGCCACCAGCCGCTGCATCCGCATGCGAATGGGATAGAGCGCCAGCAGCAGCGTCGCGCCGATCGCTCCCGCCCCTACCGAAGTCAGCGTCACCATGAAGCCCAGCAACGCGCCCGCCCCGACGGTCAGCGCCGGCTGAAGGCGCGTGAACCGATCCGCCGTGCCGACCCGCCGGGCCAGCGCCCAGCGGTGGAAACGCCCCCGCAGCAACATCGCGACGGCGGTGGCGATCAGGACGCAGCCGAGCGACGCGGTGACGATGCCCGTCTTCATCTGCTGAATATGCGTGTGGGACAGGATGAGGATGGTGATCAGCGCTGCGGGAAGGCTCCCCATGCAGAGGCGCTTGACCACCTGATAATCGGGTCCGCCATCGGCGCCGCCATGCCGGTGATGGACCACGCCGCCCACCGCCTTGGTGAGGGAGGCGAACCACAGGTCCGTGCCGACGGCGGTCGCGGGCGCGACGCCGAACAGCAGGATCAGGATCGGCGCCATCAGCGATCCGCCGCCAACCCCCGTCATCCCCACCATCAGCCCGACGAACAGGCCGGCCACCCCGTGCAATATATCCATGTCACTCCCCGACCCGATCTTACTTCTTGTCATCACGCTTACGATCCGGAGGCCGTCCTATCCAGCCTTCGCCGCACAGAAATTTCGCGGGCGAAAAGCGGGGCGTTGCGCTTGGCGCGCGCCGACGCTCTCGACTTCCCTTCCCGCCCCCGGCTAAAGAGGAGGGATGATGAAGCTATTCATTGGAAACAAGGCTTATTCGAGCTGGTCGCTGCGCGGCTGGCTGGCGTGCAAGCTGTCCGGCCTGCCGTTCGAGGAAGTGGTCGTGCCGCTTTATGACGAGGCATGGGAAAAGCGGCGCGAGGGGGACGAGTTCGCGCCCTCTTCCGGCAAGGTGCCGATCCTGTGGGACGGCGATGACATCGTCGTTTGGGACAGCCTGGCCATCATCGAATATCTGAACGAAAAATCGGACGGCGAGAAATTCTGGCCCGCCGATGCGGCCGCGCGGGCGATGGCCCGGTCGATGGCGGCGGAGATGCACTCCAGCTTCGCCGCGCTGCGCCGCGAGCACAGCATGAACATCCGCCAGATCTACCCGCCCGTCCCGCCGTCGGAGGCGGTGGAGCAGGATATCGGCCGCATCATGCAGCTATGGGCGCAGGCGCGCGCGCGTTATGGCGGCACAGGCGATTTCCTGTTCGGCGAATTCGGAGCGGCCGACGTGATGTTTGCGCCGGTAGTGACGCGCTTCATCACCTATCAACTCCCCGTGGCCCGCTTTGCCGAAGCCTATATGCAGGCGGTCATTTCTCATCCCTGGATGCAGGAATGGATCGGCGGAGCCCAGGCCGAGGAATGGGTGATAGATCGGTTCGAAGCGCCGCCGCTGTCCGAGTGAGGGTCGCCAGGACGATGACGCATCCAGGATTAGAAGAGCGTTATCGCAAATATATAGACGCCGTTAATTCCGGCCGACTTCCTGAAGCGGCGGAATTTTATCATGACCAAATCCAGTGCAATGATAAAATTTTCAGCCGCGCAGATTTCACGAACAAAATATTGGGATTTTTCTCGATCCTGATGCCCGATGGACAGATTGAAATCTCGAACATCGTCGTGGACGGAGATCATTTGGCGGCGCGATTGTTAGGCACGGGCACTCTGGCCCGCGAATGGAAGGGTTTGAAACCGGGTGGAGACCCGGTCACCTTCGCCGAACACGCCTTCTATCAATTGCGCGATGGTCGGGTCGCAGCCGTCTGGTCGGTCGTCGATCTGGTCGGCTGACGAAGAGGGTCAGGCAGAGGCCGGGGGGATTCAGGCCCCCCGGCCTCTCACTAGGTCGAGCGGCTTATTCAGCCGACGATTTCTTCCGACCGGAAGAAATAGGCGATCTCGATCGCGGCGTTTTCTTCGCTGTCGGAGCCGTGGACCGAATTGGCTTCGATCGATTCGGCATAGTCCTTCCGGATCGTGCCTTCATCGGCATTGGCGGGGTTGGTGGCGCCCATGATGTCGCGGTTGCGCTTCACGGCGTCCTCGCCTTCCAGCACCTGAACGACGACCGGGCCGGAGATCATGAAGGCGACCAGATCGGCGAAGAAAGGGCGTTCCTTGTGAACGGCGTAGAAGCCTTCGGCCTGTTCGCGGCTCATGCGGATGCGTTTGGAAGCGACGACCCGCAGGCCCGCTTCCTCCAGCTTCTTGGTCACGGCGCCCGTCAGGTTGCGACGGGTCGCGTCGGGCTTGATGATCGAAAAGGTGCGGGTCACGGCCATGAGGCTCAAAAGCTCCGAATTGTTGGAATTGGAATGGCGCGCCCTTTAGACCGCGCGCTTCCGCATCGCAAGGGGGCGTCGACCGCTCGTGCCGGTCACGGTCCCTGCACCCATCTGCCGCCCTCCTGTCGCCAGAAGCGGGGGATGACGCCTTCGCGCTTGGCCAGCGCCCGCCAGCTGTCGCGCGCGCCCTCGACCGTCGTCGCGTCGAAGAAGTAGAAGGCGCGGTCGAACCCAAGCGCTTCTTCGCGCCACAGGCCGTCCGCCAGCGCGATATGCCGCGCGCCATTCGCCGCAACGCAATCATGGGTAAGGAGGATGGGCTGGAGCCCCTCCCCCTCCTCCCCCGCACGGCCGTGGGCGAGGAAGCTTTCGGGCGGCCCGGCCCAGAGACCGGCGGAGATTCGATCGAGCCGCTCCCCCTCCTGCGCCACCACCAGAAGCCGTTCGCCAAGGCCCAGGATGCGCGCGGCGATGGCGGGCAGCACCTGATCCACCGGGTCACGGCTCAGCTGATAGAAATCGACCTGCATATATTCCTCGCTCTCACCCGTTCGGGCTGAGCCTGTCGAAGCCCTTCCCTTCTTCCTCGAAGAAAGGAAAGCCCTTCGACAAGCTCAGGGCGAACGGAGGAGGTTAGCCTTCTACCTTTTCCGCAACGTAGCGGTCGATCAGGCGCACGCCATAGCCGGTCGCGCCCTTGTCCCAGGTCGATCCCGGCTTGTCGGCCCACACCATGCCGGCAATGTCGAGATGCGCCCATTTGACGCCATCATCGACGAAGCGCTTGATGAACTGGGCGGCGGTGATCGACCCGGCATAGCGGGCGCCCATATTCTTCATGTCGGCGATCGGGCTGTCGATCAGCTTGTTATAGGCGTCCGAAAGCGGGAAGCGCCACAACTGGTCTCCCGACGCCTTGCCGGCGGCGATCAGATCCTCGGCCAGCCCCTCGTCATTGGCGAAGATGCCCGCATATTGGTCGCCCAGCGCCACGATCATCGCGCCGGTCAGGGTAGCGAGATCAACGATAACCTCCGGCGCATAGATCTGCTGCGCCCAGGTGATGACGTCGCACAGCACCAGACGGCCTTCAGCGTCGGTGTTGATGACCTCGATCGTCTGCCCCGACATGGATGTGACGATGTCGCCCGGCCGCTGCGCGTTACCGTCGGGCATATTTTCGACAAGACCGCAGATGCCGACCACATGCGCCTTGGCCTTGCGCCCCGCCAGCGCCTTCATCGCGCCCGCGACCGCGCCCGCGCCGCCCATGTCCCACTTCATGTCCTCCATGCCCGCGCCGGGCTTCAACGAGATGCCGCCGGTGTCGAAGGTCACGCCCTTGCCCACGAACACGACCGGCTTGTCCTGCGCGCCGCCGGAGCCGTCCCACTCCATCGCGATCAGGCGCGGCTCCCGCACCGACCCCTGCGCCACGCCGAGCAACGCGCCCATGCCCAGGTCGGCCATCGCCGCCTTGTCGAGCACGGTGATCTTGACGCCCAACTGCTCCAGATGGCGGCAGCGTTCGACGAAGCTTTCCGGGTAGAGGATGTTGGCGGGCTCCGACACCAGTTCGCGCGTGAAGGCGACGCCAGCCGCCACGGCCGAAAGGCTCTCCCACGCCGCGTCGGCGTCGTCCGCGACCAGCGTGATCTTCGTCAGGGTCGGCTTCGCCTTTTCCGCCTGGCGCGTGCGATAGGTGTCGATCCGCCAGCCGCGCAACAGCGCGCCATAGGCCAGGCGAGCGGCATTCTCGCCGCTCGCGCCACCGACAAATTCGACGGCTACGTGAGCCGCGCCGCTGGTCAGCAGGCGCGTGGTCAGCGCGCCACCCGCGCGCTCATGATCGGCTTCGCCGCCGCTACCGACGCCCAGCAGCACGACCCGCAGCACCTTGCCGCCTTCCTCCACGAAGCTTTCGAAAGTGGAGCCCGCTTCGCCCGTGAAGCGCGCGGCGCCAGCGCCCGCCACGAGCGTCGCGGAAGCCGTGATCGGCAGGACGTCGAATCCGCCCTTGGGCACGGCGAGGACCAGGGTGTCGGCGTCGGGGCGCGCCGGGCTGAACGCGATTTCCATCAAAGGTCCTTTTTCTTTTATCGATCGTGAAATGTAGGAACGTCCGCTTCAGATAATGACGCTTGCCCCATCTGGCAAAGCCGTTCGCCCGATTTCCAACAAAAGACGCGTGACGAAAGATTGCGGCGCAGGCAAAGCAATGCGATAGGCGGGCAACGAAGCGCCCCTGAAGAGGCACGATCCCCTTGCTGATTTTCTCCCCTTCCCTGCGATTGAAACATATTCTGACGGCTGGGGCCGCGCTGGCCTGTCTCGCCACGTCGCCGCACGCCGCCGCGCAGGAATTCCAGGCTCCGCAGCCGCTGGCCAGCGCGCCCGACGCGCCCGTGCCCGAAAGCGACGAACAGATCGGCTTCGCAGCCAACCAGCTGGAATATGACAGCAACAGGGAAGTCGTGACGGCGAGCGGCAATGTGCAGCTGCTGCGCGAAGGCAACCGGCTGCGCGCCGACAATGTGATATGGAACCGCACCACCGGACAGGTCGAGGCGAAGGGCAATGTGTCCGTCACCGATCCCGAAGGCAATATCGCCTATGGCGACCGGTTCGAAGTCACCGACACGCTGAAGGACGGCACGGTCGAAAACATGCTGCTGGTGCTGCAATCGGGCGGGCGGTTGGCGGCGGCGCGGGGCAAGCGCGTGAACGGCGTCTATACGCTGAACAAGGCCGCCTATACCGGTTGCGTGGTCGAGGACGTCCATGGCTGCCCCAAGGAGCCGACCTGGCAGATCAAGGCCGTGAAGGTGGTCTATGATCCGGTCGCCGCGCGGGTCAAATATCGCGACGCCCGCATCGAACTGTTCGGCCTGCCGCTGATCCCGATGCCGGGATTTTCGCATCCGGTCGGCGACACCGGGGGCAGCGGCCTGCTGGTCCCCAACATCCGTTACGACCGCAACAACGGGCTGGAGTTCGCCCTCCCTTATTATTTCAAGCTGGCGCCCAACCGCGACCTCACCATCACGCCGCACATCTATTCCGAGGTGCTGCCGATGCTGGAGACGACCTTCCGGCACCGCTGGGATCGCGGGGCCTATCAGATCACCGGCTATGCGACCCACGCCAACCGGATGGACGTCAACAGCGCGCTGCCCGGCGCGGCCCCCGCCACCGGATCGAGCAAGGATTTCCGCGGTTATCTGGACGCCAGCGGCGGCATGCAGCTGACGTCCGAATGGAGCGTCAACGGATCGATCCGACTCGCCAGCGACCGCACCTTCCTGCGTCGCTACGACATCAGCCGCGATGACCGGCTGCGTTCCACCCTCGGCGCGCAGCGGATCGGCCAGAACAGCTATTTCTCGATAGCCGGCTGGGCGGTGCAGACGCTGCGCATCGGTGATCCGCAAGGGCAGACGCCGATCGCGCTGCCGGTGATCGACTATCGCCTGCGCCTTACCGATCCCCTGCTGGGCGGCCGCATCCAGCTTCAGGCGAACAGCCTGGCCATCACCCGCACCAACGGCCAGGACACGCAACGCGCCTTCGCCGCGTTCGAATGGAACCTGCGCAAGCTGACCGGCATGGGGCAGGAGGTGAACTTCACCACCTATCTGCGCGGCGACGTCTATCACAACAACGACAATCTGCTGAACAACATCCCCCGCTATGCCGGCGATCCGGGCTGGAAGGCGCGCGGAATCGCCGCGGCGGCGATCGACGTCCGCTGGCCCTTCATCGGCGAAGCGTTCGGCGGGGTGCAGCGGATCGCGCCCCGCGTGCAGATCGTCGCGGCGCCCCATATCGCCAACCTGTCGATCCCCAATGAGGACGCCCGCGCGATCGACCTGGAGGACAGCAACCTCTTCGCGCTCAACCGCTTCGCCGGCTACGACCGGTTCGAGGATTCGACGCGCATCACCTATGGCCTGGAATATAGCCTGTCGCTGCCCGATTTCTCGCTGGAAAGCGTGGTGGGCCAAAGCTACCGCCTCAACAATCGCGAGAGCATCCTGCCCGACGGCACAGGCCTTTCCGATCGCCAGTCCGACATCGTGGGCCGCACCACGGTGCGCTACAAGGATTTCGTCAGCCTGACGCATCGTTACCGGGTGGACAAGGACGACCTGGCTATCCGCCGGAACGAGATCGACGCCACGATCGGCACCCGCAAGACCTATGCGATGGTCGGCTACCTCCGGCTCAACCGCAACGCCGCGGCCAGCCTGGAGGATTTGCGGGACCGCGAGGAACTGCGCCTGGGCGGGCGCGTCCAGTTCGCGCGCTTCTGGTCGGTGTTCGGCTCGACCGTCGTCGACCTTACCGACCAGAAGGAAGATCCGCTGAGCGCGGCGGACGGCTATGAACCGGTCCGCCATCGGCTGGGCGTCGCTTATGAGGATGACTGCCTGACGCTGGGCCTCACCTGGCGGCGCGACTATCTGGCGGCTGGCGACGCGCGAAAGGGCAACAGTTTCCAACTACGGCTGGCTTTTCGCAATATCGGCATATAAGGATCAGCCTTCCCGCCATCCGCTCAGGACTGGTTAAGGCGGATCAGCGCATCACGCGCCGGACCGCATATGAGAGCTTTGTCGACGATGCAGCCTGTCGTTTCCCCGTCTTCCCGCCTTGGCCGTTCGCTGCGGTCCGGTATGCACGCCCTGCTCCTTTCGTCTGTCCTGCTGGGGACCGGCGTATCGCATGTCGGCGCCCAGACCGTCGATGACGACGACAAGGTGGCGGCGCAGCAGCTCAACCTGCCCAAGGACGTGACGATCTTCGGCAAGAGCGATCCGAACCTGCGCAAGGCGACGGCGATCGTGAATGGCCGCATCATCACCGGGACCGACGTCGACCAGCGCCTGGCGCTCATGCTCGCCGCCAATGGCGGCAAGATATCGGCGGAGGAAAAGGAGCGGCTGCGCGTGCAGGTGCTGCGCAACCTGATCGACGAAACGCTGCAGATTCAGGAAGCGGCGGCCAACGACATCAAGATCGCCAAGGAAGAGATCGAACAGAGCTATGAGCGGGTCGCGGGCAATTTCCGCCAGTCCCCCGCGCAGTTCGACCAATATCTGCGGACCCAGGGCAGTTCCGCCAACAGCATCAAGCGCCAGATCGAGGGCGAACTGGCGTGGAGCCGGCTGCTCCGCCGCAACATCCAGCCTTTCGTCAATGTGTCAGGGGACGAGGTGAAGTCGGTGGTCGACCGCATGAATGCGGCCAAGGGCAGCGACGAGTTCCGCATTGGTGAGATCTACCTGTCGGCCACCCCGGAAAATCAGGCGCAAATCGTCGCAAACGCCCGCAACATCATTGATCAGATCAAGCAGGGCGGCAGCTTCGCCGCCTATGCGCGGCAATTTTCCGAAGCATCGACGGCGGCGGTCGGCGGCGACCTGGGCTGGGTGCGGCCCAGCCAGCTGCCCGATGAGCTGGCCCGCGCGGCTACCGATATGCAGGTGGGGCAGATCGCGGGACCGATCGGCGTGCCCGGCGGCGTGTCCCTCATCTACGTCATGGACAAGCGCAAGGTGCTGACCGCCGACCCGCGCGACGCGCTGCTCAGCCTCAAGCAACTGTCGATCAGCTTCCCCGCCGGCACGACCAAGGAGCAGGCGAGCGCCAGGGCCGCCAGCTTCGCGGCGCAGACCAAGGTCATCAAGGGCTGCGGCCAGGCGAACGAACTGGGCGGCAAGATCGGCGCCGATGTCGTCGACAATGACAATGTGAAGGTGCGCGACCTGCCGCCGCAGTTGCAGGACCTCCTGCTCGGCCTACAGGTCGGCCAGGCTTCTCCGCCGTTCGGGTCGATCAACGAGGGTGTGCGCGTACTGGTCGTCTGCGGCCGCGATGACGCCTCCTCCGCCGCCGCGCCCAATGCGGAGCAGATCATGGCGCAGCTGGAGGAAGAGCGCGTCAACAAGCGCGCGCGCATCTATCTGCGCGATCTTCGTCGCGATGCCGTCATCGACTATAACTGATCCCGCGCCCGAGCGCGCCGATCTGGCGCCCTTCGCCGTTCCCCTGGGCGATCCGGCCGGTATCGGCCCGGAAATCGTGGCGAAAAGCTGGGTCATGCGCGAAGCGCGCGGGCTGCCGCTGTTCTTCGCGGTGGGCGATGTCGCGTCGCTGCGGGCCGTGTGGCTTGGCCCGATCGAAATGATCGCCACGCCGGAGGAAGCGGCGGCGGTGTTCGACAACGCCCTCCCCTGCCTACAGGTCGCCGAAGCCGGTGAAATCGTGCCGGGCGCGCCCAGCATCGACGGCGCCCGCACCGCCTTTCAGGCGCTGGAGGCCGCCGTCGGCCTGGCCCGCAGCGGATCGGCGGCGGGCGTCGTGACCGCGCCTGTGGGGAAGGAACAGCTTTACGGCGTCGGCTTCACCCATCCCGGCCAAACCGAATTCATCGCCGAACGCTGCGGCGTCGCGCCCCATAACGCGGTGATGATGCTTGCGGGGCCTTCGCTGAAGGTCGTGCCCGTCACCATCCATATCCCGTTGGCCGACATCTCCTCGGTGCTGACGATCGACCTGATCCGCGCGCGCGCCATCACCACGGTGAAGGGGCTGCAGCGCAATTTCGGCATAGCGCGCCCCCGCATCGTGGCCGCCGGGCTCAATCCCCATGCGGGCGAGGGCGGCGCGCTGGGCCGGGAAGAGATCGAGGTGATCGGCCCCGCCATCGAATCGCTTCGGCAGGAAGGGATGGACATTGTCGGCCCGCTGTCCGCCGACGGCCTGTTCCACGCCCGCGCGCGCGAAACCTACGACGCGGTGCTGTGCATGTATCATGACCAGGCCCTGATCCCGCTCAAGACGCTGCATTTCGACGAAGGGGTGAACATCACGCTGGGCCTGCCGATCGTGCGCACCTCGCCCGACCATGGCACCGCCTTCGGCATCGCGGGGACCGACAGCGCCAATCCCGGCGCGATGATGGCCGCGCTCAAGATGGCGGCCGAAGCGGCCCGCGCCCGCCTGACTCATGGCGTCTGATATCCGACCATCGCTGCCGCCGCTGCGTGAGGTGATCGCCGCGCACGGGCTTCAGGCGAGCAAAGCGCTGGGGCAGAACTTCCTGCTCGACGAGCAATTGCTGGATCGCATCGCGGCGATTCCGGGTCCGCTGGAAGGCAAGCCGGCGTTCGAGGTCGGACCGGGGCCGGGAGGACTGACGCGGGCGATCCTCCGGGCTGGCGCGCGGCTGGTCGCGGTGGAGCGGGACCGGCGTTGCCTGCCCGCGCTCGCTGAACTGGGGGAGGCCTTTCCGGAGCAGCTGCGCGTCATTTCCGGCGACGCCATGCAGGTCGACGCCCGCGCCGAGGCGGGCGACGGCGCGCACATCATCGCCAACCTCCCCTATAATGTCGGCACGGCGCTGCTGATCGGCTGGCTGTCGGACGACTGGGGCCCGCTTCCCTGGTGGTCCTCACTCACGCTCATGTTCCAGATGGAGGTCGCAGAGCGGATCGTCGCGAAACCGGGCGGCGACCATTATGGCCGTCTGGCGGTGCTCGCCCAATGGCGCAGCGACGCGCGGATCGCGATGAAGGTGCACCGCAGCGCCTTCACGCCGCCGCCCAAGGTGATGTCAGCGGTGGTGCACGTCACGCCCAAACCAGCGCCCGAGGGCGTGGAGCTGAAACACCTCGAACGGCTGACCGCCGCCGCCTTCGGCCAGCGGCGCAAGATGCTCCGACAAAGCCTCAAAGGGCTGCCCGGCGCGCTCGATGCGCTGGCGACGGTGGGGATAGACCCGCAGCGCCGCGCGGAAACGGTGAGCGTCGAGGACTTCGTCGCCGTCGCTAGGGTGATGGGACGGTAAGTTCAAAAGTTCTAACCCCTCTCCCTTGAGGGAGAGGGCTGCGCAGACTTGGCGGCTTGCCGCCTTAGTCGTAGCTGGGTGAGGGGGATGCGATCCACCGGATCGCGCGGGCCGCAGGCCCGCTCTCCCTCATCCAACTCCGCCTAGGCTTCTTCGTCGCCAAGGCTGCGTATCCTTCTCCCTCAAGGGAGAAGGTAAGATCGTCAGCCGACGAACGCGCGCTCGATGACAAAAGCGCCCGGCGCGGCGTTGGAGCCTTCGGCGAAGCCCTGTTCCTCGAAATAGGCGCCGAACTGCTTGATCATCTCCATGCTGCCGCACATCATGATGCGATCGGTTTCCGGATTGAACCGGGCATCGCCCGGAACTCCAGCGAACAATGACCCGTCTTCCATGAGCTTGTCGATCCGCACATTGTTGCGGAACGGTTCGCGCGTGCAGGTCGGGACATAGTGGAACTGGTTGGCCGCCTGCTCCGAAACCAGCGGATCTTCCGCCAACTTGCCTTCCAGTTCGTCGTGAAAGGCCAGATCGCTGACGCGGCGGACCGAATGGACGACCACGACCTGTTCGTAAAAGTCATACACGTCCGGATCGCGCGCCAGGCTGAGGAACGGGGCGAGGCCCGTGCCGGTCGACAGCATGAAAAGACGCTTGCCGGGCAGCAGCGCGTCGGTGACGAGCGTGCCGGTCGGCTTGCGGCCAAGATAGATCTGGTCGCCCGGCTGGATCAGCTGAAGCTTGGACGTAAGCGGGCCGTCCTCGACCTTGATCGACAGGAATTCCAGTTCCTCGTCCCATGCAGGGCTGGCCACCGAATAGGCGCGCAGCAGCGGCTTGCCATTGTCGCCCTGCAACCCGATCATCACGAACTCGCCCGAACGGAAACGGAAGCTGGCCGGACGGCTGATACGGAAGCTGAAAAGATGCTCGTTCCAATGGCGGACCGACAGCACGGTTTCCACTGTCAGGGCGCCCGTCGGCTCCAGCACCGGCTTTTCGATGGTCACGTCGCTCAAAACCTTTTCTCCTGCCAAATCCATCTCGCAATGCGCGGAAAAACGGCGCTAGTTGCGTGGCCTTCGCAATAAATGTGGGCCGGCGAATGCCTCCCCGGCGTCAGCAAGGCAAGGTGAAAAAACTTTTCCCCTCGATAGCTGGCCGCCAACTGTGATCGGATGAACGCTGACGATTAGCCGAACAGCCCCTTGGCCAGCGCGCCCAATTCGCCAAGCGGATTGCCGTCGCCGTCCCGGTCGAAGAGGCTTCCGATCTTGCCCAGAATTGCTTCAGGCCCGCCGAAATGCGCGAACAGTTCCTGCAACTTGTCCGCCGAGACGCCATGTTCCGCAGCGGTCGTGGCGAGCGCCGCGACGTCGGTTTCCCCACTCGCGATCTTGCCGCCGATTTCGGTCATGAGCGCCTGCATCTGTTCAGGCGCCAACCCCAGTTTCGCGGCGACCGCTTCCAGTCCGCCCACGCTGTTCAAAAGATCGTCAAACATAGCCATCGCTCATGATCCTGCTGCAATTTCGCCGCAGGATAGCAGGCGGCGCGCCGACCGGAAAGAAAAAGAGCCGGAAGGATTTCTCCCTCCGGCCCTTCGTCAAATCAGCGAAGCCTTGCGTCAAGCCGCAGTAAGCGCAGCCTGGCGAACCGATGCGTCGACATGCTCTTCAAACTCGGCGAAATTGTCGACGAACTGCTTGACCAGGTGCGCCGCCGTCTCGTCATAAGCCGCCTTGTCGGCCCACATGGCGCGCGGATCGAGGATCTGGCTGTCGACGCCCGGCACCGCCACCGGAACCTGGAAGCCGAAATGCGGATCGGTGCGGAACTCGGCGTTGTTCAGGCTGCCGTCGAGCGCCGCGTTGAGCAGCGCGCGCGTGACCTTGATCGGCATGCGCTTGATGCCCGGCGAGGTCGCCTTGCCCCCCGCCCAGCCGGTGTTGACCAGCCAGCACGTCACGCCGCCCTTGTTGATCCGCTCTTTCAGCAGATTGCCGTAGACGGAGGGATGACGCGGCATGAAGGGCGCGCCGAAGCAGGTGGAGAAGGTGGCGGTCGGCTCTGTAACGCCGATTTCAGTCCCGGCGACGCGGGCGGTATAGCCCGACAGGAAGTGATACATGGCCTGGTCGGGCGTCAGCCGCGCGATCGGCGGCAACACGCCATAGGCGTCGGCGGTCAGAAAGATGATGTTCTTGGGCACCGGCCCCAGATTATGCTCCGACGTGTTCGGAATGAAGTCGATCGGGTAGGAACCGCGGCTGTTTTCAGCCAGGCTGTTGTCGTCCAGGTCGATTTCGCGCGTTTCCTCGTCGATCACGACATTTTCCAGCACCGTGCCGAAACGCTTGGTGGTGGCGAAGATTTCCGGCTCGGCCTCCGCCGACAGGTTGATCATCTTGGCGTAGCAACCGCCTTCGAAATTGAAGACGGCGGTATCCGACCAGCCATGTTCATCATCGCCGATCAACGTGCGGCTGGCGTCGGCCGATAGGGTGGTCTTGCCCGTGCCCGACAGGCCGAAGAAGACGGCAGTGTCGCCGTTCGGGCCGATATTGGCCGAACAGTGCATCGGCATCACGCCCTTGGTCGGGAGCAGATAGTTCAGGATGCCGAACACCGACTTCTTCATTTCGCCGGCATAGGCGGTGCCGCCGATCAGGATCAGCTTCTCGGTGAAGTTGACCGCGATTACGGTTTCGCTGCGGCTGCCGTGACGCGCCGGATCGGCCCGGAAGCTCGGCAGATCAATGATCGTATATTCCGGCGCGAAGGCGGCCAGTTCCGCCGCATTGGGACGAACCAGCAGCGTGCGGATGAACAGATTGTGCCAGGCGCGCTCGTTGATGACGCGCACCTTGACGCGATGCTCGGGCTGCGAACCGCCGAACAGGTCGGCGATGTAGAGCTTGTCCTTCTCGCCCAGCGCCTTCAGGAAATCCGCCTTCAGCGCGGCGAAATGGTCCGGCGTCATGGCGACGTTCGTCTTGCCCCACCAGACGGTGTTTTCGGTTTCGGCGTCCCTGACGATGAACTTGTCGCTGGCCGATCGACCGGTGTGCTTGCCGGTCTTCACGACCAGGGGCCCGTCCTTCGACAATATGCCTTCGCCATTGGCGAGAGCGGCTTCAACCAGAGGCGCGGCGCCGAGATTCCAATATTCAGTAGCGTTCGTCGAAATGCCCTGCTGATCGAGGGTAATAGAGGATTTGGCCTGCACGCCCTAACTCCTGATGTGATAATGCCAGGTCGCGAACAACTGCCGCTTGCGTCCCGATCCGCTCCAGGCGCCGCGATCTGAGCCGCGCGGCTTCCTAATTTGTGGACCGGATCGCAATAGGCGTTTGCATCCTGACCGTCAAACCCCGCCGGCCGTGCGTTCACCCCGAATTTGAGCGTCCATGCCGCACAATCAATCGCCTACCCCTTTCTTGCGACGGAGCGGTCCATCGTCTAACGCTTGAAAGCAGGCCCCGACTGTGGCCGTCACGATCTTTGGGACCAGGCATGACCGCAACCATCGCCCTTGTGGATGATGACAAGAATATCCTGACATCCGTGTCGATTGCGCTTCAGACCGAAGGTTTCATGACGCGCCTCTATTCAGACCCGGATGCGGCGCTGAAGGCGCTTGTGGAAAATCCGGCGGACCTGGCCGTTTTCGACATCAAGATGCCGGGAATGGACGGGCTGGAACTGCTCCGCCGGTTGCGGGAAAAGAGCAGGATGCCGGTCATCTTCCTGACGTCCAAGGCGGATGAACTGGATGAGGCGCTGGGCCTCGCCATGGGTGCGGACGATTATATCTCCAAACCCTTTTCCCAGCGCCTGCTGATCGCCCGCATCCGCGCCATATTGCGCCGCGCTGAGGTGAGCCGTTCGCCCGAGGCATCCGACGAACCCGTCGCGGAACCGATCGTGCGGGGGCGGCTGGAAATGGACCCGGCGCGCCATCGGGTGAAGTGGATGGGGCAGGACGTCACCCTGACCGTCACCGAATTCCTGATCCTCGAAACGCTCGCAACGCGGCCGGGCGTGGTGAAGAACCGCAATCAATTGATGGATGCCGCTTATCAGGACGACGTCTATGTCGACGACCGCACCATCGACAGCCACATCAAGCGACTGCGCCGGAAATTCCGCGAAGTCGACCACGACTTCAACGGAATCGACACGCTCTATGGCGCCGGCTACCGTTTCTCGGAGGAATGAGCTGGGCGGCCTGCGGCTGCGCTGGTCCGGCCGGATCAGCCTGACCTCACGCATCCTGGCGGTCAACGTCTTCGCGCTGGCGTTGCTGGCGGGCGGATTCTTCTATCTCGACAGCTATCGCACCCGCATCATCGACGCCCGGCTGCAACAGTCCGCGCGGGAGCTGAAGCTGCTCGCGATCGGCCTGGAGACAGCGCCCGCCGATAAGCAGAACGCCCTGATCGCCGCCTATGCGCGCCAGACCAGCGACCGCGTCCGCCGCTATGGACCGGACGGACGGCTGATCGCCGACAGCTTCAGGATGAATGCGCCGCTCTACCGCCTGCGCCTGCCATCGGAGGAGGGTTGGCAGCGTCACGTCGCCCGGTTCATGGACAAGGTGGTCGATCGCATCGTGTCGGCTGACCGACCGCCCGATTTCGTAGAACCCTCGATCGACCGCGCCGACGCCTGGCCCGAACTGGTCCTTGTCCGCAAGACAGGTAACGCCCAGGCGATGAACCGCTATGCGCCCGACCGCACCTTCATGATATCGGCGGCGGTCGGCGTGAAGGATGGCGGCAGCCTGCTGGCGACCGAAAATGCGCGGGACATAACCCGGACCGTGCGCGCGGAAAGGCTGCGGCTGGGCATAGTGCTGGCGTTGGCGGCGGCGGCGTCGGTGCTGCTCTCGCTGTTCCTGGGCCGCACCATCGTGCTGCCGTTGCAGCGCCTCGCGCGCGCCGCCGTGCGCGTACGCCTTGGCCGCGCGCGCGAGGTGACGGTGCCGCGCCTGCCCGAACGGCGTGACGAGATCGGCATGCTGGCGCGCGCCCTGTCCGACATGAGCCACGCGCTGCGCCAGCGAATCGACGCGACCGACGCCTTCGCCGCCGACGTCAGCCATGAACTCAAAAACCCCATCGCGTCGCTCCGTTCCGCCCTCGACGCGCTCGACCGCGTGGACAAGCCGGAACTGCGCGCGCAGCTGATGGCGATCGCTCAGGATGACGTGCGCCGACTCGATCGCCTCGTCACCGACATCGCCGAGGCGTCGCGCATCGACGCGCAGCTGTCGCGCACGCGGTTCGAGCCTATCGATCTGGGGCTGCTGATCGAACGCATGGTCGTCGCTCGCGAGATGCGCGGCGTTCCACGCGGGATACGCCTGGCCTTCGCCCGCCCGCGCAAGGATGTCGCGGTGGTATTGGGCGAGGAACAGCGGCTGATGCGCGTGCTCGACAATCTGATCGACAATGCCATTTCCTTCTCGCCCGACGGCGGGCTGGTCCAGATCGTCGCGACCGTCGCCGACAATGAAGTGCTGGTCAGCGTCGAGGATGAAGGGCCAGGCGTCCCTGAATCCCAGCGCGAACATGTCTTCCGCCGGTTCCACAGCGTTCGCCCGGAAACCGAAAGCTTCGGCAAGCATTCGGGGCTGGGCCTGGCCATCGCGCGGTCGATCGTCGAAGGGCATCAGGGCAAGATCAGCATCGCGGACCGCGAAGATAATCAGAGCGGCGCCTGCTTCATGCTGCGGCTGCCCATGGGCGTGGAACGTGATCCGGGGATTGTGTCGGAATAGGACGCTCATCGGCATTAAACCGCCGCCTTGGCGTCAATTCGATTCCCAGCGCCGCCAACAAGGTTTATGAAGGGGGGTGAGCGATATGGCGCGACTGCAATCAACCGAAACCCTGCATGCGACGAGCGTCGCGATCGGCGGGCGCGCCGTGCTTCTGTGCGGCCCCAGCGGCATGGGCAAATCCGACCTGGCGCTGCGCCTGATCGACCGGGGCGCTACCCTGATCAGCGATGATTACACGATCATCAAATGGGTCGACGACCGGCTGGAGGCCACCGCGCCCGCCACCATCGTGGGCAAGATGGAAGTGCGCGGCGTGGGCCTGGTCGACATGCCGAACATCGATTATGCGCGCATCTCGCTCATCGTCGACCTTTCCAACGACATTGAACGCATGCCGCTCGATCCGGAACTGCGCGCCATCGCCGGAACCGATGTGCCGGTCGTCAGGATCGCGCCGTTCGAGGCGTCCGCGCCGATCAAGGTCGAACTGGCGCTCAAGACCATGGGACTTGCGTGAACGCGCCGACGCAAAAGACCATCCTGCTCGTTTCCGGCCTGTCGGGCGCGGGCAAGACGACCGCGCTCAAGACGTTGGAGGATATGGGCTGGGAGGTGGTCGACAACCTCCCCCTGCTGCTGCTTGAACGGCTGCTCGACGCGCCGCCGCCGGCGGGGCACGAGGAAGTCGACGACCGCCCGCTGGCGCTCGGCATCGATGCGCGCACCCGTGGCTTCGACGCCAACGCCATCGTCCAGCGCATCAAGGCGCTGCGCAACCGGCGCGGACATGATGTCGAAACGCTGTTCCTCGACTGTTCGGGCATGGAGCTCGAGCGGCGCTATGCCGAAACCCGGCGCCGCCACCCGTTAGCGTCGGACCGCCCGGCCGCGCATGGCATCGCCCGCGAGCGGGAACTGACGGAGCCGCTGCGCCGCTGGGCCACCCACGTCATGGACACCACCAGCCTCACCAGCAACGCCCTACAGCAGGAGATCCGCAACCGCTTCTCCCGCGACGGCTTGTCGGCGCCCGTGCTGACGCTTTTGTCCTTCGGCTTTTCCCGGGGCGTCCCGCTCAACGCCGACCTGATGTTCGACATGCGGTTCCTGCGCAACCCGCATTGGGAGGCTGAACTGCGGCCCAAAACGGGGCTCGATCCCGATGTCGCGGCCTATATCGCCGCCGACCCCGCTTATGACCAATCGCTGCAACAGATCGAAGGACTGCTTGCGACCCTCCTCCCGCGCTATGCCGAAAGTGGCAAAAGTTACGTCACTGTGGCTTTCGGATGCACGGGCGGGCGCCATCGTTCCGTGCATGTCACCGAACGTATCGCCAAATACTTGCAAGACGCGGGCTTTTCGCCCACGGTCTCGCACCGCAATATGGAATCAGCGCCGCAGGACGACCTGGAGAAGCGCGAACCGGGAGGCCCGAAAGCAATCTCATGAAACAGGTGGGCCACGTAAGTAGATGATCGGACTGGTACTCGTCACCCATGGGGAGCTGGCGACGGAATTTGTCGTCGCGATGGAACATGTGGTCGGTCCGCAGCAGCAGATCGAAACCATCTGCATCGGCCCGGAAGATGATATGGAGATACGCCGCGCCGACATCGCGACGGCGGTGGCGCGCGTCAATGACGGGTCCGGCGTCATCCTGCTAACCGACCTGTTCGGCGGCACCCCATCGAACCTCGCCATTTCGCTGCTGAAGGCCGGCGAGATCGAGGTCATCGCGGGCATCAACCTGCCGATGCTCATCCGCCTGGAAAGCGCGCGCAAGATAATGGACGTGCGACAGGCGGTCGCCGCCGCGCGCGAGGCGGGACAAAAATATATCAGCGTCGCATCCGAACTATTGGGCAGCACTACATGAGCGAAATCAGTCAGGAGGTCCAGATCAGCAACCGGCGCGGCCTCCATGCCCGCGCCAGTGCGAAATTCGTGACGCTGGCGAGCGGACTTCCCGCGCAAATCACGGTGCGCAAGGATGGCAATGAGGTCACGGGCACCTCCATCATGGGCCTGATGATGCTGGGCGCGGCGATGGGCGATTCGATCGTGATCAGCGCCACGGGTCCCGAGGCGTCGGATGCATTGGGCAAGCTGGTGACCCTGGTCGAAGACAAGTTCGGCGAAGAATAGCCCTTCACCCACCCGCCTTGGGCCTATAGAGGCGGCATCGTTCCTCTGGCCGGGTCTTGAGCCGTGCTCCTGCGCAGGCAGGAGCCCAGATCGGAGCGCAGAACTGGACTCCTGCCTTCGCAGGAGCACGGAACCGCTATGTGAAAGAGGGTGGACTGTAGTGGCGCGCGAAATCACTGGATTTTCCAACCCGCTGGTGAAGCGCGTCCGTTCTCTGCGCGAAAAGAAGTTTCGCAAGGCGGAGGGGCTGTTCCTGGCCGAAGGGCTGCGCATCCTCACCGAAGCGCGGGAAGAAGGCGTCCTGCCCGAGATGCTGTTCCATGCCGGCTCGACCCACCCCCTCGCGGCGGAATTGATCGCGGCGATGGAGGAAGCGGGCGGCGACGTGATCGAAACCACGCCGGACATCCTCTCGAAAATTTCGGGCAAGGATAATCCGCAGGCGGTGGTGGGCGTCTATCCCGACCAGCTGACGCCGCTCGCCAGGCTGGATCGGTCGAAGGCCGACATCTGGATCGTGGCGCAGTCGCTGCGCGATCCGGGCAATCTGGGCACCATCCTGCGGACCGGGGATGCGGTCGGCGCGGGCGGGCTGATCCTGATCGACGATTGCGTCGATCCCTTCTCGGTGGAATCCGTGCGCGCCTCCATGGGCGCGCTATTCACTCAGTCGATCACCCAGGCGCGCTGGCCGGAGTTCATGACCTGGCTGCGTCAGGGTCCGGGAGAGTTGATCGGCACCAGCCTCAAGGCGACACAGGATTATCAGGAGCCGCGCTATCAAAGCCCCTCCTTCCTGCTGGTCGGCAACGAAGCGCAGGGTCTGCCGGAAGCCTATGAGGCCGAATGCGATCAGCTGGTGAAGATGCCGATGCTGGGCAAGTCCGACAGTCTGAACGCCGCCGTCGCCTGCGCGGTGATGGCCTATGAATTGCTGAACCAGAAACGGAAAAAATGAATGGCGCGCGGGGGGAATGAGGCGGTGGGGACGAGCGGGATCGGCGCGATGCTGCGTCACAGGCGGGTGCTGGCGGCGAGCCTGATCGGCACGGCGGTCGAATTTTACGACTTCTACATCTATGCGACGGCCGCCAGCCTTGTCTTCGGCCCCCTCTTCTTCCCCGCCTCCTCGCCCTCGGCGCAGCTGCTCGCGGCCTATGGCAGCCTCGCCCTCGCCTTCTTCGCGCGTCCTTTGGGCGCGGCGGTGTTCGGCCATTATGGCGACCGCATTGGGCGCAAGGCCACGCTCGTCACCTCGCTCATGCTGATGGGCGGCTCGACGCTGGCGATCGGGTTCCTGCCGACCTATCAGATGATAGGCTGGTGGGCGCCGCTGATCCTGTGCACCCTGCGCTTCGGCCAGGGCTTTGGCCTTGGCGGCGAATGGGGCGGCGCGGCGCTGCTGGCGGTGGAAAATGCCCCGCCCGGCTGGAAGGCGCGGTTCGGCATGTTCCCGCAACTGGGCGCGCCGGTCGGCTTCCTCGCCGCCAACGGGCTGTTCCTGCTGCTGGGCATGTTCCTGACCGACAAGGATTTCTTCGCCTGGGGCTGGCGCCTGCCCTTCCTGGGCAGCGCGGTGCTCGTGTTCCTGGGCCTGTGGGTGCGGCTAAAGCTTACCGAAACGCCCGAGTTCGCCGCCGCGCAGGCCGAAACGCCGCCGCCCGCCGTGCCGCTGGCTTCGCTCTTCGCCAACCATCTCGGCGCTGCGGTTGCGGGCACCTTCGCGGTCGTCGCCTGTTTCGCGGTCTATTATATCGCGACCGCCTTCGCGCTCGGCTACGGCACGACGACGCTCAAGATCGACCGCGAGACATTCCTCGCCATCCAGCTTGGCGCGATCCTGTTCATGGCGGTCAGCATCGTCATCGCCGGATGGTGGGCCGACAAGAGCAGCCCGACACGCGTGCTGGTCGCCGGCTGCATCGGCACGGTGCTGATGGGCGCAGTCTTCGGTCCCGCCATGGGCACCGGCCAATTGCTGCCGATCTTCCTGATCCTCAGCCTCGCGCTATTCCTGATGGGCTTCGTCTACGGACCGCTGGGCGCCTATCTGCCGCACCTCTTCCCGGTCCAGCTGCGCTACACCGGCGCGTCGTTCAGCTTCAACCTGGGCGGCATCATCGGCGGCGCGCTGGCGCCGATCGTGGCGACCTGGCTGATCGCGGTGCAGGGCATCGAGTTGGTCGGCCTCTATATGTCAGCAGCGGCGGCGATCAGCCTAGGCGGGCTGTGGTTTACGAGCAGGAAACCGAGCTGACGCTCGCCCCCCTACCGTCATTCCCGCGTAGGCGGGAACCCATCTCCCAACCTCGCATCCACCACCACGCCGAGGAGATGGGTCCCCGCCTGCGCGGGGATGACGAAGTTGGGTGGCTAGGCGACCGGCTGCTTACGGGAAGGCGTAGGCCGATAGCGGTCATTCCCCCATGTCGGAAACCCCGTGAGCGAGGTTGTCGGACATATCCTCAATCCGGCAGTAATTCTTGGGCGGTCGAGGATTCCACACAACCGAGCAATGCAGGTTACATCATAATTTCCGCAGAATTGCGTGACGAATGCTCGGGAATCATGTGATTTGCGACAGGCGGCTTAGCGCTCATACTTGTCTCGGAGAGTTCCCATCTTTGTCCGGCCATGAGGGGTAGAAACCGCATAATCAGGACTGACCACATCATATTCATATTCACCTATCCTTGGTTTAATACGGGTCTCAATCCAACTTGACAAAGAAGTTGCTGCCGCTGCGCAGCGGTCAAAATCGTAGTCATCCACAAGGGCTCCGGCCGGTCCCCGAATTACTATCGTAATCTCTTCTTTTTCCAAAACTTTTTGTTCAAATTCGCGGACGGTTATCTTACCCATTTGTCATGTTCCTTTGTTGGTTTATAGCTTAATGTGGGCCAGCTCGATCACTGATATTTCACTAATATGACATTGTAAAGCATTTAATTGTCAGTTATTATTTACCTCCGTGAGGAAGACCACGATTCCAGAGCTGTGCGACAAACAAGTGTTGTCCGTCAGCGTCCGCCTCAAGGCATCACAAATAGCCGGATAAATGACCGGGATTGGCCGCAAACACCCAAACAGAAAAAGGCGGCGTCCCATCGGAACGCCGCCTTCCCTATTTCCCATCCCGTCAACGACAGGAGCGAAGAAATCAATCCTCGCTGCGCACGTCGCGGCGCTCGGCGATGCGAGCGCGCTTGCCGGTGCGGCCGCGCAGATAATAGAGCTTCGCACGACGCACGACGCCACGACGGACGACCGTGATCGAATCGAGGTTCGGCGAATAGAGCGGGAATACGCGTTCCACGCCCTCACCGAACGAAATCTTGCGCACGGTGAAGTTCGAACCCATGCCCTTGTTGGAGCGGGCGATGCAAACGCCTTCATAATTCTGGACGCGGCTGCGTTCGCCTTCGACGACCTTCACGCCGACGCGCAGGGTGTCGCCCGGACGGAAATCCGGAATATCCTTGGCGAGAGCCGCAATGTTTTCGGCCTCGATCTGCTGGATCAAGTTCATCTAACTCAGTCCTTACTTTCGCGTTGCGCACCAGAGGGCGACTGGTCCCGAACGCCGATATGACGTTCCCAAAGGTCCGGCCGCCTTAGCCGTGTGTCATCTTCCGCCCTTTGTTTCCGCCAGGCGGCGATCTTCGCATGATCCCCCGATCGCAACACTTCAGGGATCGTGCGCCCTTCCCACTCAGCGGGTCGGGTATAGTGCGGATATTCGAGAAGGCCGCTTTCGAAGCTCTCGTCATCCCCACTGGAAGCCGCGCCCATTACTCCGGGAAGCAGACGAATGCAAGCATCCAGCAGCATCAGCGCGCCCATCTCTCCGCCGGACAGGATGATATCGCCCATGCTGATCTGCTCGACCCGGCGAGCCTCGAAAATACGCTCGTCAAAACCCTCGAACCGGCCGCAAAGGATGGTCGCGCCGGGACCGTCCGCAAGTTGGCGGATGCGGGCCTGGGTGATCGGCGCTCCGCGCGGCGTCATGGCGATGACGGGCAGGTCCGGCGCCTGCTCCAGCGCATGGTCGATGGCGAGGCCAAGGATGTCGGCGCGCAGCACCATGCCCGCGCCGCCGCCGGCCGGCGTGTCGTCGACGGTCCGATGCTTGTCGGTGGCGAAGTCGCGGATGTGGATCGGATCGCACGCCCATTTCCCCTCCGCCAGCGCCCTGCCCGCGAGGGATACGCCCAGCGGCCCCGGAAACATCTCCGGATACAGCGTCAATATCTGCGCGCGGAAGGTCATGCCTTGCGCGTTCGCAGCCACGCCGCCGCCGCGCCGCCCAGCATGGAAACGGCGCCCCCGCCCATCAACGCGATGCCGATCGCGCGCAGCAGATCGGCGAAGGGGCGGTCCGGATGCATCAGCGCCGGTAACAGGAAAAACATGGGAATGGGCATGACAAGCGCCACCGCCGCGCCGATCTTGCGGCCACGCGACCAGGGCATGGTGAACAAGCGCCATCCGGCGGCGACCATCAGGAGCAAATAGAGGGCGGCGAGGATCTTGGGCATGGATGAGCGCTTCATTGCCTCGTTTTAGAGCGTGCTCCTGCGAAGGCAGGAGCCCAGGTCAGGGCAGGACTGGGCTCCTGCCTTCGCAGGAGCACATATCCCTTGCCTCAAACGGCATCCCAAGCAACATCAAACAGCGAAAGCCGCCTCAATCACAGCCCGCTCGTCCGCAATCGTCACGGCATGCATCGGCGCCATGAAGCGCTTGCCCCCCTTACCATCAACGGCTGGCCGCTCGACCTCGATAATGTCGCCCGCGCCGAAATTTTCGACCGCGACGATGTTGCCCAGCCCTTCCCCATCGCTGGAGAAGCAAGGCAAGCCGATCAGGTCGACATGATAATATTCGCCCTCACCCAGTTGCGGCAGGGTGGAGCGGGGAACAGAAAGTTCAGCGCCGCGCAATGCCTCGGCAGCTGAACGGTCGCCAATCTCGGCGAAGCGGGCGACGGCGCCGTTGGGTCCCGGACGCAGGGATTTCAGCGTCAGGGTGCGTCCCGCCACATCGAAACTCTTGTAGTTTTTGAGGCTTTCCGCGCCTTCGGCGAACAGCTTCAGACGGACATCGCCCGCGATGCCATGCGCGCCGATGATGACGGCAAGGGTAATGGGGCGGTCGGTCGTCATGCGTTCCTCAACGGATCAGGAAACAAAAGAAGCGGGCATGGAGGCCCGCTTCGATTGTGACGCTTCCCGACATGGCGCGAAGCGGACAGGTGAGCCCCCTCCCGCAAGCGAGAAGGGGGCTCTCAGGCTCAGCCTTCAGCCTGCTCTTCAGCAGCGGCTTCAGGAGCAGCTTCCTCGGCAGGCGCGGCTTCTTCAACTGCCGGGGCGGCAGCGGCTTCGGCGGCGGCGACCTTGGCGGCTTCAGCGGCTTCGGCAGCTTCGGCGGCCTTGGTGGCGCGGTCTTCGGCGCGATCCTTGGCCTTCTGACCCGGCTCAGCCTTGTTCGGGTTGTTGCGGGCGGGGCGTTCCTTCACGCCAGCGGCGTCGAGGAAGCGAGCGACGCGGTCGGTCGGCTGGGCGCCGGCGGCGATCCAGTGCTTCGCGCGCTCGGCGTCCAGAACGACGCGCTTCTCGTCACCCTTGGGCAGGACGGGGTTGTAGCTGCCGATGCGCTCGATGAACTTGCCGTCACGCGGGGCGCGGCTGTCGGCCACGACGATGCGATAATAGGGGCGCTTCTTGGAACCACCGCGCGAAAGACGAATGGACGTTGCCATGGAACTTACCTTTCTGACTTAAACTAAACTACTTGTTTTCAAATTCGTCATCCCAGCGAAGGCTGGGATCTTGTGCCTGAGATCCCAGCCTTCGCTGGGATGACGGGCTACTTCTTCAGGAAATTCTGAAACCCCGGCGGCAGGTTGGGCATGTTGCCGCCCAGCCCCGGCAGGCCCTGGGGAGGTGCGCCGCCGCCGCCCAGCATGCCGTCCAGGCCGCCACCCGTGAACATCTTGGCCAGCCCTTTCAGGCCGCCCATCTTGCGAATCTTCTTCATCGCCGTTTCCATTTCCTGATGCATTTTCAGGAGACGGTTCACTTCCTGCACCGTGGTGCCGGAACCCTTGGCGATGCGGATCTTGCGCTTGGCGTTGATGAGGGCGGGCTTGTCCCGCTCCTTGAGCGTCATGGAGCCGATCATCGCATCGAGATGGATCAGCGTCTTGTCATTGGCCCCGCTGTTCGCCATCGCCGCCTGCGCCTTCTTGAGGCCCGGCAGCATGCCCGCGAGCGCGCCGAGGCCGCCCATGCGGCGCATCTGATTCAGTTGGGCGCGCAGGTCGTTCATGTCGAACTGACCCTTGGCCATCTTCTTGGCGAGCTTGTCGGCTTCTTCCGCGTCGATCGTCTCGGCGGCCTTTTCGACCAGCGACACGACATCGCCCATGCCCAGGATGCGCTGCGCCACGCGCTGCGGATGGAAAGGCTCGATCGCGTCGAGCTTCTCGCCGGTGCCCGCGAACTTGATCGGACGGCCGGTGACGGCGCGCATGGAGAGCGCCGCGCCGCCACGGGCATCGCCATCCATACGGGTCAGCACCACGCCGGTCAGCGGCACTTGAGCCGTGAAGCTCTGCGCGACGTTGACCGCGTCCTGACCGGTCAGCGAGTCGACGACAAGCAGGATTTCAGCCGGGTCGCTGGCGTCCGCCACCGCCTTCATTTCGTCCATCAGCGCCTGATCGACGTGCAGGCGTCCGGCGGTGTCGAGCATGACCACGTCGAAGCCCTGAAGCTTCGCGGACTGGAGCGCGCGGCGGGCGATCTCCACCGGCTGCTGGCCCGGAACGATAGGCAGGGTCGCCACATCGGTCTGCGCGCCCAACACCGCCAACTGTTCCTGCGCGGCGGGGCGCTGGACGTCGAGCGACGCCATCAGCACCTTCTTGCGCTCTTTTTCCTTGAGGCGCTTGGCGATCTTGGCCGTGGTGGTGGTCTTGCCGGAGCCTTGCAGGCCGACCATCATGATGACGGCAGGGGGGGTCACGTCGATCAGCAGGTCGGAGATTTCCGAACCCAACACGGCGGTCAGCGCGTCGCTGACGATCTTCACCACCTGCTGGCCCGGCGTGATCGAGCGCAGGACGTTGTGGCCGACGGCCTGCTCCGTCACATCGTCGACAAACTGGCGCACCACCGAAAGGGCGACGTCTGCTTCGAGCAGGGCGATTCGCACCTCGCGCATCGCGGCGCGGACATCGTCCTCCGTAAGCGCACCGCGCCCACGCAGCTTGTCGAATACCCCACCGAGACGATCGCTTAGCGAATCGAACATCACCACCTCAATTGGGCCGAAAGGCCCGGAAAACAGCGCCACCCCGCCAAACGACAAAATCGCCGGCGGGCGAAAACTCGCCGGCCAGCGTCCATCCGATGCTCCGTTTGAGCGCCATGGATCTGTCAGGGCATCAGGCGGCGAACCGCCCGATTGCTGGCGGGCCTTTAGCGGAAAGGAGGATAGGATGCAACCGGGCCACTGGCTTTCCCTCATTCGTCATGCCAGCCCCTCTTTCGTCATCCCAGCGCAGGCTGGGATCTCGGGAGGTGAAGCGCAACCTCGCCTGCGACCCCAGCTTGCGCTGGTGACGATGATAGATGGCGCAGGCTGGCCTTTTACCCCGCAACATCCTAAATGCCTCGCCATCATGGGCCGATTTTCAAAGATGCATGGGCTGGGCAACGACTTTGTCGTGATCGACGCGCGGGATGGCGATGTCGGGATGACGGAGGCGCGCGCGCGGGCGATTGCGGATCGTCATGCGGGGATCGGGTGCGACCAGCTCATCCTGATCGGACAATCCGACCGGGCGGATGTGTCCATGCGCATCTTCAACGCCGACGGGAGCGAGGTGGAGGCGTGCGGCAACGCGACCCGCTGCGTGCCGTTGTTCGTCGGGCGTGACGTGCTGATCGAGACGAAGGCGGGGCTGCTGGACGCGAAGGGCGTCGACGGCGGCGCGAGCGTCGACATGGGCGCGCCCCGGCTGGAATGGGACGCTATCCCCCTCGCCTACGCCATGGACACGCTGGCCATGCCGGTAAGCTGGGAAGACCTGCCCGCGCCCGCCGCCGTCAATGTCGGCAATCCGCACGTCATCTTCTTCTGTGACGATCTGGACGGTGTGAACTTCGACCATTTAGGCCCCCTGATCGAGACCGATCCGCTCTTTCCGGCGCGCGTGAACGTGAATTTCGCGCAGGTCGTTGGGGAGAACCATATCCGCCTGATCGTGTGGGAACGCGGCGCGGGTCTGACGCGCGCCTGCGGAACCGGCGCCTGCGCGACGGCGGTGGCGGCAGTGCGGCGCAAGCTGGTGAGCGGGCCGACGCGGGTGAGCCTGCCCGGCGGCGATCTGGTGATCGACTGGGCGCCGGGCGGGCATATCATGATGACCGGCCCCGCCACCCATGTCTTCGACGGCGAGGCTGACTGGGCGCGGTTCTGACATGAGCGGCCCGCAGATCATCACATTGGGCTGCCGCCTCAATATCGCGGAGAGCGAGGCGATCCGTGAAATGGCGGACGGGCAGGATGACCTGATCGTCGTCAACAGTTGCGCGGTGACGGCGGAAGCGGTGCGCCAGACGCGCCAGGCGATCCGACGCGCGCGGCGGGATCGGCCCAACGCGCGTATCATGGTGACGGGCTGCGCTGCGCAGACCGAGCCTGAGACGTTCGCGATGATGGCCGAGGTCGACGCGGTGATCGGCAATCGCGAAAAGATGGACGCCCGCCACTACACGTCATCCCAGCGGACGCTGGGATCTCAGGCGACAGGGCGCAGCGTTGGGCCTGGGACCCCAGCGTTCGCTGGGGTGACGAATAGGGTCAATGTTTCCGACATCATGGCCGTGCGCGAGACCGCGCCGCACATGGCGAGCGCCTTTGCCGAACATGCCCGCGCTTTCCTGGAGGTGCAGAATGGCTGCGACCATCGCTGCACCTTCTGCATCATTCCCTATGGGCGCGGGAACAGCCGGTCCGTGCCTGCGGGCGCGGTGGTCGACAAGGCAAGCGAACTGGTGGACGCCGGCTATCGGGAAATTGTCCTGACCGGCGTCGACGTCACCAGCTACGGCCCCGACCTGCCGGGATCGCCGTCGCTCGGCTTGTTGATCGAGCGCATATTGAAGGGCGTGCCGGACCTCCCCCGCCTGCGCCTCTCCTCGCTCGACAGCGTGGAGATCGACGAGAGGCTGTTCGACCTGCTCGCCCATGAGCCGCGCATTATGCCGCATTTGCACCTGTCGCTTCAGGCGGGCGACGACATGATCCTCAAGCGCATGAAGCGCCGTCATGGCCGCGCCGATGCTATCCGGATCGTCGAGCGGCTGAAGAGCGCGCGACCCGAAATCAGCATCGGCGCGGACATCATCGCCGGTTTCCCGACAGAGGATGAGGCGATGTTCGCAAACAGCCTCAAGCTCGTCGAGGAATGCGCGATCGTGCACGGGCATATCTTTCCCTATTCGCCGCGCGCCGGAACCCCGGCCGCGCGGATGCCGCAAGTGGAGCGGGCCGCCATCAAGGCGCGGGCGGCGCGGCTGCGGGCCGCTTGCGAAGGGCAGCGGAAGGCGTGGCTTGAGAGCCTCGCGGGATCGGAACAGTCGGTCCTGGTCGAGCGCGACGGCCTGTCTGGCCATGCAGAGAATTTCGCCCCGGTGCGATTCAGGGAGCATCAGCCGCCCTCCTCGATTGTTCGCGCGACCATCGCGGGCCTTGAGAATGGCGCGCTGATCGCGCAAGAGGCGGCGTGAAGGGAATGGCGGTATTGCATAATGGCTGAAACATCCTGGCGCGACCGCCTCTTCGGCGGGCTCAAGCGCACTTCCGACAAGCTTGGCGAGAACCTCACCGGCCTTTTCACCAAGGCCGCGCTCGACGAGCAAACCCTGAACGAGATCGAGGAAGCGCTGATCGTCAGCGACCTTGGCCCCGCCATGGCGGCGCGGGTGCGCGAGCGGTTGACCGAGGGGCGCTATAACAAGGAACTCACCGAGGAATATCTGCGCGAGATCATCGCCGAAGAGATGGAGAAGGTGCTCGCCCCGGTGGCGCGTCCGCTGGAGATAGAGGCATTCCCCCGCCCGCAAGTCATCCTGGTCATCGGCGTCAACGGCTCCGGCAAGACGACCACCATCGCCAAACTCGCCAATAATTTCCTGGAACAGGATTATGGCGTGATGCTGGCGGCGGGCGACACGTTCCGCGCGGCGGCGATCGGCCAGCTCAAGATATGGGCCGAACGCCTCGGCATCCCCATCGTCGCGGGCAAGGAAGGCGGCGATGCAGCCGGAATCGTATTCGATGCCGTGAAGCAGGCCACCGCAACCGGCATCGACGTGCTGATCGTCGATACGGCGGGCCGCTTGCAGAACAAGACCGAGCTGATGGACGAACTGTCCAAGATCCGTCGCGTGCTTGGCCGGTTGAACCCGGCGGCGCCGCATGACGTTGTGCTGGTGCTGGACGCCGCCACGGGACAGAATGCATTGAGCCAGATCGAGGTTTTCAAGGAAGTCGCGCAGGTGACGGGGCTGGTCATGACCAAGCTGGACGGCACGGCGCGCGGCGGCGTGCTGGTCGCGGCGGCGGAGAAATTCCGCCTGCCTATCCATGCCATCGGGGTCGGCGAAAAGATCGAGGACCTGCGCCCCTTCGATCCGGGCGACATGGCGCGCGCTATCGCGGGGACGGCCTATGCGCGGTAGGTCCCAATTCCTCCGCTCACCTTTTTCCGTCATTCCCGCGAAGGCGGGAACCCATCTCCCACGTCATCTTCCTGGTGCAAGGTCAGGAGATGGGTCCCCGCCTACGCGGGGATGACGAAGGATAATATATGATCGATCAGAAAACTCCCCACTCCGGCTCGCTCAGCCTCGCGCTCGATTTCGGGCCGCTGCTGGTCTTCTTCCTCACCTACAAGGGCGCGGGCTGGCTGTGGGGGTCGGGCAATCCGATCACCGCCATGAGCTTAGGGACAGCGGCCTTCATGACCGCGATCATCGTCGCCGTCATCATTTCCAAGGTAAAGCTTGGCCGGGTGTCGCCGATGCTCTGGCTGTCGGCGCTGCTGATCCTCTTTTTCGGCGGGCTCACCATCTATTTCCACGACCAGCGCTTCATTCAGCTTAAGCCGACGATCATCTACAGTTTCTTCGCCCTGATGCTGTTTGGCGGGCTGATGCGGGGCAAGGCGCTGCTCAAATATCTGCTGCAGGCCGCCTATGACGGCCTCACCGATGAGGGCTGGCGCAAGCTGTCGCGCAACTGGGCCCTGTTCTTCGTGGCCATGGCGCTGGCCAATGAAGCGATGCGCCGGTCGATGAGCTTCGATGCGTGGCTGTCCGTCAAGGTATGGGGCGTGACGATCGTATCGATCGTCTTCGCCGCAGCCAATATCCCGATGCTGATGCGCCATGGGCTTAATATGGGTAACAAGCTGGACAGCGACGAAATCGGCGAGACGACCCCACCGCAGGGTTGAAGCGCGCCGCCCGTCGAAAGGGGCGGCGCGCTCGATCGGCCTTAAATCAGCCGCCGTTGAAGTTGACCATGCAATAGAGCATCGCCAGCGACAAAAGGGTGTTGATGCGCGAGAAAATCATCGCGGTGGACGCCGCTTTCGCCTTCGCGGCATCCTCGGCGGGAACGATGCCCAGCGCCTTCTTCTGGTTCGGCCAGATCACGAACCAGACGTTGAACGCCATGATGAGCGCCAGCCACATGCCGATGCCAATCAACTGGAAGCCGCTTTGCAGGGTCAGCGCCTCGACCAGATAGGCGCTGCGCCAGGCGATGAGCGCTCCCGTCAGCACGGTCAGCGCCGCAGCCCAGCGGAAGAAGAACAGGGCCGAAGGCGCGATATATTTGGACACGCCCGGCTTCAGTTCCGCCGGCACTTTGGGCATGGTCGGAATCTGCACGAAGTTGAAATAATAGAGCAGCCCAATCCAGGTGATGCCGAAGAACAGGTGCAGCCAGCGCAGCCCCGCCTGCTCGGCCACCGCATTCGCGGGCACGGCGAAAATCACGACCAGCGCCAGCAACAGGCCGGCCGCCAGCACAAGATGCAAGTTACCGAAGAATTTTGCCATTGAGCCTTCCCCTATTATGCGACCCCCGCTTTTGGGCGGCCTGACCGCCGATGCTAGGTCATCATTTCGATCATGTCACATGGATATTTCCGTGTCTTTAAAAGAAAATATCATGTTTTCCGCAGTGCGATAAGGCTGCTAGGGGCACGGAGCTTTCCCGGCCGCGCGATCGTTTTGCGGCCATCTGCATCCAATAAACCGAGGAGTTCCGACATGGCCTTTGTTCTGCCAGCCCTTCCCTATCCCAAGGACGCTTTTGGCGACATTCTCTCTCCTGAAACCTTCGATTTCCACCATGGCAAGCATCACAACGCCTATGTCGTGAAGGCCAATGAACTGGTCGCCGCCGACCCCGCGCTGCAGGGCAAGTCGCTGGTGGAACTCATCAAGACCTCCAAGGGCGGGCTGTTCAACCAGGTTGGACAGATCTGGAACCACACATTCTACTGGCAGTCGCTTTCGCCCACGAAGACCGCGCCCACCGGCAAGCTGCTCGACCTCATCACCGAAGGCTTCGGTTCGGTCGACGCCCTGGTGGAAAAGCTGAAGGCGGAGGCCGTGGGCCATTTCGCCAGCGGCTGGGCCGCGCTGATCCTGAAGGACGGCAAGCTGGAAGTGACCAGCTATCACGACGCCGACACCCCGGTCGCGCATGAAGGCCACCTGCCCCTGCTGATCGTCGATGTGTGGGAACATGCCTATTATATCGACTATCGCAACGCGCGCCCCAACTATGCCGACCGCATCCTTAAGGACGCGATCAACTGGGACTTCGCCGCGCTGAACCTGGATGGCCAGGGCGCGAGCCGCGCCGACCAGCCGGGCTGAACCAGCCGCCGTCCGCCGCCGGGACAGCGGCGGACGGCGCGCTCTACGAGCCATGGAAACCCTTTGTTAACCCGCCACCCGGCACAATCGGGGTGGGTCACAAAGGAAAAAATAAATGAATATCAATGAATTGCGGAGGCAGCATCAGGAACTGAGCACCATCGCCAAAGAGATTTTGCGGGCTGTCCAGGATGAAGACCGGCCGCAAAGCGTCGGACCGATAAGATGGCATCTCGCCCGGCAACTCATGTCTCATCTGGCCCTGGAAGACCGCATATTCTATCCCGCCATGCAACGCCTGTCCGATAAGCCCGCCCGAACGGCCGCGCAGCAGCTACGAAGCCAGGTGGGAACGCTGGCGCAGGATTTTTCCACCTATATGCATCGCTGGAACGACGACAAGGTCGCGCGTCAATGGGCTGAATTCTGCGCCGACACGCGAAAGATCATGGCCGCGCTGCGGACACGCGTGGATCAGGAGGAACGTCTACTCTTCCCGCTGGCCGAAGCGGCCGAACGGAATGCCGCGGCGATGAGCAAGACTGGCTGACAGCCCCATTTCATCGGCCACGGTTCAGGTCCAGAGACCGCGCCAACTCATCGAGATCAGCCCCCGGACGAACGAGCAGCCAGTCGCGCGCATCGGCGCCGTTGACGACCGTCACCGCGCCCTTGGGACATACGCCAAGGCAATTCACCTCGACGATCCCGGCGCTGGCCTTGCGCCCCTTCTTCAACGAAAGATGTTTCCGCAACGCCTTGGCCAGCCGGTCATCGCCATCCGGGCCGAAGCCCCCGTCCAGCTTTTTGGAGCATTTCCGGCAGACCAGAACGGCATTGCGCCAGTTGGACGGGACATGAGCCTTCAATCCACCGTCTCGCGCGGTTTCCAGCTGCGCCGCTCCTCGGCGGTGCGCAGCACTTCATAGGCGGCCTGGATCGTCTGGAACCGCACCGCGGCGGCGGCGTCGCCCGGCTTCACGTCGGGATGATATTCCTTGGCCAGACGACGCCAGCTTTTCTTGACCGCGTCGAAATCGGCGTCATCCTCCAGTTCCAGGGCCTTTAGCGCGTGGAGTTCATCACGCGACCGGCTGCCGTCGCCGGGGCCGCCCCAGCTATGATAGGCGCTGTTCTGATAACCGCCCGCATCGCGGCGCTCGGCCCGCTCGCGCTGTTCGCGCTCCTCCTGATCCAGCCCCTGAAAATAATCCCAGTTGCGGTTATATTCGCCGGCGTGATCGGCGCAGAAATACCAGCGTTCTGGGCTGTTGGGCGATTTGGGCGCAGGGCAGTCCCCCGGCTGGTCGCAGCCATGGCGGTCGCACAG
>DASVOF010000003.1:0-2638 GCA_036383495.1 Sphingobium sp. | reverse complement strand
CCTGGCAGGACCATGTCGAGGACGCCTATGCGATCCTGAGCACCTTGCGCGAGCCCGATGCGCAGATGGCGCAGGCGGGCGACGTGGCGGTGTGGCGCAAGATGATCGGCGCGGTGCTGGAGCGTCGCGTGGCCTGACAGCGGGGCGATTGGCTCGGGCCGCCGTGCATGCCATAAGCGGCGGCATGAGCGGACCCGGGCTGAAGATCAAGATCCAGATCTATTGTGGCGATGAGATCGCGATGGGGCCGGGCAAGGCCGACCTGCTCGACGCCATCGCCAGCGAGGGGTCGATATCCGCCGCCGGGCGCAAGCTGAAGATGAGCTATCGGCGGTGCTGGATGCTGGTCGATGTGATGAACCGCTGCTGGACCGCGCCGGTGGTGGCGACGTCGACCGAAGGCGCGGCGGTGACTGAGTTCGGGCTGGGCGTGTTGGCGCGGTATCGAGCGATGCAGGCGGCGGCGGTGGGCGCGGGAGGTGCGCTGTGGCCCGAGATGGCGGAGCAACTGCGGGGCGAGCCGCTGCCGGCGCAGGGGGCGTAACCGGTATCTTTCATGTGCTCCTGCGCAGGCAGGAGCCCAATCCCGCCGTCTGAACTGGGCTCCTGCCTTCGCAGGAGCACGGTGTTTGAGCATCGCATGCTATATACGATTGTATATAGCGAATCGCCGGCGGGATGTGTACGGGCCTTTCCCAACGAAAAGGGGGAAGACATGCATCATGGTTCGCGTGCGGCGCTGGCGGCGTTGCTGGTTTGCGGGATTTTTCCGGCTGTAGCCTCGGCGCAAACGCCCGAAGCGGAAGGCGCGGCGGAGGGAGCGATCATCGTCACGGCGCGGCTGCGCGAGGAGGATGCGCAGGACGTGCCGGCGGCTTTGAGCGTCGTGAGCGGCGATGAACTGACGCGGACCTATACGGTCAACACCAACCAGCTGAGCCAGCTTGTCCCGGCGCTCAATTACTCGTCGGCCAATCCGCGCAACACCGCCTTCACCATTCGCGGGCTGGGATCGAGCGTGGTCGCGGTCAGCCAGGCCAATGACGGGCTGGAGCCGGGCGTCGGATTCTATGTCGACGGGGTCTATCATGCGCGGCCGGCGACGGCGGCGTTCGACTTTACCGATGTCGAGCGGGTCGAGGTGCTGCGCGGGCCGCAGGGCACGCTGTTCGGCAAGAATACGACGGCGGGCGCGATCAGCATCACGACCAAGAAGCCGAGCTTCGATTTCGGGGCGGAGGGAGAGCTTTCCTACGGCAGCCGCGACTTTGTGCAGGCGAAGGCGGCGGTGACGGGGCCGATGGTGGGCGATGTATTGGCGTTCCGCCTGTCGGGATCGGTGACGCGGCAGGACGGCTATATCCGCAACGTCCGGCGGGACGAGCAGCAGAATAATATTCATAACGACGCGATCCGGGGGCAGCTGCTGTTCCAGCCTTCGCCGGATTTCTCGCTGCGGGTCATCGGGGATTGGGCGAACTTCAAGAATAACTGCTGCGCGCAGGTTTTCGTGCGGGTCGCGCCGACGATGAAGCCGGTGGCGCAACGCTATGCGGCGCTGGCGGCCAATGCGCCGGGCGGGCCCTATGCGCCGCCGAGCCTCAATCCCTATGACCGGGTGACGGACAATGACGCGCCGCTGGGCGTGGATACCGACGAGGGCGGCGTGTCGGCGATCGCGGAGTGGAAGATTGGCGGGACGACGTTGACGTCGATCAGCGCGTGGCGCTTCTGGAACTGGGATGCGGCGAACGATCGCGACTATACCGGGCTGCATATCCAGACGACGCAGCATATCCCGTCGCGGCAGGACCAGTATAGCCAGGAATTCCGGATCGGCTCCAATATGCCGGGGCCGATCGAATATGTCGCCGGGCTTTATTATTTTCACCAGAAGATCACGGGGCGGCCGATCAGCATCTATGGGCCGCTGGCGAGTTATTGGTTGCTCAATTCGTCCAACGCCGCGCTGCTTGATGGTTATCAGACCGATGGGCGGACCGACTTCCGCAGCGAGAGCATGGGCGTCTTCGGCGAGGTGACATGGCGGCCGGTGGAGCGGCTCGCGCTGACCGGCGGCATCCGCTACACCTATGAGGAGAAGGACGGCGTTTTTGATGTCCGCACCTTCGGCGGCAGCGCGCCCATGTCGGCGCAAGCGCAGAGCATCCTGCGCGCGCAAAGCTATAGCGCGCATGACGGCGACGGCAGCGCGTCGGGACGCGTCAATGTCGCCTATGATCTGGTCGACGGCGTGATGGCCTATGCGAGCTGGGCGAAGGGGCAGAAGTCGGGCGGCATCAACATGTCGGGCCTGCCGGTCTATCCCTCGGGCGTGGCGGGCCACGCGAATGGCGACCCGATCCTTTCGACCGTGACCGTGCGGCCGGAGCGCAACACGACCTATGAGATCGGCCTCAAGACCAGCTTGCTGGCCGGCGCGCTGACCTTCAACATCGATGGCTATTACACGCGGGTGAAGGATTTTCAGGCGAACGTCGTCGATAGTGCGGCGGTGATCGCGCTGCGCAGCTATCTTGCCAATATTCCCGAGGTGACGGTCAAAGGCATCGAATTCGACGCAGCCGCCAGGTTGGGCGACCATCTGACGCTGCGCGCGGCGGGCGCCTATTCGCAT
>DASVOF010000002.1:0-33163 GCA_036383495.1 Sphingobium sp. | reverse complement strand
CCGGCTCCGCGCCGCCGCCAGCGCCGCTTCGGCCACGCGCAGCTCGGCCTGCTCGCCCGCCTGCCTGGCCATCGCCTTCGCCAGCTCCAGCTCGGCATCGCGCGCCGCATCCTCCGCGCGCGCGATCCTTGCCGAAAAGTCAGGCCGCATCGCCTCGGTCTCGCCGATCCGGGCCTTCAGCGCAGCGATCTCATTGGTCAGCCGCGCTATCGCCTCCGCCGCGTCATTGGCGAGCGTCCCCTCACGCGCCCGGTCTTCGTCCAGCCGGTCCGCTTGCTGCGCCAGGTCGTGCAGCCGTCGCACCACGCCATCGCGCTCCGCCCTGAACGTGGCAAGCCGATGCCCCGCCTCATTAGCGGCATCCCGGGCCGCCTGCGCCGCCGCCCGCTTGCCCGCCAGCGCTTCAACCGCCGCATTGGCGTGAACCGCCGCCGCCGACTGCGCTTCCTGCGCCGCGATCACGGCCTCTTCCGCCTGCTTCGCCTCCGCGCGCGCCGCCTCCGCGCTCGCCGCCGCCTCGCGCCAACGGGCGAAGATCACCCGCCCTTCCGCCACGCGGATCTGCTCTGACAGGCGGATATAGCGCTCCGCCGCCTTGGCCTGTCGCCGCAGGCTGTTGGCCCGCGCCTCCATGTCGGACAATATCTCGTCCAGTCGCGTCAGATTCGCTTCCGCCGCGCGCAGCTTCTGCTCGGCGTCCCGGCGGCGGACGTGCAGCCCCGAAATGCCCGCCGCTTCCTCCAGCATCGCGCGCCGTTCCTGCGGCCTCGCAGCGATGACGGCGGCGATCCGTCCCTGGCTGACCAGCGCCGGGCTGTGCGCGCCCGTGGCGGCGTCGGCGAAGATCAGCGCGATGTCCTTCGCCCGCACGTCGCGGCCATTGGCGCGATAGGCGCTGCCCGCCCCGCGCTCGATCCGGCGCGTGACTTCCAGCTCGCCGTCGGCCCCGACCTCGACCGCGTTGAACAGCTCGCCCTGTTCCTGCATCGTCTGCAACGACACTTCGGCGAAGTCCCGCTGCGGGCGGGTGGCGGTGCCGGCGAAGATCACATCCTCCATGCCGCCGCCGCGCATCGACCTGGCGCTGGATTCGCCCATGACCCATCGGATGGCTTCCAGCAGGTTGGACTTGCCGCAGCCATTGGGCCCGACAATGCCGGTCAGGCCGGGCTCGATGCGCAGTTCGGTCGGATCGACGAAGCTCTTGAAGCCGGAAAGCTTGAGCCGCTTTATCTGCATGGGACACACATGAGGCAGCGTTCCGCCGCCCCGCCGTCAGCGGGCGATGGATTTGGTGATGTCAGCCCCCCCAGACCCAATCAACCTGCTCCCGGTCAGAGTCCCGCTTGTCTAAGCTTGGGCTGCAACGCCACCCAGTTCGCCACATTCTCCACCACCGCGCCGTTGAGGACGAAGGTCGGCGTGCCCTCGATCTTATATTGCTGGCTCGCGGCTTCGACGCCCTTGGCCAGCTTCTCGGCGGTGGCGGCGTCGGCCAGGCACTGCTTGGCCTGATCTTCGGCGATGCCGCGCTGCTTGGCGAACTCGACCAGCCCGACGGCTTCCGCCAGCCCGCCGAACCGCGCAGCCGGCGGCGCGCTCATCAATTGCTGATATTTCGCGTCGCCCAGCGACTGTGCCTTTTCGAACATCGCGGTCTGGTTTGCGAAGAACTGGTCGCTGATCGGATAGAAGACGTCCTTGCCGCCGCAGCGCGCCAGCAGGGCGGTGGAAATGTCGATGGGATCGCGAATATAGTTGCGCAGCTCATAGCTCATCTTGCCGGTGTCGACGATCTTGCGGATCTCTTCCGACGCTTCGGCGGCGAAGTCGCGGCAATGGCTGCAAGTGTAGGATGCGAACTCGACCAGCGTCGCCTTCGCATGCGGGTTGCCCATGACGAAATTGCCCTCGGGCGTCTGGGTGATGGTGGTGGACCAGCTCGTTCCCGCCGGCGCGGCGACGGCGGCGACCGGGTCGGCGGCGGTGACGCCGTCCTCATCCTTCTTGCCGCATGCGGACAGCGTCAGGGAAAGGGCGATCAGGGCGAGTGCGGAAAAGGCTTTCACGTTTATCGGGCTCCGTTGGTCGGGCGTCTGGATCAGGGGTTTAGTTCACTGAGCGGCGGCGGGCAATGCGTCGCGAAGGCTTGCCCAGCTCGATCCGCCCGTCAGAGCGCCGTTGATGGTGAAGGATGGCGTGCCGGGAATCTTCACCTTCTTCCACGCCTCTTCGGTCATGGCCAGGATCTGCTTCATAGACGCTGGATTGTTGATGCAGCCGTCGAGCTGCGCGGGTTTGAAGCCGCGCTTGCCCATCAGGGCGTAGAGGCCGGTGTTGCGCCCGATGTCGCGCAGCGCCGCCAGTTCTTCGGAAGGCTTGGCCGCGCCCCGGTCATAGGCTTGCAGCTGCTCCATCCAGGCGTCCTGATTGGCGAACAGCGCCTCATGATTGCCGAAGAAGCGCTTCGGCCCCCCGCACCGCGCCAGCAGCGCGGCGGTCAGGTCATATTTGTCGCGGACGGCGTTGCGCAACTCGACGCTCACTCTACCGCCCTTCACATAGCCGGTCTTGAGCGGCGCGCTCGCCTCACCGACGAAATGGGCGCAGTGGCTGCACGTATAGCTCACATATTCGACCAGCTTGGTGGGCGCGGCCGGATTGCCCAGCACATGCCCGCCGATCGGCGACAGCGCGACGCGCGTGGTCCAGTCAGTCCGGGACGCTGCAAAGGCCGCGGGCGCAAGAGCGATCAGGGCGAGGAAAAGCAACCGAACTTTCGTCATGCGATGGTCCAATGAAGCGCCGCCCCTGTACGGCATGTGAAAACTCAGCGGATTTTGGGCAAGCCGTTGGAATTGGCAAGCCCCTGCGCGAGCGATTCGAGCACCGCGCGCAATTCCGGGTCGCCGATATCGCGCAGCGAATCGCCCAATTCCTGCGGCACCGGCTTCAGGTTGCGCGGCGGCGGGCGGCGCTCGGCGGGACTGGCATGAACCTCGCCCTGCCGCATCGCGACTTTGGCGACCGCGGCATAGCCGAAAAAGCGGTTCACCCGATCGATAATGTCGGGCAGCACATGCTGGATCATGGGCGCATAGCCGCTCATCACGGTCAGTTGCAGCGTCCCGCCCGCCTTCTTCCCCACTGGAAAGCGGATCGATTCGGGCGCGGAGATACCGGCGTAATGCGCGCCCACTATCTCGGTCCAGCGCGTCACGATGCTCGATTGGACGAAGCCGAACTTGCGAAAGGCCGCCGCGCCGATCTGCGGCATCAGGTCGGCGATCTGGCGCGGCCCGCCGACGCGCGGACGCTCCGCCGCATCTCGGCTTTTTATTTTGGGCGTCGGGGGGCGTTCCGTCATCGCCATCTTAATGGCATAGGGCGGCCATGCGCGTCGAGGGCCACACCAGGAAAATCGCTGAAGACCTGCTGGCGCATTATGACGTCCACGCCCGCCGCCTGCCGTGGCGCGCACCGCCCGGAGCCAACGCCGCCGACCCCTATCGCGTCTGGCTGTCCGAAGTCATGCTGCAACAGACGACCGTGGCCGCCGTCGGCCCCTATTTCGCGAAGTTCACCACCCGCTGGCCGGACGTGGAGGCGCTCGCCGCTGCGCAGGACGCCGACGTCATGGCGGCCTGGGCGGGGCTTGGCTATTATGCGCGCGCCCGCAACCTGCTTGCCTGCGCCCGCGCCGTGGCGAAGGATCATGGCGGCATTTTTCCGGATACGGAGGAGGGGCTGCGCGCCCTGCCCGGCGTCGGGGCCTATACCGCCGCCGCCGTCGCCGCCATCGCCTTCGGTCGTCGCGCCGTGGTGGTCGACGCCAATGTCGAGCGGGTCGTCGCCCGCCTCTTCGCGATCGAAACACCGCTGCCCGCCGCGCGCCCGGCGATCCGCGCCGCGACCGACCGCATCACGCCGCAAGCCCGCGCGGGGGACTTCGCGCAGGCCATGATGGACCTGGGCGCGACCATCTGCACGGCGCGCAACCCCGCCTGCGGCGTCTGCCCGCTGCGCGCCGATTGCGCCGCCTTCCTGACCGCCGATCCCGTCGCCTTTCCGGTGAAGGCGGCGAAAAAGGCGAAGCCCCATCGCCTCGGCCATAGCTGGTGGATCGAGCGTCCGGACGGCCATGTCTGGTTGGTCCGTCGGCCGGACAAGGGCCTGCTGGGCGGCATGCGCGCGCTGCCCTCTTCGGACTGGAATGATGCGCCCAACGCGACAGCGCCGCTGGCCGCGCGCTGGCAAACGCTCGACAGCCCCGTCGCGCATGTCTTCACGCATTTCTCGCTCGCCTTGACCGTCCATGTCGCGCATGCGCCACAGGACACTACGCCGCCCGGCGAAGGCGAATGGTGGCCGCTCGCCTGCATCGACGAAGCGGGCCTGCCGACCCTGTTCCGCCGCGCGGCGGAGGCTGCGATGAAGGAGAGCATGTATCACGCACGGCCATGAAACCGCATCCCCCCACCAGCTTGGCTATGCCGGGGGACGGCTCGACCGGGCGGACCATGTCCGCACCGATCCCCGGCTGGCCGCGCAGGCTCTCGCTTCTCCCGATGCCCGCCGCCTTGTCCTGGACGGGCTCGATCCGGTGACGGCGGACGGCCATTTGCTGATGGAGCCGGTCGGCCCGGACGCCGGACCCGACGACCATGTGCTGCTCGGTTTGGACGACCGGCAGCGCCCTGTCTTCGCCCGGCTGGTCGAGGATGGGGAAGGGGGCTTCACGCCCACCGCGCGTAGCCGCGCCATCGCTACCGAACTGCCCGCTGAGGAGGTCGCCCTCTACGGCGCGGCGCGCAGCCTGCTCCACTGGCACGCCCGCCATCCCTTCTGCTCCGCCTGCGGATCGCGGACCCGGCCTGAAAAGGCGGGTTGGGCGCGCCGCTGCGGCGCTTGCGATGCGGAGCATTTCCCCCGCGTCGATCCGGTCGTCATCATGCTGGCCGAACATCGGGGCCGCGTGCTCCTTGGCCGCCAGCATAGCTGGCCGGAGGGCCGCTATTCCGCGCTCGCCGGCTTCATCGAACCGGGCGAGACCATAGAGGAGGCCGTCGCGCGCGAGATCAAGGAGGAAGCGGGCGTCACCGTCCATTCCGCCCGCTATGTCATGAGCCAGCCCTGGCCCTTCCCGTCATCGCTCATGATCGCCTGCATCGCGCAGGCCGACGATGATGCGCTGACGCTCGACGAGACCGAGATCGAACATGCGTTTTGGGTCGATGCGGCGGGCGTGCGCGCCGCGCTGGCCGGTGATCCGGACGCACCTTTCCTCGCGCCTCCGCCCATGGCGGTCGCCTGGCATCTGCTCAAGCGCTGGCTCGATGCGCAGGTTGCTCCAGCCGTGCCAAGCGCGTAAGGGCCAGAGCCTTGCCCGCCATTTGAGGATCGTCCCGCCCCTATGCTCAGCCTCGAAGAAGCCCAGTCGCGCGCACAGGATCTGGTGACGGCGGCACGCAGGGCCGGGGCGGACGCGGCGGACGCCATTTATGCCTGCAACGCCTCGACCACCGTGTCGGTGCGCCTGGGCGCGCTGGAGGATGTCGAGCGGTCCGAAGGCGAAGAGATCGGCCTGCGCGTCTTCGTCGGCAGTCGCTCCGCCAGCATCGCCGCGTCGGACATGAACCCGGCGACGCTGGGCACGCTGGTCGACCGCTGCATCGCCATGGCGCGCGAGGCTCCGGAAGATCCCTATGCGGGGCTTGCGCCGGAGGACCGGCTGCTGCGCGGACCGCTCGCCGCGCTCGACCTCGCCGACCCCGCCGAGCCCGAACCTGCCGCCCTGCGGGAACGCGGGCGGATCGCGGAGGAAGCGGCGCGCGCCGTCCCCGGCGTCACCAACAGCGAAGGCGGCGGCGCGGCGAGCGGCCGCAGCCAGCTGGCGCTCGCAACCAGCCATGGCTTCGCCGGGGCCTATGCAGGCACCACCCATTCCGTCTGGGCGAGCGTGCTCGCGGGCGCGGGGTCCGACATGCAGCGCGACCATGCCAGCCACAGCGTCCGCTATCTTGAGGATCTGGACGATGCCGCCGCGATCGGCGCGCGCGCCGGCGAACGCGCTGTCGCCCGGCTCAACCCGGCCAAGATCGAAAGCGGGGTCATGCCCGTGATCTTCGACCCGCGCATCGGCGCAGGCATGCTCGGTCACCTTATCGGCGGCATCGTCGGCCCGGCGATCGCGCGGCGGTCCAGCTTCCTGCTCGATTCTTTGGGCGAACAACTGTTCGACAGCGCCATCACCATCATCGACGATCCGCTGCGCCCGCGCGGCCTGCGCTCGCGCCCCTTCGACGGCGAAGGGCTGCCCGTCGCCCGCACCGCGCTGATCGACCGGGGCGTGCTCACCGGCTGGCTGCTCGACAGCGCGTCCGCCCGCCAGCTTGGGCTGGAACCCACCGGCCACGCCAGCCGGGGCGGCAGCGGCGCGCCGGGCGCGAGCGTCACCAATGTCCATATGGAGCCGGGCGCGCTCTCGCCTGTGGAATTGATGGCCGACATCGCCCAGGGGCTCTACATCACCGAACTGATCGGCATGGGCGTCAACGGCGTCACCGGCGACTATAGCCGGGGTGCGGCGGGCTTCCTCATCAAGGACGGGGTGATCGGCAGGCCTGTGTCGGAAATCACCATCGCCAGCAATTTGAAGGAGATGTTCCGCGCGCTGACCCCCGCCAACGACCTGACCTTCCGCTATGGCATGAACGTGCCGACGCTGCGCATCGACGGGATGACCGTTGCCGGGGGCTGATATCGACCTGCGCGCGCTGATCGCCGCGGTATCGGACGCCGCCGACCGGGCCCTGACGCTCTGGGCCGGCGGGCGGACCACCGTGCGCCAGTGGGAAAAGGTCCCCGGCCACCCGGTCAGTGAAGCCGACCTTGAAATAGACGATATGCTGCGCCGCAGCCTGGGCGCGATCGATCCCGCCGCCGGCTGGCTGTCGGAGGAGACCGCCGACACCGTCCATCGGCTTGATCTTGAGCGCGTCTGGGTGGTCGACCCGATCGACGGGACGCGCGACTATCTGCGCGGGCGGCCCGGCTGGTCGGTGTCGGTCGCGCTGGTCGAACATGGCGCGGTCCGGATCGGCATCCTCGCCGCGCCCGCGCGCAACGAATTGTGGGTGGCCGAACTGGGGAAGGGCGCGACCCGCAACGGCCGCGCGCTGCGAGCGGGCGCCCGCATCCACCTTCCCGGCGCGCGCGTCCCCGCCGACCAGCTGCCCCGCCACGACCGCGACCTGTCGGCGGTGGAAAAGCCCAACAGCATCGCGCTGCGCATGGCGATGGTCGCCGCCGACGAAGCGGACCTCGTCGCCACCGTGCGCTGGGGCAATGAATGGGACATCGCCGCCGCCGCGCTCATCGCGCAGGAAGCGGGCGCGGTCGTCACCGACGCGCTGGGCGATGCGCTCTCCTTCAACCGGCCTCAACCGACCGCCTTCGGCCTGCTCTGCACCGCGCCGGGCATCCACGACGCGGCGGTCGAACGCCTCGCCCCCCGCGCGCGCGAGTTGCTGGGCAGGGAATAACGGGTCTGGCCGCCCGGCCAGCGCATCGCCTTTGGATCAACCCCGCCGCGCGCGCTCGCACAGCTGGAGCTTTGCGGCAGGCAGTATCTCGTGCAGTCTTTTCCGCACCGCATTCGCCCAGATCCGGTATCCCGCCGGGTTCATATGCACGCCGTCGCCGCGGTAATTGTCGCCCGTTCGCCCATTGGTCAGCAGCGGCGTCGTGATGTCGACATAATAGGCCTCGCGCATGCGGGGCGTCAGCCGCTGCGCCGCCGCGTTGAACAGTTGTTGCGCCTTGAAATTGGACCAGCGTCCCGGGCTGGGCTTCATCGACAGGACCAGCACCGGCACGTCGCCCATCATTTCGCTGCGCAGTTCCAGAAACTGCGCCAGATTGCGGACCGTTGCGCGGACCGGTAATTCACGGGCGATGTCATTCTCGCCCGCATAGAGGATGATCGCCGCCGGTTTCGCTTCCTTGGCGCTATTGGCGAAGCGGGGCAGGATGTCCGCATAGGCGGCATTGTCGATGCCGTGATTGAGGGCGACCCACGGCGCCATGTCCTTGTCCAGGCTGCTCCAGCGATGGATGGAGGAACTGCCGACGAACCACAGCGCGCATGGCCCGGCGTTCGCCCGCTTGCCCGGCAAGGTAACGCTGCTTTCGCGATAATGGCGGTAGGCTGTCCAGCTCCCTACGATCAGGCAGAAGACGGCCAGCGCCAACGCCGCCTTCGCGGCCGGCGACCTTTCCAGTCGCTCAAGAGCCCTCATCCCCATCAAAAGTTATAGGTAGAGCATTTTCCGCGCATGAAAAGCGCCAATTTCCCGGCGAATTAACCAGTCGGCAAGGTTAGTAACGATAGCGTTCCGAGCGGGGCACATGGATATCTGATTTTGTGGGAAAAAATCCGTCTATCGACCTGTTGAAGGGCGTGCTGATCCTGCTCGTCATGGGCGGGCACGTCATGGAACTGACGGGCGCGCACCACCTGGCCTTGTGGGTCGGGTCGGGGTTCCGCATGCCGTTGATGGTCGGGATTTCAGGCTATCTGCTCAACGTGACGCGCACCCGCGACGATGCCGCGCTGTCTCTGCTTTCGCGCTATGGCCGCCGCATGCTGCTTCCCTGGGCGATTGCGGTCGCCGTCTATGTGGTCGCCAGCCACTGGCGCTTTACCTGGGAGACGCCGTTCGACCTGCTGCTGCGGCCGCCTTTTCACCTCTGGTATGTGCCGGTGCTCTTCTTCCTTATCATGGTCACGCGTCTGCTGCCCTATCCGCCGCTGGTGCTGCTGGCGATCGGTACGCCATTCAGCCTGGCGGTCATGTATGGGTTCGGCCTCAACCATGGACCGGTGGCGGACGGCGTGTTGGCGATGGACAGCCGCTTCTTGCGCTATCCGGTCTATTTCTTCTTCGGCATGCTGATGGCGCAGCGCGGGGTCGACCGCCGCAGCCGCTGGCTGGCGCTGCTGATCGCTGGCCTCGGCATAGGTTGGTGGGCGGCGCTGAAGGCCAGCGGCGACAACCTCGCCTATGTGCCCGCGCGGCTGCTCATGTGCCTGGGGCTGATCTCGCTGCTGCCCACGCTGTCGGCGTTGCGCATTTACGCCGCGCCGCTCAACGCGATCGGACGGAACAGCCTGTTCTTCTATCTCTGGCATCCGATGGCGATGGGGTTCATCATCACAACCGGAGCGGAGCCGCTTTCGACGCTTGCCGTCTCGGTCCTGCTGTTGGCCATCGGCAGTCGGATCGCTGCGCGCAGCCCGCTGACGGCGCTGCTGATGGGCTGTCAGCCCGAACAGCGGCGGCCATCGCCTGTTCCCTCCGGGGAACCGGTCCGGGCCTGAATGTTCAGAGCTTCCCGTATTTCGCCTCGAATCCGGCGGTATCGCCGGCGGCGAGATATTTCGCCTGGTCGATCCATTGATCGCGCACGGGGCGACCCTTGAAATTGCCCAGCCTAGCGTCGATTGCGGCGATGTCGGCATCGCTCCAGCCTGCGATCTGGGCGTAGCTGGACACGCCCAATTCGATCAGCAGCTGGTTGAGCTTGGGCCCCACGCCTTTCAGCTTCAGCAGGTCGTCCGCCGTTTGCGGAGCGGATGCGACAGCTGGCGAGGCCGGGATCGGTTCCCCCGTCGGGGCGACGACTGGGACCGGCTCGACCGGCGCAGCCTCCTGCCGCTCAACCGCGACCGGAGCAGTTTCCTGGCGCTCAACCGCCACGGGAGCCTGGACGGAAGGAATATCGGAACCCTTCCTTCGTCCCCCCAGCAGGAAAACGACGCCGATCACGATCAGCAGCGCGATCAGCAGCCACAGGCCATAGTCCATGAAGAATTCCTGCATTTCGTCGATCCTCCGTGTCTTTCGCTGATCTTTGTAAGGAAATCAGGGGGCTTTGGGCAAGGCGCTCAGCGTCCCTCGCGTTCGACCTCGCGCCAGCCGATATCGCGGCGGCAGAAGCCGGTCGGAAAGTCGATCGCATCCACCGCCTTATAGGCCGCCGCTTGCGCCTCGCCCACCGTATCGCCGGTCGCGGTGACGTTCAGCACGCGCCCGCCATTGGCGACCAGCGCCCCGTCCTTCTCCGCGGTCCCCGCATGGAACACCCGCGCGCCGCCGGCCTCGGCCGCCTCGATCCCGCCGATCGCGCCGCCCTTTTCCGGCGTTCCCGGATAACCGTTCGCCGCCATGACGATGGTCAGCGCGGTCCGGTCCGCCAGCGTCACCGGCTCCTGTTCGCCAAGCCGCCCTTCGGCCACGCTCAGCAGCAGTTCGACCAGATCGCCGTCGAAACGCATCATCAGCACCTGGCATTCCGGATCGCCGAAGCGCGCATTATATTCGATCAGCTTGGGCCCCTCGTCCGTCAGCATCAGCCCCGCATAGAGCACCCCCGAATAAGGCGTTCCCTCGGCGGCTAGCGTCTCCACGGTCGGCCGGATGATCTTCTCGATCACCTCTGCTTCCAGCGGCGGCGTCAGCACCCGCGCCGGGCTGTAGGCGCCCATGCCGCCGGTGTTCGGCCCGGTGTCGCCGTCGCCGACCCGCTTGTGATCCTGCGCAGAGCCGAAGGGCAGGATGGCGCTCCCATCTGTCAGCGCGAAGAAGCTCGCTTCCTCGCCCGTCATGAACTCTTCCAGCACCACTTCCGCGCCCGCCGCGCCGAACGCGCCGGAGAACATGTCGTCCAGCGCGTCGAGCGCCTGCTCGCGCGTTTCGGCGATGATGACGCCCTTGCCCGCCGCCAGCCCGTCCGCCTTGATCACGACCGGCAGGCCGAAATCGGCCAGCGCCGCGATCGCGCCATCCTTGCTGTGGACGCGCTCGTAGGCGGCGGTGGGGATGTTCGCGCGCTTGCACAGGTCCTTGGTGAAGCCCTTCGACCCCTCCAGTTGGGCGGCCTTCTTGCCCGGCCCGAATACCGGATAGCCCTTGACCCGCAGATTGTCCGCCAAGCCATCGACCAGCGGCGCTTCCGGCCCGATCACCACCAGCCCGATCGAATGGCGCAGGCAGAAATCGACGACCGCGCGATGATCCGTGGCGTCGAGGTCGACCAACGTCGCATGCTGGGCTATGCCGGGGTTGCCGGGCGCTGCATAAAGCGTCTTGAGGCTGGGCGATTGCGCCAGCTTCCACGCCAGAGCATGTTCGCGGCCACCGCCGCCCAACAGAAGGATGTTCATTTCGCCCATGTCCCCGGAATTTGAAGCTGGTTTCGATGCGTCGGGCCGCCTGTTAGCGGAGGAACGGGCAGGGGACAACGCGCCGCCGCTGTCGGTGAGCGAATTGTCGGCCATTTTGAAGCGCACGGTCGAGGACCGCTTCGGCCATGTCCGCCTGCGCGGCGAGATTTCCGGCTTCAAGCGCGCCGGTTCGGGCCACATCTATCTTTGCCTGAAGGACGACAACGCCGTGATCGACGGCGTGATGTGGAAGGGCGGAGCCGCGCGCCTGCCCTTCGCGCCGCAGGACGGGGTGGAGGTGATCGCCACCGGCAAGCTCACCACCTATCCGGGCCGCTCCAAATATCAGATCGTGATCGATCGGATGGAGCTGGCGGGCGAGGGCGCGCTGATGGCGCTGCTCGAAAAACTGAAGCAGAAACTCGCCGCCGAGGGGCTGTTCGACCGCGACCGGAAGCGCCGCCTGCCCTTCATGCCGCGCACCATCGGCGTGGTGACGTCGCCCACCGGCGCGGTGATCCGCGACATCCTCCATCGGCTGGAGGACCGCTGCCCGACCAACGTCCTGCTCTGGCCGGTGCTGGTGCAGGGGCAGGGCGCGGCGGAACAGGTCGCGCGCGCCGTTCGCGGTTTTTCGGAGATGAAGCCCGGCGGCCCGCTGCCCCGGCCCGACCTGGTCATCGTCGCGCGCGGCGGCGGGTCGATCGAGGACCTCTGGAGCTTCAACGAAGAGATCGTCGTCCGCGCCGTCGCGCAATGTTCGATCCCGATCATTTCCGCCGTGGGGCATGAGACAGACACGACGCTTTGCGATCACGCTGCCGACATGCGCGCGCCCACCCCCACCGCCGCCGCCGAAATGGCCGTGCCGGTGCGGGCGGAACTGCTCGCGATGCTGACCGAACAGGGGCTGCGCATGAACCGGGCGGTCCGGCGCGGCGCGGCGCAGGCGCGCGAGCGGCTGGAAATGCAGGCGCGGCTGATGCCCACGCCCGACACCCTGCTCGCCCCCCAGCGCCAGCGGCTCGACCAGCTGTCCGACGGCCTCGTTAGCGGCCTGCGCCATCGCGTCGCCGACGCGCGCGGGCATCTGGCGCAGGCGGGCGGCGCGCTGCGTCCCGCGCTGCTGCGCCAGACCCTCAACCGCGCGGCCGAACGGCTCGACCGGCTGAAGCTGCGTCCCGATTATCTGAGGCGCGTCCATGAGGATCGCGCCACCGCCTTCGACCGCCTGTCGCGCCTGTTCGTCTCGCTCAACCCCGACCTCCCGCTCCAGCGCGGCTTCGCGCGGGTGATGGCGGGCGGCGCGCTGGTCCGGTCGGTGGTCGATGCGAAGCGGGCGGGGGCCGTCACGCTGCACTTCGCCGACGGCCCGGTCGGCGCGACGATCGACGGCGGACAGGCTTCGCCCCCTCTTGAGAAGCCGCGCCCAGAGGCTATATCGCCTGTATCCCGTGGCCCCCGCAAAACACGCGAGGGCCAGGAAAGCGGGCAGCAGGACCTTTTCTCCTGATGCGCCCGCCAAGCAGAAAAGGCCGCCTGATCCCATGCTGATGTCCAACCGCGATCGCCCGGCCCGGCTGCATTATATGGCCTACAGTTTCCGCGTGTTACAGGCCGGCGACCATGTCGTCTGCGCCGTGTCGGGCCAGAAAATCCCGCTCGACGACCTGCGCTACTGGAGCATCGCCCGGCAGGAGCCCTATGCCAGCGCGGAGATTTCCGCCCAGGCCGAACTCAAGGCGCGCGGCCTTCGGTGAAGCTGTCGCTGGCGTTCGCGCTGCTGGCGATTGCGTCCGGCGCGCCGGGCGCGGCGGCTCCGCTTTCCGTTCCGGTCCCTGCGCTCACCCTGTCCGGCGCGCCTGTGCAGGGCGGCGTCCTCACCGGCGTGACGCCCGCCGGCACGGTTGAGCTTCGGCTCGGCGATCAACTGGTTCCGGTCGATCCCGACGGCCGCTTCCTCATCGCCTTTGATCGCGACGCGCCGCCACAGGCGCGCCTTACCGCGCGCCTCGCCGACGGCCGGATCATCGACCATCCTTTGACCGTCGCCCCCCGCGCCTGGCGGATCGAGCGGGTCGATGCGCCGCTCCGCCCCACCCGCGACGATGCCGCCTTCCTCGCCCTGCGCCGCCCCGAACTGGAGCAGATCGCCGCCGCCCGCGCCCTCGTCACCGACGCGCAGGGTTGGCGGCAGCGCTTCATCTGGCCGCGCATCGGCCGCATCTCGGGCCTGTTCGGCTCGCAGCGCATCTATCAGGGCGCGCCCGGCGCCTATCATGGCGGCATCGACATAGCGGGGCTGAACGGAGACCCGGTCGTCGCGCCCGCCGACGGCGTGGTGATCCTCGCCGCCGACCATGCCTTCACGCTGGAGGGCAGGCTGCTGATGATCGCCCATGGCCACGGCCTCAGCAGCGCCTTCCTCCACCTCTCCCGCATCGACGTGAAGCCCGGCGACCACGTGCGCCAGGGGCAGGGGATCGGCGCGATCGGCTCCACCGGCCGCGCGACCGGCCCGCATCTCCATTGGGGCCTGCGCTGGAACGAGGCGCGGATCGATCCGCTGCTGCTCGCCGGACCCATGCCCGCGCGATGAGTCACTCTAACGAAACGTAATTTTGTCGCATGCGCGGAAGGCGGGACGACAGGAAAATTCTCCTACTATTAGCGGCCCCGTAACAAAATTGTTGAACGAACGTTCAAGGGCTTTTCGGCCGTCTGTGGCAAATTTACGACAGTGGAAATCAAATCGAAATCAACTCGTCGACATTGCTTTACAGTGATACAACGTCTGCGCAGACTGTCCCAAGCACGGATGAGGAGGGTCTGCTGTCGGGCTCCAATCCCCTCCCCATACCGTCGAGGACAATGCGCGTAGGCCATCCTGCGCGCCTCCAGAGCAAGGGACTGGATTGTGAAGACTAGCTCTAATACCGCTTGGCTGCGCGGAAGCGCGGCGTTGCAGGCGCTTGCATTGGCAGGCGCCGGTTTTGCCACCCTCTCCGCACCCGCCTTCGCGCAGGCGCCGCAGGAGGCCGCTGCGCAGGATGCCGGCGATGAGCCTCAAGCAACGATTGTCGTCACGGGGTCAATCCTTCGCCAGGATGTGAACAACACGCCCTCGCCTATCTCGGTGGTTACCTCCGAGTCGCTGGAACAGCGTGGTATTCAAACCACGCAAGAAGCCCTCCAGCGCATTTCATCTAACAACGGGGCGGCGCTCACCACCAGCTTCTCGGCCAACGGCGCGTTTGCGGCGGGCGCTTCCGCCGTTTCGCTGCGTGGCCTGACCACCAGCTCGACCTTGGTGCTCTTCGACGGCCAGCGCGCCGCTTATTATCCGCTCGCAGACGACGCCACCCGCAACTTCGTGGACCTCAACACCATTCCGGACGATATCGTCGACCGGGTTGAAGTGCTGCGCGACGGCGCATCATCGACCTATGGCGCGGACGCGATCGCGGGCGTCATTAATGTCATCACCAAGAAGCAGTTCAAAGGCATTGGCGGCCGGGTCGAAGCTGGCATTACCGAGCGCGGTGATGGAGAAAATTACCGCATCAGCCTGACCGCCGGCACGGGTGACCTTGGCCGAGACGGCTACAATATCTACGCCAGCGGCTTCTGGTATCGTCAGAACGCGCTGTACAACCGCGACCGGCCCTATCCATTCAATTCTCAGGACCAGTCCGGCATCTGTCGGGACGGCGTTTGCGGTCCGCAGGTCGGCCCCAACGGAGGTTCGATCAACCCTTCGAGCACAGGCTATCAGGGTTGGGCTGACGCTACTTCTTCGAGCGACCGCCGTTCGTTCGCGACGACATTCTTCGTCGCTCCGACCAATTCGCTCAGCGCCCTCGATGACCCGCTGGGCCGTTATCAGTTCCTCAACCCGGCCGCAGGCTGCATCGCCGGCGAGACGCCCTATACGCTGACCCCTGCCGAATTGGCTGACTCGGATCAGAACGCGTTCGCGCCTCCGACTGTCTGTCAGGGCGATCTGGTCAGACAATATGGGGTCATCTCGCCGCGCATTGAACGCTTCGGCGGCGCACTAAAAGCGACCGTAGCTGTCACGGACGACATCGAGGCATCGTTCACTGCAAATTATCTGCAAAGCAAGGTCAGCTATAGCGGCGAACCTGCCACGATCCGCGGCAACGGCCCGGCCGGCATCGCCTTTCCTCGCTTCAGCACCTATAATAGCGGTCCGCCAAACGCCCCTGGTTCCTTTGCGCTGGCGCTGCCGGTCTTTGTGTGTCCGTTGGTCAACGGAGTACCCCAGGCGACCTGCGACGCGACCAACGGCACTCTGAACCCGAACAACCCGTTCGCGGCGCAGGGCATGCAGGCGCGAATCCTCGGCCGTATTCCGAACTTGCTCGAATATAATGAGACGCTCAGCCGCACCTATCGCGGGGCTTTTTCGATAGCCGGGCCGATCACGGACAACTGGAACTTCGCGGCTGACATTGTTGGCATGCGGACGGACCTCACTCGCACATCGACAGGGTATGTCTATATTCAGCGATTGCTGAACGTCGTCGCCGACGGCAGCTATAATTTTGTCAACCCGCTGAGCAACAGCCAGTCGGTGCTCGACTATCTGTCCCCGGACAATATCACCAAGTCGAGTTCCGAACTCTATGCTGCCCAGTTAAGCTTCAACGGCACCCTGTTCGAACTGCCTGCTGGTCCGGTGCAGCTTGGCTTTGGCGGCCAGATTCGTCTGGAAGCGATAGATGCGCCCAGCGCGAACGCTGATTTTGCGGGCCCAACGGAGCGATATTTCGTGCTGAACGCCTTCGGCACCAAGGGTGAGCGGGTCGTCCGTTCGGGCTTCGTCGAACTGAGCGTGCCTGCTTTCGAAGGGTTCGAAGTCAATGCATCAGGCCGCTACGACAATTATAACAGCGGCCAGGACGCGTTTTCGCCCAAGGTGGGATTGCGCTACAAGCCAATCGACGCGCTGACTCTGCGCGGCACCTGGTCGCGCGGGTTCCGTATCCCCAGCTTCGCCGAAGCCAACGCGGTGCCGACGACGGGATTTGTCAACAACACTGCGTCGACTTTCCCCGCTTCCTACCTCGCACAATTTGGTTGCACGGCGGCCACATTCACCAGCTGCCCCACCTACCTCAGTTCCAGCAGCTACGGGCAGACGCAGTTGGCCAGCCCCGATCTGGAACCGGAAAAGTCGACGAGTTGGACAGCAGGTGTGATCTTCGAGCCGACCCGGAACATCCGGCTCAGCGTCGACTATTATAATATCAAGAAGAAGGGTGCGATCATTCCGGCTCCCTTCTCCCCTGCTCTGCAGGCCTATTATTCTGGTCAGCCGATCCCGGCCGGTTACAATATCATTCCGGATTCACCGGATCCGCAAAATCCCACCGCTCTGCCGCGCGTCGCCTTCGTACAGGCACCGCTCATTAACGCCAACACCATCCGTTCGGAAGGTCTGGACTTCGCGGCGACCGGTCGGTTCGATTTTGGCGATGTCCGCTTCACCAGCTCGCTGGAGGCGACCTACATCATCAATCTCGATACCGTATTCGCCGATGGCAGCGTGGAAAGCTATGAAGGTACGCTGGGCAATTTCAGCCTGACCGCTGGCTCAGGTACGCCTGAATGGCACGGCAGCTGGACCAATACGCTAGAATGGAACAAATGGACGGTTTCGGCCACAGCCGAATTTTTCGGCGGCTATAATCTGTCGGCGGAAGATGTTGAGGGTCCCGGCGCTTCGGGTGGTTGTGGCCTGCTTTCCCCGAAATTCGTAGACTGCGACGTGGATGACTATATCACGGTCGACCTCACGACCAGCTACAAGCTCAACGACAATTTCACCCTCTATCTGAACGTCCTGAATGTGTTCGATGACCTGCCGCCGATCGATCCGGTCACCTATGGCGCGAACAACTACAACCCCGTTCAGGGCGGCACCGGCATTTACGGCCGCGCTTACCGCGTGGGCGTTCGCGCCAACTTCTAAGTTGTGCTTGAAAAGAAAGGGGGGCGGCAGTCATGACTGCCGCCCCCCTTTCTTCATTCAACACCCAACCTCAACGCACCATCCCCCTCATCCACGCTCACCCGCGATCCATCCGGAACCTCGCCGCGCAGGATCAGGTCCGCCAGCGGGTCTTGCAAATAGCGCTGCACCGCGCGCTTCAACGGCCGCGCGCCATAGACCGGATCATAGCCGACCCGCCCCAGCCAGGCCCGCGCGCCGTCGGTCAGGTCCAGCGCCACCTTGCGATCCTTCAGCAGCTTCTGCACCCGCCCGATCTGGATATCGACGATCGGCCCCATATGCTCCGCGCCCAGCCGGTGGAACAGGATCACCTCGTCCAGCCGGTTGAGGAACTCCGGTCGGAAATGCGCCCGGACCAAGTCCATCACCTGATCCTCGACCTTCTCCACCGGATCGCCGTCGGCGAGTCCCGCAATGAACTGGCTGCCCAGGTTCGACGTCAGCACGATGATCGTGTTGGTAAAGTCGACCGTTCGCCCTTGGCCGTCGGTCAGGCGGCCGTCGTCCAGCACCTGGAGCAGCACGTTGAACACGTCGCCATGCGCCTTCTCGACCTCGTCGAACAGAACGACCTGATAGGGCCGCCGCCGCACCGCCTCGGTCAGCACGCCGCCTTCCTCATAGCCGACATAGCCCGGAGGCGCGCCGATCAGCCGCGCGACCGAATGCTTCTCCATGAACTCGCTCATGTCGATGCGCACCATCGCGCTGTCGTCGTCGAACAGGAAGTTCGCGAGCGCCTTGGTCAGCTCGGTCTTGCCGACGCCCGTGGGGCCTAGGAAGAGAAACGATCCCAAAGGCCGGTTCGGGTCCTGCAATCCCGCCCGTGAGCGCCGCACGGCGGTCGCCACCGCCTTCACCGCATCGGCCTGCCCGATGACGCGCCTGCCCAGTTCCGCTTCCATGGCGAGCAGCTTCTCGCGCTCGCCTTCCATCATCTTGTCGACGGGAATGCCGGTCCAGCGCGACACGACCGAAGCGATATCCTCCGCCGTCACTTCCTCGCGCAGCATCGCGCCCTCTGCGGCGCTTTCCACTTCGGCGAGCTGCTTTTCCAGCTGCGGGATCGTGCCATAGGACAGCTCGCCCGCGCGGCCCAGGTCGCCCGCGCGCTGCGCCTGCTCCAGTTCCAGCCGGGCGGCGTCAAGCTGCTCCTTGATCTTCGCCTCGCCCGCGATCTTGTCCTTCTCCGCCTGCCAGCGTCCGGTCAGTTCGGCCGATTGCTGCTCCAGATTGGCGAGTTCCGTCTCCAGCGCCGCCAGCCGATCCGCCGAAGCCTTGTCCGTCTCCTTCTTGAGCGCCTCCCGCTCGATCTTGAGCTGGATGATCCGCCGGTCCAGCGTCTCGATCTCCTCGGGCTTGCTCTCCACCTCCATGCGCAGGCGCGACGCCGCCTCGTCCATCAGGTCGATGGCCTTGTCCGGCAGAAAGCGGTCGGTGATGTAGCGATTGCCCAGCGTCGCCGCGCTGACGATCGCCCCGTCGGTGATCCGCACGCCATGGTGCAGCTCATATTTTTCCTTGAGGCCCCGCAGGATGGAGATGGTGTCCTCCACCGTCGGTTCGCCCACGAACACCGGCTGGAACCGCCGTTGCAGCGCCGGGTCCTTCTCGACATATTTGCGATATTCATCGAGCGTCGTCGCGCCGATGCAGTGCAGTTCGCCGCGCGCGAGGGCGGGCTTCAGCAGGTTGCCCGCATCCATCGCCCCTTCGGATTTGCCCGCGCCGATCAGCGTGTGCATCTCGTCGATGAACAGGACGATCTGGCCTTCCGCGCCCTTCACCTCGTCGAGCACGCCTTTCAGACGTTCCTCGAACTCGCCGCGATATTTGGCGCCCGCGATCAGCGACCCCATGTCGAGCGCCATCAAGCTGCGGCCCTTCAGCGTATCGGGCACGTCGCCATTGGCGATGCGCAGTGCCAGACCCTCGGCGATGGCGGTTTTGCCCACGCCGGGGTCGCCGATCAGGACAGGGTTATTCTTGGTCCGCCGGGCGAGGATCTGGATCGTGCGCCTTATTTCCTCATCGCGTCCGATCACGGGATCGAGCTTGCCCGCCCGCGCCGCTTCGGTGAGGTCGCGGGCGAATTTCTTGAGCGCGTCATAGCGATCCTCCGCGCCCGCCGTATCCGCCGTGCGCCCGCCCCGCAGGCTGTTGATCGCGGCGTTCAAGCCTTCCGCCTTCACCCCCGCCGCGCTCAAAGCCTTGCCCGCCGTCGTCGTGGTCGCCAGAGTCAGCGTCAGCAACAGCCGCTCGACCGTCACGAAACTGTCCCCGGCCTTCGCCGCGACCTGTTCCGCGCTGTCGAGAACTCGCACCGCGTCATTGTCGAGCCCCGGCGTCTGTTGCGCGCCCCCGCCCGACACCGCCGGAACCTTGGCCAGCGCCGCATCCGTCTCCCGCAGCGCCGCGCCCGCATCGCCGCCCGCCGCCTTGATGAGGCCCGACGCCATGCCCTGACTGTCCTCCAGCAGCGCTTTCAACAGATGCTCCGGGCTGATCCGCTGATGGTTCATCCGGATCGCGACGGTCTGCGCCGACTGGAGGAAACCCTTGGCGCGGTCAGTGAATTTATCGAGGTTCATCATGTTCCCCATATTGAAGCTGGCCAGGATGTAATGTTGCATAAAAGCAACACAAGAGGCGCTACGCAAATATCCTTAGAACTTGTGTGTTCCTGCGACCCGAAGGGCGGCGTAAGCCAACGCAGGAACCCAGTTCAGGGGGCGGGACTGGGCTCCTGCCTTCGCAGGAGCACGGTGTGCCTCGCCGCCTTGGGTGCGTCCGGCGCAAAGGCATCGCCAAAGAAATCGCCCTCATACCAGCGCGGCGCATCCGCCGCGTCGGCGATCCCCCGCGCGATCGCATAGTTGACCCGCGCGAACTTCGCCGCCGCCTCCCAGTGAAAGGGCAGGCTCATCTGATCGGAAGGCTTATGATAATCGGTCTTGAGGAAGCGTTCGAACGCCTCTTTCCCCGGCCCTCCAAATCCCGTCATCAGGAACACCGAAGGCACGCCTTCCTGCACGAAGCGATAATGGTCGGACCGGGCGAACAGCCCCTCATTGGGCAGCGGATCGGTCGACAGCGCTACCCCAGATGCCTTGGCCGCCCTGGCCACGATCGGCCCCAGCGTCGAATGCTCGGCGCCAAAGGCTATGACATCCCTGAAATCATAGGTCAGGACCGGCATGTCGAGATTGACCACGCCGACCAGCCTGCCGCCAACCGGCAGCACCGGGTTCTTCGCCAGGAACTGCGATCCCAGCAGCCCGTCTTCCTCCGCCGTCACCGCCGCGAACAGGATCGACCGCCTGGGCCGCGTCTCGCTCGTCGCCAGCGCCTTCGCCACGGCCAGCATGATCGCCACGCCCGAGGCATTGTCCATCGCGCCGTTGTAGATCTTGTCCTTGCCCCCGGCGCTCTCCTTCACGCCCAGATGGTCGAGATGCGCCATCAGCAGCACATATTCATGCAACAGCGCCGGGTCGGAACCCGTGAGCACCGCCAGAACATTGCGGCTCGCGGCCGTCGTGACGGTGCTGCTGCGCTCCAGCTTCACGATGGGCTTGAGGGCGAAGCCGCGCGGCGCTCCGCCCTTCTTCGCTGTCTCCGCGCGGATCATCGCAAGCGACCGGCCGGACCCGGCGAGCAATGCTTCGGCGGCGGCATCGTTGGCGTAAGCAGTCCCACGAATGTCGGGTGTGCGAACATAGGGGCGCCCGTCCGCTTCCAGCCAGCTGACCATGGGATCGTCGACCCTCTCGCGCAGCCTTTCCCATGGAATGCGCGCCAGTTGGCCGTCGCTGGGGATGGTGATCAGGCCGATCGCGCCCGCCCGCTCCGCGGCCAGCGCCTTTTCCGCCGCCAGATGCGCGCCGATCTCGCTGGGCATGCCCAGCGGCGCACCCGACAGGGCCACCGCAAATTTCCCTTTGAGGTCTAGCCCTGCATAATCGTCGATCTTCTCGCGCTCGGACTTGACGCCATAGCCCACGAACACCGCTGGCGCTTCGATGCTCTGCTTCAGCTCGCGCCCGAAAGCGCCGATCGCGACATCCCCGCCATTTTCAAACCGCCTGCCCCCGATGGTGAGCGATGGCTTTACGGACCTGTCGAGCCGCGCCACGGACAGGGTCACAGGCTGATACCAGCTGCCCGCAAGCGCCTGGCGCAGCCCCAGCGCCTCGAACCGCGCCGCCACATAGCGAGCCGCCAGATCATAGCCGCGCGTCCCCGCATCCCGCCCTTCGAGCAGGTCGTCGGCCAGGAAGCCGACATCGGCCCTGATCTCCTGTTCGGAAATGGCCGGAGCCGCCTCCGCCAGGGCGGCGGTGGGCATGGCGACGACGGTGATGAGCAGGGGTATGAGGGGAAAGGGCCAAAGGCGCATCAGGCTGAAACCTCTCTCTTTTATCCTTGATATTCAGCCTATCGCACGCCGCCGCACTGTCCAGCGGAATGCGTATTGCGCGGCTAAAACGCCCCGCTATGCTGCGCCGCATCCTGGCCTGCGACCGCAGGGCCCATCTCTCATGAGGCGCTCATGACCCTTTCTCCTAAGTCGCGCCGTCTGGCGCTGATGCTCGGCCTGTCATCGCTCGCGTTCATGCCGCTTATGCAGGCCGGGTCGGCGACCGCAGCGGAAGCCAGCGTCGCGGCGCCGGCCCCGCTATCGGGCCTCGTGGCGGCGGTCGATATTCCCTATCAGCAGTTCCGGTTGAAGAACGGACTGCGCGTCATCGTGCACACCGACCGCAAGGCTCCGGTCGTCGCCGTGTCGATCTGGTATCATGTCGGCTCGCGTTTCGAGCCTGCGGGCAAAACCGGCTTCGCCCATCTGTTCGAGCATCTCATGTTCTACGGCTCGGAAAATGCCGACGGCCCCTTCTTCGGCAGGCTTGAGGATATCGGCGCGACCGACTGGAACGGCACGACCTGGTTCGATCGCACCAACTATTTCGAAACGGTGCCGACCGGCGCGCTCGACCGGGCGCTGTTCCTGGAATCCGACCGCATGGGGCATCTGCTGGGCGCGGTGACGCAGACCAAGCTCGATACGCAGCGCGGCGTCGTGCAGAATGAAAAGCGGATGGGCGAGAATGAGCCCTATGGGCTTGTGGAATATGTCCAGCTGGCCGCCATGCTGCCGGAGGGCCATCCCTATCGCCATTCCACCATCGGCTCCATGGCGGACCTCAACGCAGCCAGCCTTGCCGACGTGCAGAACTGGTTCAAGACGCATTATGGCCCGAACAATGCGGTGCTGGTGCTGGCGGGCGATATCGACGCGCAGACCGCCAGGGCGAAGGTGGAGCGCTGGTTCGGCAATATCGCCTCCGGTCCCGCGCCGCAGGATGTGGATGCCACCGTTCCGACGCTCGACAAGGATGTCGAGAAGGTGATGCACGACAATGTCGCCGCCACCCGCATCTACCGCAACTGGATCGTGCCGGGGGTGAATTCCGCCGATCTGTCGCAGCTTGACCTCGCCATGTCGGTCTTCGGCGGGCTCAGCTCCTCGCGGCTCGACAATATCCTCGTGCGGGACGAAAAGGTCGCGGTCGGCGTCAAGGCCAGCATCCAGCCCTTCGAAAAGCTGAGCATTGCCGAGATTACGGTGGACGTGAAGCCGGGGCAGGACGCCGTCGCGGTGGGCAAGCGGCTCGATCAGCTGCTCGCCGACTATCTGGCGAAGGGGCCGACGGCGGACGAGGTGCTGCGCGCGGCGACGCAGACCGTGTCGGGCACGATTTCAGGGCTTGAGAAGGTCGGGGGCTTTTCCGGCAAGGCGGTGACGCTGGCCGAGGGCGCCGTCTATTCGGACGATCCGGAAAAATACAGGAAGGACCTGGCCGCCTATGCCGCGGCGACGCCGCAAACGGTGGGCGCGGCGGCTCGCAAATGGCTCGGGCGGCCGGTTTTCCGCCTGACGGTCGCGCCGGGCGAGCGTTCGGCGCAGGATAATGCGCTGGCCGGCAACGCCACGCGCCGGCCCGCCTTCTTCCGCGATCCTCAGGCGCCGGCGCCGGTCGCGGCCCAGCCGCCCGCTCCGACCAAAATCGCTCAGCCGCCGATCGAGCCGGTGGCCGACCTGGATTTCCCCGGCGTGGAGCAGGCAAGGCTGCTTAACGGCATTCCGGTGGTGTTCGCGCGCCGCGCGACGGTGCCGGTGGTGCGCGTTTCGGTATCCTTCGACGCGGGCAACGCCGCCGACGACAGGGCGAAGCTGGGCACGGCGGGGCTGACGACCGCGTTGCTCGATGAGGGCACGACCACCCGCAACTCGATCCAGATCGCTGAGGAGCAGGAAAGGCTGGGCGCGGCGATCAGCGCGGGCAACAGCATGGATTCGACCAATGTCGGTCTCTACGCGCTCAAGCCCAATCTGGACGCATCGCTGGCCCTGCTGGCCGACATCGTGCGCAACCCGGCCTTCGCGCCGCAGGAGGTGGAGCGCCTGCGCGGGCAGACGCTGACCCGCATCGCCGCCGAAAAGACCGAGCCGATGCCGATCGCGCAGCGCTTATTGCCCCCGCTGCTTTACGGGCAGGCGCATCCCTATGGCATTCCGTTCACCGGATCGGGCACGGAGCGGGGCGTCAAAGCGGTGACGCGGGAAGATCTGGCGGCTTTTCACGCCAAGTGGCTGCGGCCGGACAATGCGACCATCTTCGTCACCGGCGACACGACGCTGGCCGAGGTCATGCCGGTGCTGGAAAAGCGGTTTGGCGACTGGAAAGCGCCAGCGAGCGCCAAGGGCAGGAAGCTGTTCCGCATGGATCGGATGATGCGGCCGTCGCGTATCATTCTGGTGGACAAGCCGCAGAGCCCGCAGTCGATGATCCTGGCGGGCCTGTTGACGGGCAAGCAAGGGACGGACAATCCGGTGACGCTGGTCACCGCCAACGAGGTGCTGGGCGGCAGTTCGACATCGCGGTTGATCATGGACCTGCGCGAGACGAAGGGATGGGCCTATTATGCGGGCAGCTCTCTCCCCGGCGTCAAGGAGACGATCCCGCTGCTGGTCTATGCGCCGGTCCAGACCGACAAGACCGGGGAATCGATCATCGCCGCGCGCAAGGACATCAGCGATTTCGTGACCGCCAAGGGCACGACCGAGGCGGAACGCAACCAGACGATCAACAACCAGATACTGTCGCTGCCGGGGAGCTTTGAAACCTCTTCCGATCTGCTGGGCGCGATGATGCGGAACCGGCTGCTCGGACGGCCTGACGATTACTATGAGAAGCTGCCAGCCATCTATCGCGCGATGACGCCCGCCGCCCTCGACAAGGCGGCGCGGGAGGCGATCAATCCCGATCGCCTGATCTGGGTCGTGGTGGGCGATGCGAAGCTGGTGCGGCCGCAGCTTGACGCGGTCGGGCTGCCGGTGGAGATGGGCACGCTGGCCGATTGAGGGGCCGAGAGGGAGAATGACGATGGCGAAAGTCGATGGGGCCTATGATTGCGTGGCGAAGACGCCGCTGGGCGACCAGAGCGGGGTGCTGACGGTCATCAGTTCGGGCGACAGCTTCCATGGCGCGTTCGGGGGGATGATGGGTTCGCTCGACATATCCGAGGGCAAGGTCGATGGCGACAAGCTGACCTGGAAGATGAACATGACGCTGCCGATGCCGATGGCGCTGGAGTGCGAGGCGGAAGTGGACGGGGATTCGATCACCGGGACCATGCAATTGGGCGCGTTCGGCGCGGCGGGTTTCACGGGGAAGCGGCGGGGCTGAACGGCGCGGAACCCGCATTCTATTGACCTGATAATTTAGCTGGCTATCTAAGTTATATGTCAGGGTCTGAGATCAGGAGCGGATTGGCGCGGAAGTTGCCGGAGGTTGCGCGTAACTGGCGACAGCTGTCGGATGAGGCGCTGGCCGAGTTTCGCGTTTCGAGCAGCGCGGGGTGGTGCCTCGTCTATCTTGGGCGGATGGGGCTGGACGCGCGCCAGTCGGACCTGGCCGAGCAACTGGGCATCACCCAGCCTTCGCTTGTGCGGACGCTGAACCAGTTGGAGGCGATGCGGCTGGTAGAGCGGGTGACCCGTCCCGACGACAAGCGATCGAACCGGATCGCCTTTACCCCCGCCGGTCAGGAACTGGCGGGGCGGATCGAGGCGCGGTTGAGCGACCTGGAGCGCGAGTTGCTCGACGGGGTTCCCGACGCGGCGATTGAAATCACGGTCAATCTGTTGGAGTTGTTGGGGCGGAGGATTGCCGAGCGGCGTTGACAGCGCCTTAGGACATACGGGCCTTCGACTTCGATCAGTCCCAGGCTTCGACAAGCTCAGCCCGAACGGGGGTGGGTGGTGTGCCGCTCTGAGGCTGGATGCCCTATCCCCGCAGCAGGATGACGTGGAGGAAGCGCGGGCCGTGCGCGCCACGGACATAGGTTCCCTCGATATCCGTGGTGCCCGAAACGCCGGTGACCCAATAATGGGCGCGGGGCTGCGCGCCGGGCAGGGGGGCGTCTTCCAGATAGGGCGCGATGTCGCTGGCCGCCAACAACACGATATGATGCAAAGCGAGGAAATTGGGCAGCATCGGCGCGGTTGGTGAGGTTTCGAAGATCAGCGAGCCGGTTTCGGCGACGCCCATCCTCGCGATGGCGAGGACGGCGGCTTCGTCGGGCGCGGCGTTGTCATGAAGCGCGAAACCGCTCCAGTCGCAGCTTTCGAGGCGCGGGTCGGGCGGCAGGCAGAGGGCGAGCGGTTCGCCCTGTCCCTCAAGATAGCGGGCGATGGCGGAGGGGAGGTCCGACAGGTTCCCGATCGCATCATGGGTGGCGCTGACGCTGGGGAGCGCGAGGCGGGCGAGGAACTCGGCTTCCAGCGCGCTTTCGTCCACCGCCGGGCGTTCCGGCGCGACGAGCAGCGCGTCGGCCTCGGCCTTGCTGGGCGCGGCGCTTTTCAGGCGGGAAAGAATGGCGTCGCGCGCGCTCATTTGCCGCGCTCCTTCCTATATTGGTTCATGAAGGTCTGCGCGGCGGGCTTGGGCATGTCGCGATGGCCGGTCCAGCCGCCCGCGAGGGGCAGCTTGCTGATCCAGCCGCCCTTGCCCAGTAGGCGTATGGCGCGAACGGCGATGCCGGTGCCGAAGCGATAGAGGCCGGGACGGGTCGCAGCGAAGGCCCAGAGGCTGAGGCCCGCGCGCATCGACGTGGGTTCCAGCCCCTCGCGCCAGCTCTTTTCGCGCCAGCCGCGCAGCAGCGTGGGGAGCGGGATGCGGACGGGGCATACTTCCTGGCACTTGCCGTTCAGGGTGCAGGCGTGGGCCAGCTCGCGATTTTTCGGCAGCCCGTCGAGCGCCGGGGTCAACACCGCCCCCATCGGGCCGGGATAGGCGCCGCCATAGGCATGGCCGCCGATCTGGCGGAACACGACGCAATGGTTCATGCACGCGCCGCAGCGGATGCAGCGGAGCATTTCGGCGAGTCCCTCCTCGCGCATCTTCGTGCGGCCATTGTCGACCAGGACGATGTGCATCTGCTCCGGCCCGTCGCGGTCGCCGGGGCGTTTGGGGCCGGTGTAGAAGGTCGTATATTGGGTCAGCGCCGCGCCGGTCGCCGACCGCGCCAGCATCCGCAGCATATGGATGGCGTGGGGCATGGAAGGCACGATCTTCTCGATACCCGCCGTCACGATATGGACGCGCGGCGGGACGAGCGAGAGTTCGGCATTGCCTTCATTGGTGACGGTGCAGATCGCGCCGGTGTCCGCGATCAGGAAGTTCGCGCCGGAAATGCCGACGTCCGCGCTCAGCATCTGCGTGCGCAGTTCGCGCCGGGCGCTTTCGGCCATGGCGGCGATGGTCTCTTCCTCATGCGGTGCGCGGTGCTTCGCCTTGAAGAGGGCGGACACCTGCTCCCGCGTCTTGTGCATCGCGGGCCAGATGATGTGCGACGGGCGCTCGTCGGCCAGCTGGATGATATGTTCGGCAAGGTCGGTTTCAACGCGCCCGATCCCGGCTTCCTCCAGCGCGTGGGGCAGGCCGATTTCCTCGCCCAGCATGGATTTGGAGCGGGCGACGGTCTTCGCATTGGCCGCTTTGCAAATGTCGATGACGATCTTGCAGGCTTCGTCGGCGGTGCTGGCCCAATGGACCTTCGCCCCGGCGGCGATGGCGTTCGCCTCGAACAGTTCGAGATAGGGGCCGAGGTTCGCGACCACATGGTCCTTGATCGCGGCGGCGCGGTCCCTCGCGGCCTCGAAATCGGGGAAGGCGGAGACGGCGACGGCGCGTTTGGCTTCGGCGGTGCCGGTCGTGCGCTCGATCGCGATCTTGAGGATCGGGTCGGCGAGCGCGGCGTTGGCGCGGTCCGTGAAGGCGCTCATTCCTCCTCCCCGATGGCGGGTCCGTCGCCCATGCCGGCGATGAGTTCGATGGCGTGAAAGGCGCGCATCTTGCTGCCTTTGCGGTGGAGCTTGCCGGCCATGTTCATCAGGCAGCCCAAATCGCCCGCCAGCAACAGGTCCGCGCCGGTGGCGTCGATGGCGTCCGCCTTTTCCCCGACGATGGCGTTGGAGATGGCGGGATATTTGACGCAGAAGGTCCCGCCGAATCCGCAGCATGTCTCCTCACCCGCCAGCGGAGCGAAGGAGAGGCCGTCTATATTTTTGAGCAACCGGCGCGGCTGGGCCTTGATGCCCAGTTCGCGCAAGCCGGAGCAACTGTCATGATAGGTCGCCCTGGCGTCGACCGCCACGCCTTCGGGCTTCCAGCCGCAAACTTCATCGAGATAGGCCATGATCTCGAACGTCTTGGCCGCGACCGCCTGCGCGCGGGGCAGCCATTGCGGGTCATGCTCGAAAATTTCGGGATAGTGGCAGCGGATCGTCCCCGCGCAGGAGCCCGACGGGACGACGATCGCCTCATAGGGTTCGAGCGTTTCGATCGTCTGCTTCGCCAGCGCGGCGGCATGGTCGCGGTCGCCGCTGTTGAGCGCGGGCTGGCCGCAGCAGGTCTGCCCTTCCGGCACGACCACCTCGCACCCCGCCGCCTCCAGCGCGCGGATGGCGGCGAACCCGACGCGCGGACGCATCAGGTCGACGAGGCAGGTGACGAAAAGGGCGACTTGTCGTGTCACGGGAGGTGGCGTTCCTTCTTTCCGGTAGTCATTCCCGCGGAGGCGGGAACCCATCTCCCAATCTCTGGTTCGGGGATGGCATTGGAGATGGGTCCCCGCTTTCGCGGGGATGACGGCATTTTAAGCGATCCTATTGCAAATTCACGAACATGCCGCCATCGACCAGCAGCGCCGCGCCGGTGACATAGGCCGCCATGTCGGAGGCGAGGAAGACGATGGGGCCGGCAAGGTCCTCCGGCTGGCCGAGGCGGCCGAGCGGGGTGCGGCTTTCCATATATTCGCGCTTCTCGACGTCGGCGAGGTCGTCCTTGTTGATCTCGGTCAGGATCGTGCCGGGCAGGACGCTGTTGCAGCGGATGCCATGCTTGCCGAGCGCGATGGCGGTCGACTGCATCAGCGAGTGCACGCCCGCCTTGGTCGGGGTGTAATGGGTCTGATATTCGCCGCCGACGAGGGCGGAGATGGAGGAGACGGCGACGATCGAGCCGCCATGGCCCTGTTTCACCATCTGCTGGGCGGCGGCCTGAACCATGAAATATGCGCCGTGCAGGTTCACGCGGAAGGTGCGCTCCACCACGTCGACCGGCATGTCGAGGAAGGCGTGGAAGGGGCAGATGCCCGCATTGCTGACCATCACGTCGACCTTGCCGAAGGCGTCCACGGCGCGGGCCACGAAATCCTGCGCGGTCTGCGGATCGGCGACGTCGCCCTTCACGGCGATGGCGCGCTGGCCGATCGCCTCGATCGCCTCGACGCAGCTTGCCGCCGGGCCGTCACTGCTGGCGTAGTTGATGACGACGTCGGCGCCGTGCCGGGCCGCGCCGATGGCGGCGGCGCGGCCGATGCCGGTCGATGCGCCGGTGACGAGGACGGTCTTGCCTTCAAGCAGTTTCATGGGTCGATCTTCCTTGCTTTAAAGATTTCGGGTTGTGGGCGAAGGACTATCCTCCCCTGCAAGGGGAGGTGGCTGGCCGCAGGCCAGACGGAGGGGTGTTTCGCTCTCGATAGGGCGACACCCCTCCCCCACTTCGTGGTCCCCCTCCCCTTGCAGGGGAGGATTTTGCTATGTTCGCCACGGCCATGATCTTAGCGCCGCACCGGGCGGCGGGGTGGTTTGACGCCGGGGGTCCAGCCCAGGTCGGCGCTGATCTTCTGCGCGGCGTCGCGGACATCGGCGCTCAACGCCTGCATCCGGTCGTCGTCCATATATTGGGCGGCGCTCGACAGGCTGATGGCGGCGATGATCGCGCCCGACGCGTCGCGCACCGGGGCGGCGACGCAGCGTATCTGGTCCTCATTCTCCTCCAGGTCGAAGGCGCGGCCCTGCGTCGCATAATCCTTCATCCGGCTGAGCCAGACTTCATAATCGACGGGGTGAGGCGCGGCGGCCTGATCCTCGTCGAACAGGCCGCGCCAGACGGGCTCCGGGTCGTCGAGCAGCAGCGCCTTGCCCAGACCCGTGGAGGTCAGAGGTTGGCGATCGCCGATGCGGCTGGAGATGTCGACGCGGCGACGGCCGGGAATCTTGTCGAGATAGAGCGCCTGGTCCCCGTCGAGCCGGCCGAGATGCACCGTATCCTCGCTGGCGGCGGCGAGGGATTCGAGACGGGGGCGGGCGATCTGCACCACGTCGGCCTGGCTCTGCGCGAGGAAGCCGAGTTGCAGCAGCTTGGGCCCCAGCTGATAGCCCTCGCGCGGCAGGAAGGTGAGGAATCCGCGCTCCGCCAGCGCATTGGCCAAGCGGTGGGCGGTCGAGCGGGTGAGGCCCATGCGCTCCGAAAGATCGGCAAGCTTGACCGGCCCGTCGATCACCTGGTCGAGCAGGTCCAGCCCGCGTTGCAGGGTCTGCGACCCCGTCACCCTCGCCTTTTCCTCTCGCTCGCCGGATTCTGGATTTGACGTTTCTTGTCTCATCTAATAACACTCTATCCCACAAAATGAGAAAAACAAGGGTGAAGGAGGGGCCGACATGATTCTCCAATCGCGCCAGACCCCTCCCAATATCCTCGTCATAATGCGAGTTTGACCATATATTGGAAATTTTTGCCGCCGACTCTCACATATTGAGCGGCGGCCAGGCCCAGGGAGTTTCAAGCGTGCCGACCGTGACCTTGCCCAAGATCAAGCATGTTCGCGCCTTCACCGTGCGCGGTGGCGGCGCCGACTATCATGACCAGGGCGAAGGCCACTGGATCGACGATCACATCGCCACGCCCATGTCGCGCTATCCCGAATATCGCCAGTCGCGCCAGAGCTTCGGCATCAACGTGCTGGGCACGCTGGTGGTGGAGATTGAGGCGGAGGACGGCACCATCGGCTTCGCGGTGACGACCGGCGGTGAACCGGCGGCCTATATCGTCGAAAAGCATCTCGCCCGCTTCCTCGAAGGCCGTTCGCCGACGGACTATGAGAAGATCTGGGATCAGATGTATTTTTCGACCCAATATTATGGGCGCAAGGGGCTGGTCGTGAACGCGATTTCGGGCGTCGACCTGGCGCTGTGGGATCTGCTGGGCAAGCTGCGGCAGGAGCCGGTCTATCATCTGCTCGGCGGCGCGGTGCGCGACGAGCTGCAATTCTACGCCACCGGCGCGCGGCCCGACAAGGCCAAGGAATTCGGCTTCATCGGCGGCAAAATGCCGCTGCACCACGGCCCGGCAGAAGGCGTTGAGGGCCTGAAGAAGAATATCGCCGAACTGGCCGATATGCGCTCGAAGGTCGGCGATGATTTCTGGCTGATGTGGGACTGCTGGATGGCGCTCGACGTCGACTATGCGACCCGCCTCGCCATCGCCGCCCATGACCTTGGCCTCAAATGGATCGAGGAAGCGATCAGCCCGGACGATTATTGGGGTTATCAGCAGCTCAAGCGCAACGTGCCCAAGGGCATGCTGGTGACAACCGGTGAACATGAGGCGACCCGCTGGGGCTTCCGCATGCTGCTGGAAATGGATTGCTGCGACATCATCCAGCCCGATGTCGGCTGGTGCGGCGGCGTGACCGAACTGCTGAAGATCAGCGCGCTGGCCGACGCCCATGGCAAGATGGTCGTGCCGCACGGCTCGTCCGTCTACAGCTATCATTTCGTCATCACCCGCCACAATTCGCCCTTCGCCGAGTTCCTGATGATGCATCCGGGGCCGACGGAGGTAGTGCCGATGTTCCACCCGCAGCTGATCGGCGAGCCGGTGCCTGAAAATGGCCGCCTGAAGGTCACGGCGCTCGATGCGCCGGGCTTCGGCGTCGAGCTGAACCGCGACATCGCGATGCACCGTCCCTACACCCATTGATCGCTTGAAGAGAGAAATCCCATGAAGTTCTGCCGCTTTGGCCAGCGTGGCCAGGAAAAGCCGGGCATCGTCGATGCCGATGGCCAGATCCGCGACCTGTCGGGCGTCGTTTCCGACCTCAGCATCGAGACGCTCGCCGCCGCCAAGGCTGCCGATGTGGCCTCGCTGCCCGTGGTCGCGGGCGAGCCGCGCTACGGCGTGCCAGTCAAGGGCATCGGCAAGATCGTCGCCATCGGCCTCAACTATGAGGACCATGCGATCGAATCCAACCTGCCGATCCCGACCGAGCCGATGATGTTCATGAAGGCGCTGTCGTCGCTGAACGGCCCGAATGACGAGGTGATGCTGCCCAAGGGTTCGACGCACGGCGACTGGGAAGTCGAGCTGGGCGTGGTGATCGGCGAAACCTGCCGCTTCGTAAGCGAGGAAGAGGCGCTGTCGAAGGTCGCCGGTTACGTCCTCGTCAACGACGTGTCCGAACGCTTCAACCAGAAGCAGCGCGGCACTCAGTGGTCCAAGGGCAAGGGGCATGACAGCTTCTGCCCCGTCGGCCCCTGGCTGGTGACGGCGGACGAGATCGGCGATCCGCAGGATCTCGACATGCACCTCGACGTCAACGGCGTGCGGATGCAGACCGGCAACACCAAGACGATGATTTTCAACGTCGCGCAGCTGATCTCCTATGTCAGCGAATATATCACCCTCTATCCGGGCGACCTGATGATCACCGGCACGCCTCCGGGCGTGGGCGAGGGCAAGAAGCCGAACGCCATTTACCTCAAGGCTGGAGACGTCATGGACCTGAGCATCGCGAAGCTGGGCTCGCAGAAGCAGAATGTCGTCGAATGGCGTCACCTGGGCGATGAGGTGTTGGGATGAGCATTTACGCAGGACGTTTTGCGGGCCGGACGGCCATCATCACCGGCGGCGCTTCCGGTCTGGGCAAGCTGGCCGCGACGCGGATCGTAGCCGAGGGCGGCAAGGTGGCGCTGTGGGACCTGAACCCCGACGCGTTGGCCGCCGCTAGGCAAGAAGTCGGCGCGACCCATGTCGTGGCGCTCGACGTCAGCGATCAGGCCGCCGTCGCCGCCGCTGCGAAGGAAACGGCCGCCGCGCTGGGCCGGGTCGACATTCTCATCTGTTCGGCAGGCATCACCGGCGCGACTGCGACCGTGTGGGAATATCCGGTCGACAGCTGGCAGCGGGTTGTGGACATCAACCTCAACGGCCTGTTCTACTGCAACCGCGAGGTCGTGCCCTTCATGCTGGAGAACGGCTATGGCCGGATCGTCAACGTGGCGTCGGTCGCGGGCAAGGAAGGCAATCCCAATGCCAGCGCCTATTCGGCGACCAAGGCGGCGGTGATCGGCCTCACCAAGTCGCTGGGCAAGGAACTGGCCGACACCGGAGTCCGCGTCAACTGCGTGACACCCGCGGCGGTGAAGACCGCCATCTTCGACCAGATGACACCCGAGCACATCGCGTTCATGCTCTCGAAAATTC
>DASVOF010000001.1:0-10749 GCA_036383495.1 Sphingobium sp. | reverse complement strand
CGGTCGGTGGCGTCGGACACCTGGTCTTCGGGGAAGTGCCAGGGGCTTTCGGGCATCGCGTTGGCGAAGGCGCTCTTGAGTTCGGGCAGGCCGTCGCCGGTTGAGGCGCTGACGAAGAAGGTCTCCTCAATGTCGAGCCGTTCGTAAAGGCGCTGGGTATGGACCAGCAGCTTCTCCTTGATGGCGATGTCGACCTTGTTGAGGATCAGCCATTTCCGTTCGCTGCGGGCCGCCAGCGCTTCGATGATCGGCTCCATCTTGGCGCCGAGCCCGGCCTTGCCATCGACGATCAGGGCGATGAGATCGGCGCCCTGCGCGCCGCCCCATGCGGCCTGCACCATGGCGCGATCGAGCCGGCGCTTGGGTGCGAAGATGCCGGGCGTGTCAACGAGGACGAGTTGCGCCTCGCCTTCGATCGCTACGCCCATGACGCGGGTGCGCGTGGTCTGCGCCTTGGGGCTGGTGATCGCCACCTTCTGGCCGACGAGCGCGTTTACCAGCGTCGATTTGCCTGCGTTGGGCGCGCCGACGATGGCGATGACGCCGCAGCGTTGGGATTCAAGATTTATTGTCAAACTAACTCCGTTCGCCCTGAGCCTGTCGAAGGGCTTTACTGTTCTTTGGTCGATCGCGCCAAGGCGGAGATGAGCTTCCAATCCTCGCGGATGAGAGCGAGTTTCTTGGCGCGGCTCCAGCCTTTGATCTGCCGTTCGGCTTCCAGCGCCTCCATACGTGTTCCGAACTGTTGCGACCAGACCAGTTTTATCGGGCGGCGGTTTTGGGTGTGGCCGGGGATTGTGCCTGCTTCATGCTGTGCGATGCGGGTTTGCAGGTCGTCCGTGTGGCCGGTGTAGAAGCTGCGGTCGGCGCAGTGGAGCATGTAGGTCCAGAAGGGCACGGTCGCTCAGAAGAAAGTAAAGCCCTTCGACAGGCTCAGGGCGAACGGAGGTGGGGGGCTTACCCCTCCAGCTTTTCCAGCAACGCCTTCGCCGCAGCCGTCTCCGCTTCCTGCTTGGAAGCGCCCGTCGCGCTCGCTTCGCCCGCGCCCTTGATGCTCACTGTCACGGTAAAGCGCAGCGCATGGTGCGGCCCGGATCGATCCGTCAGCATATATTCCGGCGGCTTGCGCCTGTTGGCGGCGGCCCATTCCTGTAGCGTGGACTTGGGATGCTTGGGCGCGCTTTCCTGCGTGTCGACGCGGTTTTCCCACAGGCGGCGCACCATAGCGCGCGCTTCGTCCAGTCCCGCTTCCAGATAGAGAGCGCCGATCAGCGCCTCCATGACGTCGCCCAGCACATTGTCGCTGTCCGCCGCGCCATCGTCGCGGGCCTGCTTGCCCAGAACGAGGTGCGTGGGAACGCCAGCCATACGCGCCACCGCCGCACAGGTTTCGCCCGATACCAGAGCGTTGAACCGACGTGACAGCTTGCCTTCCGGCTCTCCGGCGAAGCGGTCATAGACCCATTCGGCCACGATCAGGCCGAGCACCCGGTCGCCCAGAAACTCCAGCCGCTCATAATTGTGGGCCTGAGCGCTGCCGTGGGTGAGCGCCTGGTGATAGGATGCGGGGTTCCGGGGCGGACGGCCGATTAATTCGGCCAGCCAGCCAGCCGTGTCGGGCTTCGTCAAAAGCCTTCCCCGATGCGGTTCCAGCGCGCGGCGGACACCCAAGTCCAGGGGAGCAGCCAGTTGGCACTGCCGTCCGTTGAAAAGACGGAGATCATCGCCTTGCCCACCAGATTTTCCTGCGGGACGAGGCCGATGCCGCCGCCTTCCGCCGCCGGGAAACGGCTGTCGGCGCTGCGATCGCGATTGTCGCCCATCATGAAGAGATGGCCTTCGGGCACGAGCACGGTGTCGCGGTCGTCGGCCGCGCCGTCGGGCACGAGGTCCAGGACATTGTAGCTTTTGCCGCCGGGCAGGGTTTCGCGATATTGCGGATAACGGCACTCAAGGCCGCGGCCGGGCGCATCTTCCTCGAACTTCGGGCGGTAGCAGGGCGAGGGACTGCCTTCCTTGTCCGCGGCGTCCAGCATGTTGGGCGTGACCGGGATCACCAGGTCGGCGACACGCTGGCGCGGGATAGCCTGGCCATTGAGGTAGACGACGCCGCTCCGGACCGAGATCATGTCGCCGGGCAGGCCGATGACGCGCTTGATATAGTCATTCTTCTGGTTCGGCGGCGCCTTGAACACGACGACGTCGCCCCGATCCGGCGTGGAGGCGAAGACGCGCCCTGGGATCAACGGGATGTTGAAGGGCAGTGAATAGCGCGAATAGCCATAGGGCCATTTGGCGACCAGCAGATAGTCGCCGATCAATAGGCGCGGCTGCATCGATTCCGACGGGATATTGAAGGGCGAGACGATGAAGCTGCGCAGGACGAAGACGAACACCGCCAGCTTTGCGAGAAACCAGAGGAAGTCCCGCGTTTCGGATTTTGCGTTCATGCCAGCTCGTCTAGTCCTTCGATTTGCCCGGAAAACAGGCCGCTGCGGCTTTTGCTGCCTGGGAAAGCCGCCGTCAAGCGCGCGGGCCGGTGCAATGGCGCACGCCCTTGGCTAAGAGGAGGGAGAATCGACCGGTGCAGCGTCGATACCGACCAACGGCAAAAAGGATTTATCTGCCCATGTCCAGCCCTGAACTGGAGGCCATCGCGGCGCTTCCCCAGGCCGACCTCAAGACGATCTTCACGGTGGACCCGGACCGGCTGACGAAGTTCACGCTGACGCAGGGGCCGATCCGTTTCGACTGGTCGAAGACGCATCTGACGAGCGAGTTGCTGGAGGCCTTCGTGAAGCTGGCCGAGGAAAGAGGCTTTGCGGCGCGGCGGGACGCGCTGTTTGCGGGCGAGCCGATCAACAATAGCGAAGGCCGCGCCGTCGAACACACCGCCGAACGGGGCGAAGGCAATGCGGAAAGCGTTTCGCGAGCCAAGATGCTGCATGCGCGGATGCGGGCGTTGATCGACGCGATCGAGGGGGAGGCTTTGGGGCCGATCCGCCATATCCTGCACATCGGCATTGGAGGATCGGCGCTGGGTCCGGATCTCGTCATCGACGCGCTGGGCGGCGACGGTTCGCGCTATGATGTGGCGATCGTGTCGAATGTCGACGGCACGGCGCTGGAACGGGCTATCTCGCGCTTCGATCCGCAGACGACGCTGATCGCGGTGGCGTCCAAGACATTCACCACCACCGAAACCATGCTGAACGCGGCGAGCGCGATCAACTGGCTGGTCGAGGCCGGCGTGGAGGACCCCTATGGCCGGGTGGTCGCACTGACGGCGTCGCCGGACAAGGCGATCGAATGGGGCGTGGATGAAACCCGCATCCTGCCGTTCGCCGAGAGCGTGGGCGGCCGCTATTCGCTGTGGTCGTCGATCGGATTTCCGATCGCGCTGGCGCTGGGCTGGGGCGCGTTTGAGAGCCTGTTGGAAGGCGCGGCGGCGATGGACCGCCATTTCCGCCTGACCGCGCCCGACAGGAACGCGCCGCTGATCGCCGCCTTCGTCGACCAATATTATGCGCGGGTGTTGGGATGCCAGACGCGGGCGCTGTTCGCCTATGACGAGCGGCTGCGGTTGCTGCCTTCCTATCTCCAGCAGCTGGAAATGGAGAGCAACGGCAAGAGCGTGACGCGCGACGGTCAGCCGGTGGATGGTCCCACCGCTCCGATCACCTGGGGCGGCGTCGGCACTGACGCGCAACATGCCGTTTTTCAGCTGCTGCATCAGGGCACGATCCTGACCCCGGTCGAGTTCATCGCTTCGATTGAGCCCGGCCATGCGCTGGACCCGGCGCATCACCGGGCCTTGCTGGTCAACTGCTTCGCGCAGGGCGCTGCGTTGTTGCGGGGCAAGGATAATGACGCCGATCCGGCGCGGGCCTATCCGGGCAATCGGCCTTCGACGACGATCCTTCTGGATGACGTCACGCCCGAGGCGCTGGGCGCGTTGATCGCCTTCTATGAGCAACGGACCTTCGCCAATGCGGTGCTGATGGGCATCAATCCCTTCGACCAGTTCGGCGTCGAACTGGGCAAGGAGATCGCGAAATCGATCGAGGCCGAAGGGCCCAGGGGCTTCGATCCTTCCACCATGGCGCTGATCGACCTGGCGCTGGGCGGGGCCTGAAAAAACGCAAAAGTCTTTGTAACTTCGCTGGGAGGCCGCCATATCGCGGCTCATCCTAGCGGAGGCAGGCATGAGCGATTATGATTTCGACCTTTTCGTCATAGGCGCAGGTTCGGGCGGCGTGCGCGCGTCGCGCGTGGCGGCGGCGCATGGCGCGAAGGTCGCCGTGGCGGAGGAATATCGGGTCGGCGGCACCTGCGTCATTCGCGGCTGCGTGCCAAAGAAGCTGCTGGTCTACGGCGCGCATTTCGCCGAGGATTTGAAGGACGCCCGCCGCTTTGGATGGAACGTTCCTGATTGCGACTTTGAATGGAGGACGCTGCGCGACAATGTGCTGGCGGATGTTGATCGGCTTGAGGGGCTCTATAAAAACACGCTCACCAGCCACAATGTCGAGCTGATCCCCGAGCGGGCGACGATCACGGGTCCCCATTCGGTGAAGCTGGCGAGCGGGCGGGAAGTCAGCGCGAAACATATATTGATCGCGACCGGCGCATGGCCCGCCATTCCCGAGGTGGAAGGCGCCGAACATGGCATCACCTCCAACGAAGCCTTCCACCTGGACGACGTGCCCAAGCGCATCGTCATCGTCGGCGGGGGGTATATCGCCAATGAGTTTGCGGGCATCTTCAACGAGTTCGGCGCCCATGTGACGATCGTCAATCGCTCCGCCACCCTGCTGCGCGGCTATGACGAGCAGATCCGCGACCGATTGCTCCAGATATCGACGATGAAGGGGATCCTGTTCCGCTTCAATGCGCAGATGGAGCGGATCGAGAAGAATGCGGACGGTACGCTCTGCATGCATTTCCACAATGGCGATCCGATCCCCTGCGACACGGTCATGTTCGCGACAGGGCGGCATCCGCATGTCGAAGGGCTGGGACTGGAAAATGCCGGCGTCGCATTGGACGAGGCGGGCGCTATCAAGGTCGATGAGTATAGCCGCACCAGCTGCGAGAGCATCTATGCGGTGGGCGACGTCACCAACCGGATTCAACTGACGCCCGTCGCGATCCGGGAAGGCCACGCCTTCGCTGACACGGTGTTCGGCGATAATCCCCGCACCGTCGATTATGACTGCGTGCCGTCGGCGGTGTTCAGCCATCCGCCGCTCGCAGGCGTGGGCATGACCGAGGCGCAGGCGAAGGACAAGCTGGGCACGGTCAAGGTCTATACCTCCGACTTCCGGCCGATGAAGAATGTGCTCGCCGGGCGGGACGAGCGGGCGCTCTACAAGATGGTGGTGGACGCGACGACGAACCGCGTCGTCGGTCTGCACATGATCGGGCCCGATGCCCCGGAAATCCTTCAGGCCGCCGCGATCGCGGTGAAGGCGGGCCTGACGAAGCAGCAGTTCGATGATACGGTCGCGCTGCATCCGAGTATGGCGGAGGAACTGGTGCTGTTGAAATAGGATACTCACATCCGTTCGGGCTGAGCTTGTCGAAGCCCTTCACTTTCCTTCTAAGCGGCGGGAAGAAGAAGAGCCCTTCGACAGGCTCAGGGCGAACGGAGGTTATTTAAGTTTCCGCCGCAAACGTCACCACCAGAGCATCCCGCCAGGCAGGAAGCGCCGGGTCCACCGCGTGGATTTCCGTGACGCCGTGCAGGATGCGGTAGTCGTCGATCAGCACCGTGTCCCCCGGTTTCGTCAGCATGAATTCGCCGAGCGGCGTTCCGCCCGGAGCGCCGATGCGGGTGACGCCCTCGCGCACGTTGCGCCGTTCGATTAGCATCACGAACACCCGGTCGACGCCGTCGCGATGCAGGCCTTCGGGCGTTGGCCGTCCGATATGCCCTTCCTGCGTCTCGATGCGGAACTGGTGCATCTCCACATGCCAGGACCGGGCGTCAGCCGGATCGAAGCTCCGCGCGCAGAAAGCGAAGATCGACCGCAGGATGGTGTTGTCCGCCGTCTCTGGCGCGACCGGCTCGAACCAGCGCTGCACATCCCCGTTCAGCCGATTATAATCGCGGCTCTGGAAATGGGGCTGGTGCGCTTGACGGGTGAAGGCGCCGTCGTGAAGGCGGAAGGTCGCATGCCGCCGCCGCCGATAGCGCCCGCCATCGGCCATGTAGAGGTCAGGCCCCAGATCGTCCCAACTATGCGAGAAGTCCCGCCAGGCCAGACCATCCGCGCCGAGCAGGGCCAGCATGTCCGCGCCGTCGATGCGGGAAAATCCGTCGCTGGCGAGGGCGGCCTGCACGTCGGTGGAAGCAAGAATGCCGTGGTTCATATGCTTCGGTCTAATCCCTCGGCCCAACGAGCGACAGGGCCAGTTTTCGCAAGTTGGGCTTCGTCAGCCGATCCAATAGGGCACGATCTGCCGATTGTCGGGGTCGACGCGGATCGGGCGATCGGCCGGGGGGAAGGCGCGCTGGTCGCAGCTTTGGCGAGCGCAGAGGCGGCATGTGACCCCAATGGGTGTGGCGGCTCCTTCCACCTCCAGCGGCAGACCGTCGGCATAGACGAAGTTCGCGGCGTGCGCGACTTCGCAACCCAGCACGACGGCATAGCGGCGCGGCGTGCGCGAATAGCTGCCCGATGGCTTCACCAGCCCCTTGGCCATCGACACGTAGCGGACCCCGTCGGGAGTTTCGCCCAGCTGGACATTGATGCGGTCGGGAATGGCGACCGCTTCATGGACGTTCCACAGCGGACAGGCGCCGCCGAAGCGCGCGAACTGGAGCCGGGTGGCGCTATGCCGCTTGGTGATGTTGCCGGCCATGTCGACCCGACAGAAGAAGAAGGGGATGCCGCGCAGACCGGGGCGCTGCAAGGTGGACAGGCGATGGCACGCCTGTTCGAAGCTGACGCCGAAGCGGCGCGAGAGCCGGTCGATATCGTGCCGCGATTGGCGCGCCGCCTCCCGAAACGCGGCGTAGGGCATCAACAGCGCGCCCGCCGCATAATTGCCAAGGCCGATGGCGAGCAGGCGATCGGCTCCCTCAACCGGAAGCGCGGCGCGATTGACGACGTCGGCGATCACCGCCTGCCCCTCCAGCATCATCAACTGGTGCGACAGCATGAACTTGCGGCTCTCCGTGGGCAGCGCCGCGTTCACGAACAATCTGCGATCGACCGAGGAATAGGAGCGCAGCGCCGAATCCGGCGTGTCCGCAATCAGCGTTTCGATGCCGTGCCGCCGCGCCAGCGCTTCGACCAGCATGCCCTCGTCGAGCACTTGTCCCGCGGTGAAGCTGGCCGCCATGTCTTCGGCCAGGCAGTCGAGCGAGTGGACATAATTGCCCGCCTCATGAAACCAGTCCCGCGCGGCCTCCCACGGCAGGCGGGCCTGCACGGCGTGGTCGTTGGCGATGGCCTCTTCGATCATGTTGATGCGCTCATTGGCGCGCATATGGGCGTTGTAGAGGTCGATATAGCGGGCGGCGAATTCCGGAAATTGCAGGTGAAGCTTCTCGATCCGCTCGGGTTCCATCGGGACGCCCGGCAATTCCGGATGCGCCAGCGCGAAGGTGAAGGCGCCCAGAAGCTGCTCTTCCTCCCGGCTGTCGAAACTGGCCCAATCTGTCGGGAAGGCGCTGGCGACGGCGGCCTTTACCTTCGCGGTCAACGGGCGGTCGTCATTTTCAAGTTGCGAAAGATAGGATACGGAAATGCCCAGCGCCTGCGCCATTGTCGCCTGGTCCATGCGATGGTCCAGACGGAGCTGGCGCAAGCGAGGTCCTGCGAAGATGCGATTGCCACGAGCCATGCTAAGCCCTTAATTTGCGAAATGGTGATTTGCAAATTGGCAAATTTGCATTTGCGAAAAAAGCGAAACCCTGAAAAGGGGCTGGCATAGCCGTCCGTGTACCACCGGAGAGAAGCCTTTTATGTCAAAGCTCGCCATTATCGAACAGCTGGAAGCCAAGCGCGACGCCGCTCGCCTGGGCGGTGGCCAGCGCCGCATCGACGCGCAGCATGCCAAGGGCAAGCTGACCGCGCGGGAGCGGCTGGAAGTGCTGCTGGACGAGGACAGCTTCGAAGAAGTCGACATGTATGTCGAACATAACTGCGTCGACTTCGGCATGGACGAACAGCATATTCCGGGCGACGGCGTCGTCACCGGGTCGGGCACTATCAACGGCCGCCTCGTCTTCGTCTTCAGCCAGGACTTCACTGTCTATGGCGGCGCGGTGTCGGAACGGCACGCGATGAAGATCTGCAAGATCATGGACAACGCCATGAAGGTCGGCGCGCCTGTGATCGGCCTGAATGACTCGGGCGGCGCGCGCATCCAGGAAGGCGTGGCGTCGCTCGCGGGCTATGCCGAGATTTTCCAGCGCAACGTGCTGGCGTCGGGCGTGGTGCCGCAGATCAGCGTCATCATGGGGCCGTGCGCGGGCGGCGCGGTCTACTCGCCCGCGATGACCGACTTCATCTTCATGGTGAAGGATTCGAGTTTCATGTTCGTGACCGGCCCGGACGTGGTGAAGACCGTCACCAACGAGATCGTGACACAGGAAGAACTGGGCGGCGCGGTGACGCACACGACCAAGTCGGGCGTGGCGGACGTGGCGTTCGAGAATGATATCGAGGCGCTGCTGGCGGTGCGCGATTTCGTGGACTTCCTGCCCGCGTCCAACCGCGAGCCTGTGCCCGAGCGGCCCAGCGCGGACGACTGGGACCGGGTCGAGGAGAGCCTGGACACGCTGATCCCGGCCAACGCGAACCAGCCCTATGACATGCACGAGCTGATCCGGAAGGTCATCGACGAAGGCGACTTCTTCGAAGTGCAACCGGCCCATGCGGGCAATATCATCTGCGGTTTCGGCCGGGTCGAGGGCAAGACGGTGGGCATCGTCGCCAACCAGCCGATGGTGCTGGCCGGCGTGCTCGACATCAATTCGTCCAAGAAGGCGGGGCGGTTCGTGCGCTTCTGCGACGCGTTCGAGATTCCGATCGTGACCTTCGTCGACGTGCCGGGCTTCCTGCCGGGCACCGCTCAGGAACATTCGGGCATCATCAAGCATGGCGCGAAGCTGCTGTTCGCCTATGCCGAAGCGACCGTGCCGAAGATCACCGTCATCACGCGCAAGGCCTATGGCGGCGCCTATGACGTTATGGCGTCCAAGCATCTGCGCGGCGATTTGAACTACGCCTGGCCGACCGCCGAGATCGCGGTGATGGGTGCCAAGGGCGCGGTGGAGATCATCTTCCGTGGCAAGACGACCGAAGAGATCGCCGACCGGACCAAGGAATATGAAGACCGCTTCGCCAACCCGTTCGTCGCGGCGAGCAAGGGCTTCATCGATGAGGTGATCCAGCCGCATTCGACCCGCAAGCGGATCGCGCTGGGCCTGCGGAAGCTGCGGAACAAGAGCCTGGAGAATCCGTGGAAGAAGCACGATAATATTCCGCTGTAATTAAAGTCCGTCATCCCCGCGAAAGCGGGGATCTCAGGCGGCTTGGTCGAACATTTGGGCACGAGACCCCAGCTTTCGCTGGGGTGACGGAGTAGGTGAAGAGAGATGAAACTCGGCCGCTTGAACCATATCGGCGTCGCCACGCCTTCGCTGGAGGCGAGCATCGCTTATTATCGTGATGTCATGGGTGCGACGATCACGCACGAGCCTTTCGACCTGCCCGCGCAGGGGGTGAAGGTGTGTTTCGTCGATACGCCGGGCGAGAATGGCACGGCGGGCACACAGATCGAACTGATCGAGCCGCTGGGCGAGAGCAGCCCGATCCACGGTTTCATCGCCAAGAACCCGGCGGGCGGGCAGCATCATATGTGCTATGAAGTGCCCGACATTATGCAAGCCAAGGCTTGGTTCGAGGGATTGGGGAAGAAGGTGCTCGGGGAACCGCGCATCGGGGCGCATGGGACGTTGATCTTCTTCGTGCATCCCAAGGACATGAACGGGGTGCTGACCGAGATCATGGAGACGCCGAAGGACGGCGCTCACTAACACCACCCCCTCCCGCTTGCGGGAGGGGCAGCGAGACTTGGGGCTGCACAGCAGACCCTAGTCGCAGCGGAGAGGGGGGGCTCCCCTCTCCAACTCCGGCTAGTCAGCCAAGGCTGACAAGCCTGCGTATCCTCTCCCCCTGAAGGGGCGAGGAAAGGGATGATAGGTATGACCGAGAAGCCGACGCTGGATCAGTGGACCGCCGCCGCCGCCAAGGAGGTGAAGGGCAAGGACCTGAACTGGGAGACCCCCGAAGGGATCACGGTGAAGCCGCTTTATACGGCCGATGACGTGGCCGTCGATCCGGGCCTGCCCGGTTTCGCGCCGTTCACGCGCGGCGTGCGCGCATCCATGTATGCGGGCCGTCCCTGGACCATCCGCCAATATGCGGGCTTCTCGACGGCCGAGGAATCCAACGCTTTCTACCGCCGCAATCTGGCGGCGGGGCAGAAGGGGCTTAGCGTCGCTTTCGATCTCGCGACCCATCGCGGCTATGACAGCGACCATCCGCGCGTCGTCGGGGACGTCGGCAAGGCGGGCGTGGCGATCGACACGATCGACGACATGAAGATCCTGTTCGACGGCATTCCGCTGGACAAGATGTCGGTTTCCATGACCATGAACGGCGCGGTGATCCCGATCCTCGCTTTCTTCATCGTCGCGGGCGAGGAGCAGGGGGTCGATCGCAAGCTGCT